>NZ_JBFAGB010000005.1:0-289357 GCF_040639875.1 Actinomadura sp. NPDC023710
GCGGCGCCCCCCCCCGAGGTCGACGGCCGCGCCCCCCGGCGCGGGGCCCGCCCCCCCGGCGGCGCCCCCCCCCCGCCGGGCCGGGCGGCTCAGCGGCGGATCTGCACCGACGTCTTGACGACCGGGCCCGAGCTCGCCGGGCCGGCGCCCCGCGAGGACGGGTTGACGGCGTAGTGGAACGAGAAGCCGACGAAGGCGCGGCCGGGCCGGCCGCCGACCTGCACCGCGAAGGTGCAGGTGCCCGAGAGCGTGTACACCTTCCGGGCGCGGTGCGGTGCGACGGTCGAGTGCCAGACGTAGCCGACGGGGATGACGTGCCGGTCGTGGTACCGGCCGTTCAGCCCGGTCGCCGTGCAGACGGCGTTGCCGCGCGCGATCGCCCGCAGCTTCGCACTGGTGATCTGGAACATCCACGGCATCGGGTAGCGCCTGGAGTGCGGCCCGGTCAGCCTCACCTGCGCGCGGAACGTGCCGACCGAGTCGTGGTACACGAATGACTGGTGCCGTTGTGTGAACACGTAGTAATGGGTGGGTGCGGCGTGTTCCGGGCGCTCGGCGGCGGTTGCGGTGGACGCGGCGGACACGGAGCCGAGCGCCATCACCAGCGCCGTTCCAGAAGCGGCCGCGGTCCGGCCGAATGTGTGCATGCGCATTCCAGGAATTCCCTTCGAAAAGGTTCGCCGTCCCCCACGGCGGGTGGACGGCCGTGATCAGCCCGCCGCCCCGATGCTCAGCCGCGGCCGACCGACCGCACGTCCAGCGCGCGGTAGGCGTAGCCGTCCTGTTCGGCCTCCTCCCAGGTGAAGAGCACGTTCTCGCCCGGGTCGAGGGAGGCGAAGGCGCCCGGTTCGGCGCGCACGGCCGAGAAATGCGCCCAGACCTCGCCGGGCACGTCGGGTGAGACCAGCACTCCCCAGCCGGCCTCGTCGTCCCAGGACGCCACCGTCCCGCGGACCGGTTCGCCGCTCATCGGATCCCCTTCCTCCGGCGGACAGTGCGATCATTCTTCGTTTTACCGTGAAAGCGCAAGTGCATTCCGAGGTGAGAAATGTATTGCCGTGATCTTTTGCTTGGTAATCGTTTTTTAGTGTGCAATGAACTCCAAGTGGAGAAAAGCGCGGTATGGCTCCGTGGTGGCGGGACGCCGCCGGTGCGGCGGACGGGTCCGGCGGGACGACGTCCCAGAATCTGAGACGGATGTCCCAGATCCGCGGACCGTGTGGCAGACTGGGCGCATCATGCGCCACAGCCTCGTGATTATCGGCTGGCGCGCCGGCAGCTAACGGGACACCGCCGGCGCGCAGACCTCTCACGTCCGTGAGGGGTCTTTTTTGTGTCCTGGCGCTGATCCCCCTGGGGGTTCTCACATGCAAGGCGACGCGTTCCACGTCTACGACACCACCCTGCGCGACGGCTCGCAGCAGGAGGGGCTCAACCTCTCCGTGCCCGACAAGCTCGCGGTCGCGCGACATCTGGACGACCTGGGCGTCGGCTTCATCGAGGGCGGCTGGCCGGGCGCCAACCCCAAGGACACCGAGTTCTTCAGGCGGGCTCGAACAGAGCTCGACCTGAGGCACGCGCAGCTCACCGCGTTCGGCGCGACCCGCCGGGCCGGGGTGAAGGCGGCCGACGATCCCCAGGTCGCCGCCCTGCGCGACTCCGGCGCGTCCGTCGTGACCCTGGTCGCCAAGAGTCACGACAGGCACGTCGAGCTGGCCCTCCGCACCACCCTGGAGGAGAACCTCGCGATGATCCGCGACACGGTCTCCCACCTGCGTGCGGAGGGCCAACGAGTCTTCCTGGACGCCGAGCACTTCTTCGACGGCCACAAGGCCAACCGCGCCTACGCGCTGGAGGCCGTCCGCACCGCCGCCGAGGCCGGCGCCGACGTCGTCGCGCTCTGCGACACCAACGGCGGCATGCTGCCGGACGAACTGGCCGAGGTCGTGCACGAGGTCGTCGGCCACGGCGTCCGCGTCGGCATCCACTGCCACGACGACTCCGGCTGCGCCGTCGCCAACACGCTCGCCGCCGTCCGGGCGGGCGCCACGCACGTGCAGGGCTGCGCGAACGGGTACGGCGAGCGCAGCGGCAACGCCAACCTGTTCACCGTCGTCGGCAACCTCCAGCTCAAGCGCGGCATGAGCCTCGTCTCCGACGCCCAGCTCGCCGAGATGACGCGGATCGCGCACGCCGTCTCCGAGGTCACCAACGTCGCGCCGAGCTCGCAGCAGCCGTACGTGGGCGTGTCCGCGTTCGCGCACAAGGCCGGGCTGCACGCGTCCGCCGTCAAGATCGACCCGGACCTGTACCAGCACATCGACCCGGCCGCCGTCGGCAACGACATGCGGATGCTGGTGTCCAGCATGGCCGGGCGCGCGTCGGTCGAGCTCAAGGGCCGCGAGCTCGGCTACGACCTGTCCGGCGAGAAGGCCAAGGCCGTCGTGGACAGGGTGAAGGAGCTGGAGTCCACCGGCTACACCTTCGAGGCGGCGGACGCCTCGTTCGAGCTGCTGCTGCGCGAGGAGCTGACCGGCGTCCGGCAGCGGCACTTCGAGGTCGAGTCGTGGCGGTCGATCGTGGAGCGCCGCCCGGACGGGTCCATGATCAGCGAGGCCACCGTCAAGCTGCACGCCAAGGGCGAGCGGATCATCGCGACGGGCGAGGGCAACGGCCCCGTCAACGCCCTCGACAACGCGCTGCGGATCGCCCTCGGCCGCCTCTACCCGGAGCTGGCGCGACTGGAACTGGTCGACTACAAGGTCCGCATCCTGGAGGGCGCGCACGGCACCGACGCGCGGACCCGGGTCCTCGTCGAGTCCGGCGACGGCGAGCGCGAGTGGGGGACCGTCGGCGTCGAGGACAACGTCATCGCCGCGTCCTGGCAGGCCCTGGAGGAGGCCGTCACCTACTGCCTGCTCCGCGCCGGCTACGAGGCGGGCTGACAGGAATCTCTCGGCGTACGCGGGCATTATCAGGGCATGAGCACCGAGATCACCGACAACGCCGAGCAGGGCCGCTACGAGATCAGGGTGGACGGCGACCTCGCCGGATTCGCCGAGTACGAGCGGGGCGACGGCGCCGTCGTGTTCACCCACACCGAGGTCGACTCCGCGTTCGAGGGCAAGGGCGTGGGAAGCGCGCTGGCCCGCGGCGCCCTGGACGATGTCCGCGCCAAGGGCCGGTCGGTCGTCCCGCTGTGCCCGTTCATCAAGAAGTGGATCGGCAAGCACCCGGATTACCAGGATCTGGTGCGTTAGCCGTGTCGCGGGACGTGTCGCGCCGGTGCTCGCGGAAATGCGGGGAGTGATCCCGCTCGTTCGAATGAACGAGCATCTTTCCGTGAGTATCGGTACGGTCACACAGAAAGTTCGCCAAAGCGACGAAACCGGTAGCGGATTTCAGTTGAAGGATCCACTATAGGAGCCTGCACGGCACGTGCGAGGCTTCCGCGCGCCGTGTCGCCTTTCAGGCGGTGTGCCTGTGAACCGATGTCCCTGAACCGATGTCCCTACGACTCGACCTGCCGGAGTGATCGTATGCCTGTCCGACCCTGGAGCCCCGAGGACCTTGGGCGTCCCACGGACGGGACCTGGGCCGACGTGGCGTTCGGCCTCGGCGAGACGTACGAGCGCGAGGGCCGCCTGGAGCAGGCGGCCGGCTGGTACCGGCGGGCGGCCGAGTCCGGGAGCGCCGACGCCGCGCTGCGCCTCGGCGCCGTCCTCGGACGGATGGCCGACGCCGGAGCCGACCACGCGGCCGACGAGCTGCTGGCGGAGGCGACACGGTGGCTCAGCGGCGCGCAGGACGCCACCACTCCCGACGCGATCGAGCTGATCACCGCTACGCTCAATCGGCAGATGCGGCAGGCCGCGCGCCGCGGACTCGAACCGGCTCCCGCAGGCTGAAGCCTTCGGGACGGGTGGTGAACCGATCCGTCGCGCCGGTCGTCGGACTCCATGAGATCGGCGTCAGTGGAAGGTGGACGAGTTGAGCGGCGAGGACTCCGGGTACGTTCCCCCGGACCACAAGACGACCGCCGAGTTCGGCGTCACCAGGAAGCCCACCGCGCCCGCAGAGCCGGCGCCGCCGGGGACGGTGGCCGAACCGGTCGCCGACGACGATCTGGTGGACGATCTCTTCGACGGGGACGTCACGACCCATGACGTCCCCCAGGTGGAAGGCGTGGCCTTCCAGGACCTTCCCTCCGACGATCCTGAGGACGATCTGGAGACGACCTACCAGGACGGCCCGGGCGACGAGCCGGAGGACGACTTCGACTCGACGCTCCAGGACGGCCCGGCCATCGCCTTCCAGAAGCCGCCGCCCGCGGACACCGTGGACGAGCTGGACGTGACCGCGTTCCAGGCGCCGGTCACCTTCGCGGACATCCCCATGGAGCAGCCCTCCAAGCCCACTCGGGCCGTCCCGCCCCAGGCGGCTCCGGCCGTCCCGCCACCGGCGCAGCCGGCCGCCTTCGAGCACGGCGCGAATCCGGCTCCGGTGTACGCCCAGCCCCCCGCTCCCTACCAGGAGCGCGTTCCGGAGCCGGGCCCCGTCCCGGAGCGGATGCCGCCTTCGGAGCAGGCGCCGCACGCGCAGGTGGCCGCCCCGATGTCCGCCGAGGCGCCGTGGACGGAGCAGTTCGCCTCCGAGGAGGAGACGACGAAGCGGGCGGAGAGCGGCCCGGCGTTCGCCTACGGGATGCCCGGGGCGCCGCCTCCCGCCCAGAGCACGATGCCCCCGCACCACGAGGCGACCGTCCCGCCGATGCCCCCGCCCGCGGTGGCCTCGCCGTCCGGCGGGCTGCCCGGCGGGCCGCCGCCGCCCCGCTCGCGGCGGCCGGTGATCCTCCTCCTGCTGATCGGACTGGTGGTGGTCCTCGTCCTGGTCGGCGTCGTGGCGCTGATGCTCGGCCGCGGCTCCGAGACGGAGGGCAAGGCCGCCAAGCAGGCGTCCCCGGCGGCGAGCACTCCGGCGCCGGGCGGTGGCGCGGGGCCCGCGTCACCCGGCGCGCCCTCGCCCGGGGGCAGCGCGCCCGCGACGCCCCCGCAGTCCGGGGTCCCCACGCCCCAGCCGCCCGGCGGGCAGCAGCCGGGCGGGCAGCAGCCGGGCGGGCAGCCCGGCACGCCGCCTCCCGTGACCACCGCACCGATCGGGCCGGTCGTGCAGGGCAAGGGCATCACGTACCAGCTCGTCCAGCAGGACAGCGGGTACTTCGAGGGCAAGATGGTCATCACGAACCGCACCAGTAAGCCCCTGACGGCGTGGAAGGTGACGTTCAAGGCCCCCGGCGCGGACGTGAAGAACATCTGGGGCGCCCGGCTCGTGCACGGCGGCTCCACCGTCGAGATCAGGAACCTGGACGGCGTTCCCGCGATCCAGCCCGGCGCGACGTGGGACATCCAGTTCGGCGCGGCCGGAACGGCGTCCACTCCGAAGTCCTGCGTCCTGAACGGCAGGGCCTGCGGCTTCTGAACGGCAGGCCCGGGACCGACCGGCAGGGCCTGCGGCTTCTGGTCGGCGTACTAGGCTCTTGACCATGCGTATCGCCAGATTCTCCACCGACGACGGCATGTCCTTCGGTGTGGTGGAGGAGAACACCGTCGCCGTCATCGCGGCCCACCCCTTCGGGGAGCTGACCTTCACCGGGCAGCGCCTCCCGCTCGCCGACGTCCGGCTGCTCGCGCCGATCCTGCCCAGCAAGATCATCGCGATCGGGAAGAACTACGCCGACCACGTCCGCGAGATGGGCGGGGACGAGCCGCCCGCCGAGCCGGTGCTGTTCTCCAAGCCGTCCACCGCCGTGATCGGCCCGGGAGAGGCGATCGCCTACCCGCAGAAGCTGTCCGAGCGCGTCGACCACGAGGGCGAGCTCGCCGTCGTCATCGGCCGGATGTGCCGCGAGGTCCCGGCGTCCCGGGCCGCCGAGGTCATCCTCGGCTACAGCTGCGCCAACGACGTCACCGCCCGCGACCTCCAGGCGAAGGACGGGCAGTGGACGCGGGCCAAGGGCTTCGACACGTTCTGCCCGATCGGCCCGTGGATCGAGACCGAGGTCGACCCCGCCGACCTGGCGATCTCCACGACCGTCAACGGGGAGGTCCGGCAGGAGGCCCGCACGTCCCTGCTGCTGCACGACATCCCCACCCTGGTCCAGTACGTCAGCCAGGTCATGACGCTGCTGCCCGGCGACGTCATCCTGACCGGCACCCCCGCCGGCGTCGGCCCCCTGGAGATCGGGGACGAGGTCACCGTCACCGTCGAGAACATCGGCAGCCTCACCAACCGGGTCATCGCCCGCGACTGAGAGGGCCCAGATGTTCACCGGCTTCAGCGACGAGGCCTTCGCCTTCTACGAGGGCTTGCAGGCCGACAACAGCAAGCCCTACTGGACGTCCCACAAGGACGCCTACGAGCGCCACGTGCGGGAACCCTTGACCGAGCTGTGCGCCGAACTCGAAGACGAGTTCGGCGCGGTCAAGCTCTTCCGCCCGTACCGCGACGTCCGGTTCAGCAAGGACAAGTCGCCCTACAAGACGCACCAGGGCGGCCACACCGGCGAAGGCTTCTACGTCCAGGTCGACGCGGACGGGCTCATGGTCGCGGGCGGCATGTACGCCCCGACCCCCGACCAGCTCCGCCGCTACCGCCAAGCCGTCGCCTCCGACACCTACGGAGCCGAGCTGCAGGCCGTCGTGGACGATCTCCGCGCCGCCGGCATGGAGATCGCCGGCGACCGCCTCAAGACCCGCCCGCGCGGGACGGACCCCGGCCACCCCCGGCTGGACCTCCTGCGGCACCGCTCCCTCTACGCCCGCGAGGGCTGGCCCGCCGACCCGTGGATGTCCGACCCCGACGAGGTCATCGCCCGTGTGCGCGCGTCCTGGCGGCGCCTCCGCCCCCTCGTGGCCTGGGGCCGAGAGCACATCGGACCGCCCGACTTCACTCGATGACTCTCCGACCGGCCAATCGTTTTGGCCCTACTCCCGCAGTCCTGTAGTCTCTTCGAGGCGCGAGCGACCAGCCGGAAACGGCTCGGGAGCCCGTACCTCACTGGGGTATGGTGTAATCGGCAGCACGAGTGATTCTGGTTCACTTAGTCTAGGTTCGAGTCCTGGTACCCCAGCTGCGTCCGCCCAGGCGGACACACGCCCCCGTCGTCTAGTGGCCTAGGACGCCGCCCTCTCAAGGCGGTAACGGCGGTTCGAATCCGCTCGGGGGTACGTGGCGGGCTTCCCTGCTCGTTGGGCCTTCGGCCCACCTTCGCCGGGGCCCGCAGTGTGTTCACAGGGGGCGACCTCCTGGAACCCCCGATGTTCGGGCTCCGCCCTCACTATGGCGGGGCTTACTGCTAGATGGCCTTCGGCCAACTACCCCCGGGCCCGCAGTGTGTTCACAGAGGGCGACCTCCTGGAACCCCCGATGTTCGGGCTCCGCCCTCACTATGGCGGGGCTTACTGCTAGATGGCCTTCGGCCATCTGCCCCCAGGCCCGCACTGTTCTCTTTGAGGCGACCCCTTGCTGTCTGGCTCCGGTGTCACCTGGCTGAGGCGTACGCCTAGATAGTTCTCTGCGACGTCCAAGAGGCGTTCTTCTGTCGTGCTCACGCGGTTTCTCCGTGTCGTCTGGTGGCCGAATTTCTGGTGGGGTGGGTGGCCGTGGGGGGTTCGGTTGGAAACCGGTTCGAGGTGGGGGCCGGGGTCCGGTAAGCTAGGCGAGGCCGCGCGGGAGACCGCGAAGGTCATGGTCCTGCCCCCGTCGTCTAGTGGCCTAGGACGCCGCCCTCTCAAGGCGGTAACGGCGGTTCGAATCCGCTCGGGGGTACCCAGTAAGTTCCCGCTCTGAGGCGAGCGCCTTCAGCGCTTCACCAGCGGCTCGATGTGCTCCTTCACAGTGCACGCCATCCTGACGTCTTGATGAGGGTGCTTTCGGCGCGGGCTGGGAATGCTCCGGCCGTGAAGTGGGGGTCCAGGAGCTGGTGCGCGTCACTGGCGGCGGTCATGGTGCTCGTCACGGCGGACGTCCTGCTGGACGGTCCGCTCCGCCACCTCGACCACGTCGTCCACGACTGGAGCGACGCGCACATCCAGGGCCGGCGGCTGGCGGCCGTGGACGTTTTCGCGGCACTCGGCCAGCGGGGCCACCTGGCGAGGATCATCGTCCCGCTCTCGATCATCGCCGCGATGCGGACGCGTTCGGTGCGGTACCCGCTGGCGAGCGTGTTGATCGTGGGCGTCCTCTCGCTGCTGCAGGTGCTGCTGAAGGCGGCGATCCCCCGGACGTTCCCGATCAGCGGAACCGATGTGCTGTTCGTCCGCGGTGACGCCTACCCGTCCGGCCACACCCTCAACGGGTTCGTGCTCGTCTGGATCATCCTCCAACTGACGGTCGTCGCGTTCCCCGCGTCATCGAGGGCCCTGCACCCGCGCCGCCGCCGCGACATCGCGGCGGTGACGGGGACGGTCACGGCGATGGCCCTCACGGTGGTCGACAAGCACTGGCTCACCGACTGCCTGTTCAGCCTCGCCCTCGGTCCGCTCCTGCTGCAGGGCCTGCTCATCCTCGATCCGTTCGCCGCCCGGCGCGGTCGAGAACGCTCAGATAACCTCCCAGCCGACCGGACGCGTCGAGCATGGCGAGGCCTCGCGCGGTGAGCCTGCGCCGCCAGTCGTCCAGCGCCTCGGCGAGGGGCTCGGTGCCGCCCGCGGTCCGGACCTGCCGGACCACCATGGCGATGTGCTCCAGCGGGTAACCGCCGCGCCTGAGAAGGTGGGCGAGTTCGGCGTCGCGGACGTCGCCCGCGCGGAAGACGCGGTATCCGGTCGCCGGGTCCCGCGCGGGGACGAGGATGCCGATGCCCTCCCAGTTGCGCAGCGTCGCGGGCGTGACATCGAGACGATGGGCGAGCTCGCCGATGGTCAGGGGCCCGGGGGCGTTCGGGCGCTCGACACCCGGCTCCGCCAGCAGGTGGTCCACCGCGTTCTTCACCGCGGCGAGGGTTTCGCGGTCCCGGAGCACCTGCTCGTGGCCCCGGTCGATGACCAGCAGGGCGTCGTCGAGGTCGCCGTCGTGGACCGCGTTCATGATCCGGCCGCCGGTCGCGTGCCCGTACGCCGGGACGAGGGCGAGGAAGGCGCGCAGGGCGGCCGCGTGGACCTCGGTGTAGATCCGGTAGCCGGTGGGCGTGCGCTCCGCGGGCGGGAGGAACCCGTCGCGCTCGTAGTTGCGCACGGCCTGCGCCGACAGACCGTGCTCCCGCGCGAGGTCGGACGGCCGCAGGGTGATCACCGCTTTGAGACTTGGAGGGGAGGATGGACGGTCACAGGCGAGAAAGTATCAACCGCTTTTTCAACGATACGATTTCACCACATGAGTCAGGACATTCGCGACTTCGTGACCGCTCCATGTGACCTGCTGGCGTTCGGCGAGCCGACGCACCGGGAACCGTCCTTCGGGCGGATCCGCAACGAGATGTTCGCCCGGCTGGCCGACGAGGGCTTCCGGTCGATCGCCATGGAGACCGACCGGGTGGCCGCCCTCGCCGTCGACGACTTCGTCCGGGAAGGGAAGGGAAGCCTCGACGCCGTGATGAGCGAGGGCTTCTCGCACGGCTGGGGGGACGTGGACGCCAACCGGCGCCTGGTCGCCTGGATGCGTGAGCACAACGAGGGCCGTCCTCCGCACGAGCGGCTGGCCTTCCACGGCTTCGACGCTCCGATGGAGACCCTCAGCGCCCCCAGCCCGCGCGCCTACCTCGAACACGCCCGCGACTACATGGGGCTCGACCTCGACATCGCGGCCCTCACCGGCGACGACCGGCGGTGGAGCCGCGCGGAGGCGGTCATGGACCCGGCCATGTCGATCGGCGCGACGCCCGAGGCCGTCAAGCTGCGGACGATCGCCGACGACATGCTCACCGCGCTCTACGAGCGGGCCCCGAAACTGATCGCGGCGACCTCGCGCGCCGAGTGGTCCAGGGCCGAGATCCACCTCACCGCCGGTCTCGGCCTGCTCCGGTACCACAAGCGGGCGAGCCAGCGCATCGAGCGAGACGCCCGCATCTCCCGCCTGGCGGCCGCCCGGGACGCGCTCATGGCCCAGAACCTCCTGGCCGTACGGGACGCCGAGGACCGGCGCGGCCCGACGTTCGTCTTCGCGCACAACACCCACCTGCAGCGCAACCCGAGCCATATGCGCATGGCGGACATGGAGCTCACCTGGTTCGGCACGGGCGCCATCCTCGCGTCCCTCCTGGACGAGCGGTACGTCTTCGTCGCCGGCAGCCTGGGCCGCAGCGAAACGATCAAGCTCGGGGAGCCGGGGCCGGACACCTATGAGGGCGGCATGCAGAGCCGCATCACCACCTGGGGGCTGACACCGGCCGCCGCGATCCCGTCCGCCCGCCGGCGCGCCGACACCACCCCCGAGCAGGGCTACTTCCCGCTCGACCAGGCCGTCCTCGACACGGCCGACGCGGTCCTGCACATCAGCGACGGCGCGACCGTCTGAGCGTCCCTCCGTCCCCGCCGCCACCCGGCCGGTGGCGGCGGGGATGTGCTCGGCGGCCGGCGGGGTTGCAACCGGTAGCGAGGTACAGGGTTACCGTCGGAGCGTGGGGCGGCCAGGACGAGGAGCAGGGATGGTCGAGACACCGATCGCCGTGGGCGGCGGGTACGAGGGGCTGCGCTCCGGCCAGGTCGCGGAGGCGGCCGGGGTGAACCCGCAGACGCTGCGCTACTACGAGCGGCGCGGGCTGCTGGCCGAACCCGCCCGGACGCTGGGCGGGCACCGGCTCTACCCGGCCGAGGCCGTCACCGTCCTGCGGGTGATCAAGACGGCGCAGCGGCTCGGCTTCACGCTGGACGAGGTCTCCGGGCTGCTGGACGCCGCGCGGCACCGGCACGGCCGTCGCGACGCGGGGCTCGCCGCCCAGGCGCGCGCGAAGCTGGAGGAGGTGGAGCGGCGCATCGCCGACCTGGAGGTCATCCGGTCCGCGCTCAGCGACGCCCTCGACGCCGGCTGCGACGACCTGATCGCCTGCGCGGGGGAGCCGTGCTGCCCGCTGCCGTTCGCCGGACTCGCCGGTCCCGGGGCCGCGCCGGGACGTTCCCGCACATGAGTAGCGTTCCGGCATGACGATCGCGCGCTCCCTGGTCCTGTTCGCCCTCGCCGCCGTCGCGGAGATCGGCGGCGCCTGGATGATCTGGCAGGGCGTCCGCGAGCACCGGGGCGGGTGGTGGATCGGCGCGGGCCTCGTCGCCCTCGGCCTGTACGGGTTCGTCGCGACCTTCCAGCCCGACGCCCACTTCGGCCGCGTCCTGGCCGCCTACGGGGGCGTGTTCGTCGCCGGTTCCCTGGCCTGGGGCATGGTCATGGACGGTTTCCGCCCCGATCGCTGGGACGTCGCCGGAGCGGCCGTCTGCGCCCTCGGCGTCCTGATCATCATGTACGCCCCACGCGGCTGACCCCACTCCACGTCGCGACCCGCGGGCCCCACGCCGCGAGCCCCCGCGTTCGCGAAGATCACGTCGCGCAGCCAGGCCCCCCAGGCCGAACGTGGACGCGTCGTAGTGCTCGGCGAAGCGGGGGTCGGTGCCGAACGTCCGGCCGAGGCAGACCTGCATAGAGTGCGTGCAGTCGAAATACCGCGAGAGCAGCGCGCGGTGCCGCTCGGCGAGGACGCTCGCCTCGGCTGAGCCGGGCGGGATACCGGCCTCCTTCGCGGCGGCGAGGTCGGCTTCGAGCGCTTTCATCTCCGCCGTGACCTCTTTCCACTCCTCGGGGGCCATCCCGGCCGCCCGCTCGGCGTACTGCGCTCACCGCGCGCTGTCACCCCAGCGCTGCCCGGCCTCCTCCACTCAGGAGGGGCGCCCGTCGTCCCCGAAGATCGCGATCTGCTCCTCCGGGCTCAGCCGCATGCCCATCGCCGGCGCCTCCATCAAGCGGTCGACCGCCGACACCGTTTCCTGGAGGCGAGCGATGCGCTCTGTGAGCTGCGCCCCCCCGGTGGCGCAGATGGTCGCGCGCGTCCGTGCCCGCGTCGTCGAGCAACCGGCCGCTCGGCGAGCGGAAGCCCGAGCTCCCGGTAGACGAAGACCCGGTGCATCCGGGCGACATCCTCTCCCGAATACACCCGTACCCGGCGACGGTGGGCCCGCTCGGCTGAACGAGGCCGATCTTCGAGGTCGTCCGCCGGGCGGCCGACGAAGGCTCTGAACCGGACGACCAGCGGGAGCGGTGCGTAGGCAACACCTCCGGGTTCCACGCCCGGCCACCGCGACGCGTATTCCGAACCCCCCACTGAGACGATCTAGCCCTCCATGAGGCCGGCGCGGCCGGAGGGCCCGCGAGGCACGCGCCTGTCTCGATGCCGGCCCGCTCGCGAATCAGCAGCCAGGCGAACGGCTACGCCTGGCCGCGGTCTGGGACGAAACCCATGCCGTAACGCCGGCCCAGCGAAAGGGAGCAGCCGTGGCGGCGTGGATCCGGAGGAATGGCTGCGTGGAGCATCGCCTCAAGTCAGGACCGTCGAAACTCGTTCGCTCGCTCAGCGAACGTGCCCGCCTTTTCTGGTATTCCTGCAGCGGCGCTCCCATGCCCCTGGCAATACAGCCCAGCGACTCACCACTACGCCAACGACTCCACAGCTCCTCCTGCCGAGCCGTCGAGAACCCGTAGTCCCGCACTCGCACCTCCGAAACGATCAAGATCATTTTCGGTGATGCACTGACCCCTTGAACCCAAGATCGTTACTCGGACACCGAGACTCCCCAGCTTCCTCGACGGAGGGGGCGGTAGGGGCTCTCGACGGGATCGCCGAGCCGGGCGAACCAGGATCGCCCGGCGCCGTGGCGGGCGCCGGGATCGGTCAGGTCCCAGCTGGTGAACGCGCGGTCACTGCGGCGGCCGCCGCCCGCTTCGGTGGTGTCCGGCAGGATGTTGGCATGAAGCTGAGATATCCATGCGTGTGCTGCGGTCACCTGACCATGGATAAAGCGCCCGGCTCCTATCAGATCTGCCCGGTCTGTTTTTGGGAGGACGACGATGTGCAGTTGCGCTGGCCCGACTGGGCTGTCGGAGCCAACCGAACCTCACTGATCGAGGCTCAGCAGAATTTTCAGGACTACGGGGCTTGCGATGAGGGTGTACTGGAGCACGTCCGGCCGCCCGAGGACGGCGAGTCGTTGGACACCAGCTGGCGCCCTATCGATCCAGAGCGCGACCATTTCGAGCCCCGGGGCGTTCAGCTGGCAGCGTGGCCCGGTGACAGGACTTTCCTGTACTGGTGGCGTTATCGGAATACCGGATTCTGGCGCCCTGCCGGGTGAGCCAGGTCATCCGGCCTGCTCATCTACCGAGACAGCCCGAGACCGGTGGCGCGGAGAGCAGCACGCTTGCTACGCGGCCCGGCTGAGGGTGTTGGTTGGATCGGCGGTTCGTGTGTCGGGTGTTCGCGGGCTGACTGTGGGTGGGCTGGCTGTTCGTGGGTCGGGTGGTGGGAGGAGGCGGTAGGTGTAGTGGCCGGCGGCATCTCGGGTGGTGTGTATTCGGTGGGGGTTGGTGTGTTTGAAGCGGTTGTGCCATCCGCAGCACAGGGCGAGTTGGTCGATGTCGGTGGGGCTGTTTCCGAGGGACCATCCGTTGACGTGGTCGATCTCGCACAGCGTCCCGGGGATCTCGCACCCTTGTACGGCGCAGGTGGGGTAGAGGGTTTCCAGGACTTGGCGTTGGGCGGCGGTGGCGAAGCGGACCTTGTGGCCCAGGTAGAGGGGTGTGTGGCCGCCTGTGAGCAGGAGGGGTGAGACTCCGGCGGCGAGCGCGATGCGGCGGGCCTGCGGTGCGGGGATGGCGGTGCCGTCGGTCAGCCGCGCCGGGGTGTGGCCGCCGGTGAGGGTGTCCAGGTCGCAGATGACGGTGACCTTGGTGGCCTTGTGCCCGCCCGACAGGACGCTGGACAGCGCGGCGGCTGTTCGTTCGGGCAGGTCGCGGTGGTCGTCTTGGCCGGCCGGTTTGGCCAGGGGGGCCAGGGTGCCGTCCCAGCTGGCGGTGTCTTCGGGGTTGAGCCAGCCTCGAATGTAGCGGCCGCCGTCCAGGGAGCGGGTGGAGGTGATCCACGACCGCTCATACCCACGCTCAGCGTCCTGGGGAGCGTGCTCGTGTCCGTCGCGTTCGGTGATGACGTCGCGGATGCGGTGTCCGACCGCGGCGACCTTTCCGGGCGAGAAGCCCTGGCCGACCATGTCCAGCAGCAGCGTCTCGGCCTTGGCGCAGTCGTCGTCATCGAGCCGGGCGACGGCGTCGGCGACCGTGGTGGCGTAGCCGTAGGACAACTCGCCTCTGGTCAGCAGCTCGGCCACCGCGGGCAGTCGGTGGCGTTGACGGGCCAGGGTGATGCGTTCTTTGGCACGCGTGTCGCGCATGCCTATCCGTGACCGCAGCCACGCCTGGGTGGAAGGGAAGCCCCAGCGGCGCATCTCACCGGCCGCGTCCACCCGCCCGATGAGCCCGGCCAGTGCGCTTTCCTGGACGTCGGAGGCGGCCGCCAGCGTCTCGGCGAGTTCCATGCACGCCGCAGGTGATTCGGGTGCGGGGCGGGTGGCGAGTTCGGCGGCGATCGCGGCGGCGGCGTCCACCAGTTCTCTGGTGGACGCCTCACCGAGATCCATATCCGTGACCGAACACATACGTAGAGTGTATCGAACTGACTATCGAGCGACGCCAGAGGCGGGGCTTGATTAGTGTCACCACTGGGATAGACGGAGCCCAATAACTTCGACATCAGTTCGCGATGTTGACAGTAGACCGCGTCAGCAATCGTGTCGGGCCGACCCCCGGGAGGGCGGTCATGTCAGCCGCACGGAGACGTTGCCTCGGTGGTCGCCGCGGAGCATGGACAGGAAAGCGCCGGGCACGCCGTCGATGCCGGTCTCGACCACGGTCCGCGGATACACGAAGCGACCCTGGTCCAGCGACGTGCGGAAGTGGTGGTGCCAGGCGGAGATCTGCTCGGGCGTGTGGTGGCAGGAGAACGGCAGCAGTTCGACCTGCCTGGCCTGGGCCGCGGTGCGGTCGGGCTCGGGGAAGCGGTCGGGTGCGCCGCCCAACTGGGTGGACAGTGAGCCGCACAGGGCGAACCGTGCTCCTGGCGCGGCGACGTCGAGAGCGGCGTCGTACAGCGTCCCGCCGACGGTGTCGAAGAAGACGGTGATGCCCTCCGGAGCCAGTTCCTTGAGCGCGGCGACCGGGTCCTGGTGGTAGTCGAAGGCGGCGTCGAAGCCGAGCTCGTCGACGAGGTAGTCCGCCTTCGCCTGGCTGCCCGCACTGCCGATGACCTTCTTCGCGCCCAGGTTGCGGGCGATCTGACCGGCCAGCGAGCCGACGCCCCCGGCCGCGCCGGAGACGAACACGATGTCGCCCTGGCCGGCCTTCGCCACCTCGGCGATGCCGTAGTAGGCGGTCGGCCCCTGGCCCAGGTGGTAACTGGGGTCGGGGTAGGCCTCCGGGTCCAACCTGAAGTAGGAGGCCGCCGGGCCCGCCGAGTGCGTGCTCCAGCCGCTCATCGACTGGACCAGGTCACCCTCTTTCAGGTCCGGGCAGGCCGAGCGCAGCACGGTGCCGATCGCCATGACGCCGATCCGCCGGCCCGGCTGCCAGGCCGGGATCGGAAGGTGGCAGTCGGGGCGCATGAGTTCGAGGTAGGTGGCGGCGAGGCCCAGGTAATCGGTGCGCACCACGACCTCGCCGTCGATCTGACTCTGAGCGACGGTGAAGTGCTCAGGGCCGGGGACGCCTGCGATCTGGGCGGTCAGGTGGATCTCGCGAGTCATCATGCTGACGACGCTAACCGGCCTTCCGGCCACTTTCTGACCGGAAGTCGAGGATGATGAGGGATATGTCCAACACCAGTTCCCGCACCCTCACGCTGCTGTCGTTGCTGCAGTCCCACCGCCACTGGTCGGGCGCCGATCTGGCCGACCGTCTCGAGATCTCCGAGCGCACGCTGCGCCGGGACGTCGATCGCCTGCGTGAGCTGGGATACCCGGTGCGGGCGTCCCGGGGCACCGATGGCGGCTATCAGCTGGCGCCCGGCGCCGTCCTGCCGCCGTTGCTGCTCGACGACGAGGAAGGGGTGGCGCTGGCGGTCGGCATGGGGAACGCCGCGCAGAGCGGGATCGCGGATGTGGAAGAGGCGGCGGTGCGCGCGTTGACCAAGGTGATGCAGGTCCTCCCGCCCCGTCTGCGGGCTCGGGTGAACGCGTTGCGCGCCATGACCGTCTCCGCGACGCCCACCGGACCGGTCGTCCCGGCGGATGTCCTGACAGCGATCGCCCAGGCGTGCCGGGACCAGGAGCGGCTGTGCTTCCAGTACACGGCGCGCGGGGGTTCGCAGACCGAACGTGAGGTGGAACCGCATCGTCTCGTGGCGCTCGGGGGCCGCTGGTATCTGGCGGCCTACGACCTGGCCCGGCACGACTGGC
Organism: Actinomadura sp. NPDC023710; assembly: GCF_040639875.1. Lineage (NCBI taxonomy): Bacteria > Bacillati > Actinomycetota > Actinomycetes > Streptosporangiales > Thermomonosporaceae > Actinomadura > Actinomadura sp. NPDC023710. The sequence goes on from NZ_JBFAGB010000005.1 coordinate 16,482, forward strand.
GCAGCTTCCGCCTCGATCGGCTGACCCGGCCGCGCAGCACCGGTACGGGCTTCCGGCAGCGGCCCCTGCCCGGCGGGGACGCCGCCGCGTTCGTGCGGGCCTCGGCCCAGGTGCCCTCCGCTCACACGGTCGTCGCGTTGGTCCACGCCCCCGCCGAACAGATACGCCGGATGGTCGGCCAGTGGGGCAGGATCGAACCGGTCGGCCAGGACCGTTGCCGGCTCACGATGGTGTCCACCAGCCTGGACTGGCCCACGCAGGCGCTCGGCAATGTCGGCGCCGCATTCGACGTGATCGAGCCGCCTGAGTTCGTCGATCACCTGAGAGATTGGGGGACGCGGTTCCTCGACGCCGTCGACAGATCAACCAAGGGGAAGCACTAGCGGGGTGTGGGGCTGGCGGCGCCCTCGCCCGAGACGTCCAATACCGGATCTGGACGAGGGCTGGCCGGGGGCGTTCTAGCGGTTCGTGGGGGGCGCCGCGTGGATGGCGGTGCGGAGGGCCTCGCGGGTCAACAGCAGGACGGGCCCGTCCTGGTCCTTGCTGTCCCGCACGGCGACCGCGCCTGGCAGCTCAGCAAGCTCGACGCATTCAGCAGCATTGGAGCCGCTGTAGCTGCTCTTGCGCCACGTGGCGTGGGTCAGGTCCATCTTTCTTTGGCCACCTTCCTGATGAGTTCGCAGGACATCTCTTGAGTGAGTGCCCGTGAACGGAGATCGACTAGGGTCCGTGCCAGAACAGACAGATCGGCGGGGTCATCAGTCGTGATCGACCGTACGGCGGTCTCCGCATACGCGATCTCGCTCCGATCGGCCATGGTGGCGAGCACGAACGCTCCCATATTGCCGTCGTGATCACCACCTCCCAACACTACTTGAACTGTGACGTTGGGCAACGTGCTGAGTTCGATCAGGTGCTCTAGCTGGTCCCTCATCACTTCGGATGTCCCGACCCGGCGATAGAGCACCTGCTCATCGATCAAGAAGACCACGAGAGCCGGGCCGCCGTCGTCTTCCTTGTAGAGGAGGGCCTGTCGATTCATCCTCACTTCTGCGGCCTCATGATTGCCGTGCACGATCGTCAGGGCATAGGCCTGCGTCTGAGCCAGACCGGGGATCACTGAGTGCTGCCAGCACACCAGCATCGCTGCGTCGGTCTCGATCTTGGGCCAGTCGAACCAGATGGGGACGGGGTGGCCGTCCTTGTTGAGGTCCTCCCACAGGCTGACGAGTGCGCCTTCGGCCTCTAAGGACTCGTCCACGATCTCCACGAAGGATCTCGTGGCTCGCTTCCTGCCATTCTCGATCTTGCTGACCTGAGGTCCGCTCACCTGCGTGATGTGAGCGATCGTCTCTTGCTTGACTCCCTTGGCCTCGCGCAGTCGGCGCATCTGGCGGCCGAAGGCGAGGAGGGCGGGCGACTCTCGGGGACGGCGAGGGCGACGCGGGGGCATGATCCTTTATTCCTCTCCATGGAATCTGCCATCGCTGCATCTGAACTGCCACTGACTGCCACTTGCTGACGGCAACCACATCGTAAAGCGAAAGGTGGCTCAATGTGTGCCGTAGGCAACAGAGAGTGAGGAGAGGTCGTGGGTGAGGCGGTGTGCGGGGAGATGGTGGTCAAGCGGGATCTTCAGGCCGTGGCGGAGGTGCGGCGGTTCGTGCGGATGGTGATGGGCGGGTGGGCGGTGGACGACTTCGTGCCGTGCCTGATCGCGAGCGAGCTGGTCACCAATGCGCTCCGGTACGCGTCGGGGGAGGGCGATGAGGTGATCTTCCGGATCGGGCGGGCCCGGGACGGGGCGGTGTGGGTCGAGGTCCAGGACTCCGACTGCGTGATGCCGCGCGTCCAGAGCGCGGACCTCAACGGGGAGTCGGGCCGGGGACTGTTCGTCGTGGAGGAGCTCACCCGGTGCTGGGGTGCTCGGCCCCTGGCGGAGGGCGCCGGCAAGGTCGTCTTCGCGATCCTCGACCTGTGACGGACATGCGAGAGGGGCGGCCCCCCCGACCGCCCCTCCGCGTCCTCGAAAGGACTCTCCGCCCAGCGGGGCCATTCCCGGTCCCCGGGGCGTTCGAACAACATGTTAGTCGAATGGACGTTGTCGAAGAACGGGAAATGAAGATTCTCGTAAGTGCGGAGGAAGGTGACCGGCTTCACCCGTCTGGCCTATTCTCGTCCTACTTGCCCGTATGTGTCGGAGAGGTCCCGTCCGCGAGGATGATGGGTGAGGGGAGGTCATTGACGATCACGTCTCTCCGGACGGGGTATTTATGCGAGAATCCTCTCCTGACCTCGGGCGTTACCTGTCATCATGTGCCGATGTAAGGGTGTGGCGGATGGGTTGTGTGGGCTCACCGCCGTAAGGTGATTCGCGTGTTGCTGGACGTCGGGTATGTCGCGATTGTCACATCGGATAACGCGCTTCATAATGGATTCTGCGACGTGATGTGAACCGAGGTCTTTGGTTAGGCTTCCCTATGGTGAAAGAAGGAGCGGGCTCTCGGGGGCGGTCGGGTACCGAGAGCCCGCGCGCAATTCACGGCAATTTCGCGCCGATGACTTCCGTCGGCCGCGTGGTCGGGGACGGGGTCTCCGGCCGGCGGGCGGGCCACCAGAAGCGGTGTCCCGCGTCCAGGGCCAGGGCGGGGACGATGACGGAGCGGACGAAGAAGGTGTCCAGCAGTACCCCGAGGGACACCAGGACGCCGATCTGCACCATCATCGTGATCGGCATGACGCCGAGGACGCCGAACGTGGCGGCCAGGACGAACCCGGCACTGGAGATGACGCCGCCGGTGACGCCGAGGCCGCGCAGGACGCCCGCGCGGTGTCCCGCAGCGGCGACCTCCTCACGGATCCGGGAGACGAGGAACAGGTTGTAGTCCACGCCCAGCGCCACCATGAACAGGAAGCCCATGAGGGCGACCTGGATGTCCAGGGCGGGGAAGCCGAACCCGTACCGGAACAGCAGCCAGGCGGCGCCCAGCGCGGCGAAGTAGGACGCGACGACCGTGGCGACCACCAGGAGGGGCGCGACCACCGCGCGGAGCAGCGCCATCAGGATGAGCAGGACGACCCCCAGCACGAGCGGGATCACCACCCGCCGGTCGTGGGACTGCGCGTCGGCGAGGTCGACCAGGAGCGCGGTGCTCGCCCCGAAGTCCGCCTCCGGGACCGCTGCCCGCAACGCATGGACCGTGCCCTTCGCCGCCTCGCTGTCGGGCGGGTCGGACAGGACGACGTCGAGCTTGGTCAGCCGTCCGTCCGTCGAGCGTTCCGGCGTCCCGACGCGGGCGACGCCGGGGGACGTGCGGAGTGCGGCGGCCACGGTGTCCGGTTCGTCGGTGACGACCTGGAGCGGACGCCCTTGGCCGCCCGGGTAGTGCTGCGCCAGTAGCCGTTCCCCGATCGTCGAACCGGGCGTCGTGGTGAGGAAGTGGCCGCGGTCCAGGCCGGTGTTGATGCCGAGGCAGCCTGCGGCGAGGGCGGCGAGCACCGCCAGCCCGCCCACCCAGACCACGCGGGGACGTGCGGCGATGCGGGCGCCGACGCGGTCCCACAGGCCGCGCGCGGGCGGGGCGTCGCCGTAGCGGGGGATGCGGGGCCAGAACACCCAGCGGCCGAGGATCACCAGAAGGGCGGGCAGCAGCGACATGACGACGACGAGGCCGCCGAGGACGCCGATGGCGCCGATCGGCCCGAGCGCGTAGTTGAAGCCCATGCGGGCGGCGAGCAGGCACAGCAGGCCGAGCGACACCGTCGCGGCGGACGCGGCGATCGGGGCGGCGGCGCGGCGCAGCGCGGCGGCCATCGCGTGGTGGCGGCCCGGATGGCGGCGCAGCTCCTCCCGGTAGCGGGCGAGCAGGAGGAGCGCGTAGTCGGTCGAGATGCCGAAGACCAGCGCGTTCAGGATGGTGGACGTCCCGTCCGCGACGTAGAGGCCGGCGTGCTTGCCGAGGAGGTAGACGACGGCGCCCGTCGTCTGGAGCGCGATCGCCGCGTTCACGATCGGCAGCAGCCACAGGATCGGGCTGCGGTAGGTGAGCAGCAGGGCCAGGGCGACCAGGACGACCGTGACGATCAGGACGGGTTTGTCGACCTTCTGGAACGCGTCGCCCACGTCCAGCGCGGATCCGGCCGGGCCTGTGAGCCTGACGTCGAGTCCCGGTGGCCGGTCCCGGTTCGCCTGGTCGCGGAGCTTTCCCGCGTTGCCGACGAGGCCCTCGTCCCGCAGCGGGACGGTCAGCATCAGCGCCTTGCCGTCACGGGACGGGACGGGCGCCGCGATCGGCCCGGCCGCCACCGGGGCGAGGGCGCGGCGGTCGGACTCGGCCTTCGCGCGGTCCGCGCCGGTGAGGCCCGACGGCCGGATGTAGGCGAGGATGCCCGGCGCCAGGTCGCCGTCCGCGAACCGGGCCTCCAGTTCGTCGACCTTCGTGGACTGGGCGCCGCGCGGAAGTTCGGCGGACGAGTCGGCCTGCACGACGTCGGGCAGCCGGCTCGCCAGCGGCACGGCCAGCGCCGTGACCGCGACCCAGAAGGCCAGGACCGCCCATTTCAGCAGGCGCCGCTTCGGTGAGGGTCGTTTGCGTGAGAGCAGCATGAGGTGCTCTCCTTTCGGTGGGGGTTCGCGTTGCGTGGAAACACGCCGTTCGGCGTGGTGATGCGGGCTTCCGCCCGTCCGGGCCGGCGAGCGGCAACTCGGCGGCCCGGACTTCTCAGACCTCCGGGAACGCCAGGAACCTGGCGTGGAGGGTGCGCGCGTCGGGCGGCGGATCGTCGTCCGTGCGCTTGTAGCGGTAGAGGAGCGCGATGTACTCCTCGAAGAAGGGACGCACCTGCTCCGGCGTCAGCGTGAGGGTGGAGAACGAGAAGAGCAGGGCGTCCGCCCACGGGCCCATCTCGTCGCGTTCCCGCAGGTAGCGGTCCAGCATCTCCATCTCGTTCGCGAACTCCCGCCGGGTCAGCTCCTCCACGGCCTCGCGCATCCCCGGCGACTGCTCGCTGTAGGCCGGCAGCCGCCGGTCGCCGGGCACCGCCCGCCACCAGCGCTCCCGCCCGCGCGCCAGCTCGGGGACCTCCTCCACGAACCCGTGCCTGGCGAGCTGCCGCAGGTGGTAGCTCGTCGCGCCGGTGCTCTCGCCCAGCTCGCGGGCGAGGGTCGTGGACGAGACGGGACCGCGCCGCATGATCTCGGCGATCCGCCGCCGCAGCGGGTGCGCGAGCAGCCGCACCCGCTGCGGGTCGGTGATCGTCTCCGGGGCCGGCTGTTCCTTCATGCCCGTGACACTAGAAGTTGCAAAGGGCCTTTGCAACGTTTCTTTGCGAAGTTCACCGGACAGGACGAGCCGCCACGACCTGAGAGGGAGCCGCCGTGTGGCTCGCGGGTAGCGGCGCGCCACGGCGGGCCCGCGTCCGGGCGCATGTCCTTGGCTGACGGGTGAGGCTGTGGTCAACTTAAATCGCCGGCGATGGGGGAGGGGAGCCGAATGCAGCGTCGTGTGGACGAGGCGCCACCGGGAGCGTCGCTCGCCGAGAAGGTCGAGTGGCTGATCCAGAACCTCTGGCCGGCGGACGCGGAGCCGCCGCGCAACAACGTGGAGACGGCCGCGGCCATCGCGCACGCCACCGGTGAGGACATCTCGTCCACCACCGTGTGGAAGCTGCGCACCGGGCGGCAGGAGAACCCGCAGCTGAAGACCCTGACGGCGCTCGCCACGTTCTTCGGCGTGCCGATCGGCTACTTCGGCTTCGCCGGGGAGTCCGAGCCCATCGGCGAGGACCTCACGCTGAAGGCCCTGCGCCGGGACGTCGAGCAGGGCATCATCCGGCCCGAGGTGCTGCGCGCCCTGGTCGACCTGTCCCCGGAGGCGCGCTGGGTCGTGGACGAGATGATCCTCGCCGCCGCCGAGGCCGACCGCGTGCGCCACGGCTGACGCCGCGCGGGCGGTGCCGGGCGATGTTTCATCGGGGACCTGATCAGGTAGAGGGCGACTAGCACCTCACCCGTACCCCGGAGGGGCAATGCCGTCGTTCGCCGCCGTCCTCTCGGTTCTCGGGCTGGTGGCCGCCCTGGTCGCCGGGGTCTACGCGGTCTCGTTCGCGGCGGCGCCCCGCGGGTTCGAGAGCGGGCCGTTCCTGTCGGGGGCGCGCCCGGCCGAGCACGCGGTGTCGCGGTACCACGTGCGCTGGTACACGGCGTCGATGGTCTTCCTGGCCTTCGACATGGAGATGGTCTTCATGTTCCCGTGGGCGCTCGTCGTCGCGTCGATCGGCGTCAAGGCGGTCGTGGAGATGTTCGCCTTCCTGGCGTTGCTGCTGGTGGGCGTCCTCTACGCGTGGCGGGAGGGGGCGTTCCGGTGGGCCTGAGACGGTCCGTGGGGCTGGGAGGGTCCGTGGGGCTGGGACGGTTCGCCGCACGGCGCCCGTTCGTCGTCTCGGCGGCGGACGGCACGCGCGACCGGCTCGCGATCGAGCGCGCGCTGCGCGGACGCCGGTGGCGTCCCGCCGTGTCGCCCACGGAGACCGGGATGCTCGTGGTGTGCGGGAACCCCGGACCCGCGCTGGCCGAGGCCATCGGCGTGGTCTGGCGGGACATGCCGGAGCCGCGCGTGCGCGTCTCGGCCTCCGACCTGGAGGGCGTCGCCGGAGGCCCGCGACCCGCCCTCGACCTGGACGCGGACATGGCCGACCGGGCTGAGGACCGGGACGGGCTGAAGCTGGACGTCCTGCACGTGCCCCTCGGGCCTGTGCTGTCGTACTGGCCGGCAGGGTTGCGAGCAGATCTGACGTTGCAGGGCGACGTCGTTCAGGAAGCCGAGGTCACCGCCGTCGACACCGGCGGCGGGACGTTCTGGACGGAGGGGCGCCAGGCCGCGTCCCGTCTCGACAGCCTGTCCCGGCTGCTGCACGTGGCGGGATGGGAGGCGGCCGGGGAGCGCGCCGCCGTGCTGCGCGACGACGCCCTCGACGGGGCCGCCGATGACGCGCTGGCGCGGCGGTTCGCACCGTTCGCCCGGAAGGTCGGGCGGTCGCGCACCCTGGCATGGATGACGCGGGGCTTCGTGAAGGACCGGCTGGACGGCCTGCTCCGCGACATCGGCGCGGCCCTGGAAGGACGGCTCGTCCGGCCGCGCGAGACCTGGGACGAGGCGGCCGTCGTCCTGCCGGTGCTCCTCAGCGGAGCGGAACTGGCCCAGGCCCGGTTGATCGTGGCGAGCCTGGACCCCGATCTCGGGGCGGTCGGCGATGGTTGAGGTCCTGGTCCTCGGCGTCCTCGCGGTCGCGGCGGCGTCGTTCGGCGGCGCGCTCGCCGGACGTCCGGCCGAGCCGTTCCGCGAGGCCGCGCGGCTGCTGAGGGTGCAGCGGCGCGTCACGGCGAGGGCGGACGTGCTGCTCACCAGGATCGGGGTCGTGTCGCTGCCCGCGGCGGCGGCGCTGGCGGCGCTGGTGGTGCCGTTCGGCGACCGCGTCGCGGCCGGGACGCGGATCGGCGTCGTCTGGTTCAACGCGATGGAGGTCGTCGCGTGGGGGTCGGTGTGGCTCGCGGGCTGGGGCGTCAACTCGGTGTTCGGGCTGGTCGGCGGGTACCGGTTCCTCGCGCAGGGGCTCGCCTACGAGCTGCCGCACATGTTCGCGCTCATCACCGCCGCGCTCGCCGCGCACTCGCTCGACCTGCGCGCCATCGGGCAGGCGCAGGACGGGCTGTGGTTCGCGGTATGGATGCCGGCCGCGTTCGCCGTCTACCTGGTCTCGGCGGCGGCGATGGCGTTCTGGGGGCCGTTCGACCATCCCGTGGGCGACGACGTGGCCGGGGGCGTCCTGGCCGAACTGTCCGGTCCCGACCGGCTCGTCTTCCTGGCGGGACGCCACGGGCTGCTGGCGGTGGCCTCGGCCGTCGCCGTCCCGCTGTTCCTGGGGGGCGGCGCGGGTCCGCTGCTACCGGCGTGGCTGTGGTCGCTGGCGAAGACGTGCGCCGTCCTGGCGCTGCTGGTCTGGACGCGGCGGCGCCTGCCGGTGCTGCGCATGGACCGTGCGATGACCGTGGCGTGGACGGTCCTGATCCCCGCCTCGGTGCTCCAGATGCTCGTCGTCGCGATCGTCGTCGTGTGAGGGGGACGCCGTGTGAGGGGGACGCCGTGTGAGGGGGACGCCGTGTGAGGGGTGAGAACGTGGAGGCCGTCGCGTTCTGGGTGCTGGCCGTCGCCGCCGTCGGGGCGGCCGTCGCCGTGTTCGTCGTGGACTCGATGGCGCGGGCGACGTTCGCGCTGCTGGCGTCGTTCCTGTGCGTCGGCGGCGAGCTGCTCCTGATCGACCTGCACTACCTCGGTGTCCTGGTCGTCCTCATGATGATCATGGAGATGCTGGTGATGGCCGTCTTCATGGTCATGTACATGATGAACCCGGCCGGGCTGATGCCGATGACGATGCTGCACAACAGGCGCGGCGCGTTCGCCATCTCCGGTGCCGCCTTCGCCGCCCTGGCCGCCGGGGTGTTCACCGTCCCGTGGCCGGAGCGCGCCGGACGCCCGCCGCGCGACCCCACGGTCGCGCTCGGTGAGGCGATCATGGGGCCGAAGATGCTGGTCATGATGGTGATCGGCGTCGCCATCCTGGCCACCATGATCGCGACGGTGGTGCTGGCCGCGCACCGGGGCCGCTACGACCTGGAGGGCGACGACGGGGGCGGGGCGCGATGACGCTGGAGGCGTTCCTGCTGCTCGCCGCCGCGCTGTTCTGCGTGGGCCTGTTCGGGGCGCTGTCGCAGCAGTCGATCGTGATGCTGATGATGGGCCTCGAACTCATGATCAGCGGGATCGTGGTCGCCGGGGCCGCGTTCTGGTTCTGGGTGTCGCCCGGCAGGGCGGACGGGCAGGTGCTGGTCCTCGTCGCGATCACGGTGATGGCGCTGGAGATGGCGATGGGGTTCGCCGTCGTCACCGCCTTGTTCCGGGCCCGCGACGTGGACATGACCGACGACGCGGGGGACCTCAGGGGATGAGCGGAACCAGCAGGGCCCTCCGCCTGCGGGGAGCGTGCGGATGACGTTCCTTCCCGGGTGGCCGGGCGGGCTCGCGGTGGACGGGCTGTCCGCGGTCCTGCTCGTGACGCTCGGCGCCGTCCTGGCGGCGGTCCTCGTCTTCGCTGCGGGAGAGGGGTACGGCGCTCGCTTCTTCGGCCTGACGCTGCTGTTCGCGGCGGCGATGGCCGTCACGGTGACGGCGACCGACCTGGTCCTGTTGCTGATGGGCTGGGAGGTCATGGGCGCGATGTCGTACGCGCTCATCGGCCACGACTGGTGGGACGCGCGCCGGGTCGGGTCGGCGGGCGTCGCGTTCCTGACGACCCGGGCCGCGGACATGGGCCTCTACGCGGCGGCGGGCTTCGCGGTCGCCGGGGCCCACTCTCTCCGGCTGGACGACCTCGCCGCGGCGGGCGCACCCTGGCGGGACCTGATCGCGGCCGGTGTCGTGGTGTCGGCGCTGGGGAAGTCGGCGCAGCTCCCGTTCTCGTTCTGGCTGTCGCGCGCCATGGACGGCCCCAGCCCGGTGTCGGCACTCCTGCACTCGGCCACGATGGTCGCCGCGGGCGCGTACCTGCTGCTGCGCGTTCATCCGCTGCTGGCCGCGACCGGCTGGGCCGCCACGCTCGTGACCTGGGCCGGGGCCGTGACCGCGCTGGTCCTCGGCGCCGTCGCGCTCGCGCAGCGCGACCTCAAGCAACTTCTCGCCGCGTCCACCTGCGCGCAGATCGGGTTCATGGTGCTCGGAGCCGGCGCCGGTGCGCTGGGCGGCGGGACGGCACAGCTCGTCGCACACGCCGCGGTGAAGAGCCTCCTGTTCCTCTGCGCGGGCGTGTGGCTGGGCGAACTCGGGACGAAGCGGTTGGACGCGCTGCAGGGCGCGGCGCGGCGCCATCGGACGGTCGGCGCGGCGTTCGGCGTGGGCGCGCTCGCGCTGGCCGGCGTCCCGCCCCTGTCGTTGTGGGTCACCAAGGACGAGGTCCTCGCGGGCACCGGCGGCTCTCCGGCCATCCTCGCGGTGGGCCTCGCGGCGTCCGTCCTGTCGGCCGCCTATGCCGCGAAGGCGCTGCTCGCCGCGTTCCGTCCGGGCGGCGGAGGCGGCGCGTTCCGCGTGCCGCTCGCGCAGCGGGCGCCGCTGGTCCCGCTGGCCTGCGCGGCGGCCGCGCTCGGGGCGCTCGGCCTTCCCCCGGTCGCGGACGCCTGGCGGCGGCTGCTCGGCGTGCCCGACGAGAGCGGGCCCGGACCGTGGATGGTCGCGCTCTCCGGTGTCCTCGCCGTGGTCACGGTGGGCGCGGTCATGGCCGTCCGGCGGATCCCGGAACCCGCATGGGCGCTGCGCTGGCTCTGGTCGGAGGACGTGGCGTCGGCCCTGGTGGTCCGTCCGGCGTTCGCCATGGCCCGGGCGCTGGCCCGGTTCGACGACCGGGTGGTCGACGGCGCGGTCCGGGGTGTCGCACGCGGCGGCCAGGCGACCGCCGGGCTGGCCGGGCGCCGCGTCGAGTTCCGGCTGGACGGCCTCGTCGCCGCGGTCGGGCGCGCGGCGCGCGGGCTGGGCGCCCTGGCGCGGCGCCCGCAGACCGGGCAGGTCCACCTGTACTACGCCCAGGCCGCGGTGGTGCTCGCGGTGCTCGTCGTCGTCGCCGTCCTGGCCGGGTGAGGCGATGCTGAATCTGGTGCTCTTCCTGCCGCTGGCGGTGGCGCTCGCTCTGCCCGCCGTCCCGCGCCGCGCGGTCCCCTGGACGTGGATCGGTGTCACCGTCCTGGACCTCGCGCTCGTCATCGGGATGTGGGCCGCGCACGGCACCGGCGGCGGGATCGCCTACGAGACGAACGTGCGGTGGATCCCGTCCGTCCGGGCCGGCTACCACGTCGGCGTGGACGGCCTGTCGCTGCCGCTGCTGGCCCTGACCGCCGTCCTGTTCGCCGTGTGCGCGGTGTACTCGCTGCGGCAGACCCGCCGGGCGCGGGCGTTCGCGATCCTGTTCCTCTTCCTGGAGACCGTCTGCCTGGGCCTGTTCGCGGCCCTCGACCTGCTGCTGTTCTTCGTCTTCTTCGACCTGTCGATCGTCGGCATGTACTTCGTGATCCTGCTGTGGGGGCACGGTGACCGGACGCGGTCGGCGCTGATGTTCTTCCTCTACACGTTCCTCGGATCGCTCGTCCTGCTGCTCGGATTCATCGGCCTCTACCTGGGCGCCGACCCCCACACGTTCGACATGGTCGAGCTGACCCGCACCCCACCGCTGAGCGGCGGCCCGGCGGGGCTGACGCTTCTCGCCGTCGGGATCGGCCTCGGCATCAAGACGCCGGTCGTGCCGTTCCACACCTGGCTGCCGCCCGCGCACACCGACGCGCCCGCTGCCGGGTCGGCGATCCTCGCCGGGGTCATGCTGAAGATGGGCACCTACGGGCTCATCCGGATCGCGATGCCGATGCTGCCGGACGCATGGCGGCGCTACGCGCCGGTGTTCCTGATCGTCGGGCTGGTCGGCGTCCTGTACGGGGCACTGGTCGCGCTGGCGCAGGACGACGTCAAGCGGCTCGTCGCCTACACGTCGGTCAACCACATGGGCTACATCGTCCTCGCGCTCGGCGCGGCCGGGTACGCCACCGGCGACGCCGACGCGCGGCGGCTCGCGGTGACCGGCGCGGTCACGCAGATGGTCAGCCACGGCCTCGTCACCGGGGCGCTGTTCCTGCTGTGCGGTGTCCTGTACGACCGGGCCGGCAGCTACGACCTCGCGCGGTTCGGTGGCATCGCGCGCGGCGCGCCCGTGTTCGCCGCGCTGACCGCGGTGGCCGCGTTCGCCTCGCTCGGGCTGCCGGGCCTGTCCGGGTTCGTCGCCGAGTTCCAGATCTTCGCCGGGACGATCGGGAGCGGCACGGCCGCGACGGCGGTCGCCGGCGCGCTGGCCGTCCTCGGGATCCTCATCACGGCCGCGCTGTTCCTGCGCGTCCTGCACCGCGCCGTGCTCGGGCCGCCCGGCGAGCTGACCGCCCGCGTTACCGACGTGCGGCGGCCCGAACTGGCCGCGCTCGTTCCGCTGCTGGCATTGTCGCTGGTCATCGGCGTCGTACCGCGCGTGCTGCTCGACACGATCGAGCCGCTGTCGGCGGCCGTCGTCGCGCTGGTGGGCCGCCGATGAACGAGAACCCCGCCGACCTCGCCCCCGAACTGTGCGCGCTGGCCGCCGCCGTGGCCGGGCTGGTGGCGGGGATGTTCCTGCCCCGCACGCGGCAGTGGCCGGTCGCGGTGGTCTGCTCGGCCGGACTCGTCGCGGGACTGGCCTTCGCGGGGGTCGCGGCGTCCGGCCCCGACCTCATGGCGTTCGACGCCTTCTCCGTCGACCCGATCACCCACGTCACCCGGATCACCGTGCTCGGCTCGACGCTCGCCGTCGTCCTCCTGGCGGCCGGGCCGGTCCGCGACCATCCGAGGGAAAGCGAGCACCATGTCCTGATCCTGCTGTCCGCGCTCGGCACGATCATGCTCGGCGCCTCGTCCGACCTGCTCGTCCTCGTCGCCGCGTACCTGCTGGCGAGCATCCCCGCGTACGCGCTCGCCGGGTTCGGCAAGGACGCGCCCGGGACCGAGGCCGCGCTGAAGTACTACCTGATGGGCGCGCTGCTGGGCGTGCTCATGCTCGGCGGGGTGACGCTGCTGTCCGGCGTGGGGCGCGGCACCGCCTACGCCGTGCTGCGGACCGGGCTCGCGGACGCGCCCCCGGCGGCGGTCGCGGCGGGCGTCGTCGCGCTCCTCGCCGGGCTGCTGTTCAAGGCGGGCGCCGTCCCGGGCCACTACTGGGTGCCGGACGTGGCCGAGGGCGCCCCGCCCGCCGTCGCCGCGTACGTCACCACCGTCCCCAAGATCGGCGCGTTCGCCGCCCTCTACCGGTTCTGCGCCGAGACCTCCCCGGACGGCCGGCACGCCCTCCTCGCCGTGATCGCGGCGGCGACGATGACGCTCGGCAACCTCGCCGCGTTCGGGCAGGACAACGTCCGGCGGCTGCTGGCGTACTCGACCGTGAGCCAGGCGGGCTACCTGCTCGTCCCGGTCGCGATGGCGGGGCGCACCGGCCTGGCCCAGCCCGCGCTGCTGTACTTCGTCGCCGCCTACGCGGTGACGAACCTGGGCGCCTTCGCGGTCGTGGTCGCCGCCGGCCGCGACGACCTCGCCGGATACGCCGGGCTCCTGCGCGCCTCCCCGCCCCTCGGCCTGTCCCTGATCGTCTGCCTGCTCGGTTTCGTCGGGACGCCGCCGACCGCCGTGTTCGTCGGGAAGGTCCTGATGTTCGGCGCCGCCCTCGACGGCGACTTCGCATGGCTCGCGGTGGTCGCCGCCGTGAACACGGTCGCCAGCGTCTTCTACTACCTGCGCTGGATCGTCCCGCTGTTCCGGCGGCCGTCCGCCCCGCCGCGCCCGGCACCCGGCGCCACCGTGGTCGCCGCTGCCGCCGCCTTGCTGTCGCTGGTCCTCGGCATCGCCGGCGGCGCCGCCCTCGCGTGACCGCCCTAGGGCCTGTCTGACAATGCCCAGGGCCGTACCGGCGGCGTCTATGAGGGCGGCGTGGGACGCGGTCTAGGACGCGCCGTCGCTGACAGCCTCGCTACGGTGCGGCTCCAGGCGATCGACTGCTTGCTCGCTCCATGCCCGGATGACTGATGCCTGCTCGGAGGTCAGTGAGTCGAGGAAGTGGCGGCGGATGTTGCCGCCGTGTACGAGGATGGCACTCTGGGCGGCGCGGCGCCCCTCGGCGGTCAGCCCGATCCCCGCGCGGCGACCATCGGCCGCGTACTGGGTGCGCTTGACGAAGCCGCGTTTTTCCATGCGCGTCAGCTGATGTGAGACGCGGCTCTTGTCCCAGTCGAGTGACTCGGAGAGCTCGCCGACACGCATCTCGCGGCCGGCGGCCTGCCACAGCGTCACCAGCACGCTGAACTCGGCTTTCGAGATGTCGCAGTCATGCTGTAGACCACGCTCCAGCTCCCTGGTGAGCAGGCGCTGCGCGCGCATCCAGGTATCCCAGAACTCCCACTCCTCGGGTCCCAGCGATCGAGTCTCCGTCATGTCGCCGAGGATACCGCGACCAGCAGAGTTGTCACTTCAACTCCTTCCGATCTAGAGTTGACGTGACAACTCTCTGGGAGGGAAGACCATGCCACTTCGCATCGCAGTCATCCTCGGAAGCACCCGTCCCGGACGCCGCGGCGACCAGATCGCCGCCTGGGCACTGGAGGCCGCCCGTGCCCATGGTGGAGCCGACTACGAACTCATCGACCTCGCCGACCAGGACCTCGGCAACCTCGACGAGCCCGGCAACCCGAACTTCCAGCAGTATCAGCACGACCACACCCGCGCCTGGGGCGCACTCATCGACAGCTTCGATGGCTACGTCTTCCTCGTCCCCGAGTACAACCACTCCTACCCCGGGGCCTTGAAGAACGCCCTGGACTACGTCTACCGGGAGTGGAACGACAAGGCCGCCGGGATCATCAGCTATGGCGGCTGGGTCGCCGGGGCCCGGGCCGCCGAGGCGCTGCGGCTCGTCCTCGCCGAACTCCAGGTGGCCACGGTCCGTGCCCAGCCCACCATCTCGACACACCCCTCGTTCCACACCGGCACCTTCGTCCCCCAGGAGGGCCTCGACACCGCCGTAGGCGACATGCTCGACCAGGTGATCGCCTGGTCCGGCGCCCTGCGCGGGGTGCGCCAGGCCAAGACGCAGACGCCCACGGCTGCATGAGGCACCCAGTTCGTGACCGATCACGTGACAGGACGCGGCGAGCTGACGGACGCAGCATGGGAGGCGCTGAAGCCCCTGTTGCCGGCTACCTATGGACCAGGCCGTCCGTGGCGCGACCACCGACAGGTAATCAACGGAGTGTTATGGCGGCTGCGAACAGGGGCTCCCTGGCGTGACCTGCCGGAACGCTACGGGCCGTGGCAGACGGTTTATGAGCGGTTCGCCCGTTGGGAGCGGGACGGGACCTGGGCCCGCCTCCTGGAGCAGAATCAGGCGCGGGACGACTCCGTCGGAGCGGTGGAATGGACGGTGTCGGTGGACTCCACCATCAACCGCTCCCACCAGCACGCGGCCGGCGCCCGGAAAAGGGGGCGGGCGCGAACGGCGGGGTGGAAGGCTCGGCACGCTCGGCGGCCGACCAGGCGCTGGGCCGCTCCCGCGGCGGGCTGACCACCAAAGTCCATCTCGCCTGCGACGGCCGAGGCCTGTCCCTGGCTGTCGTCCTCACTCCCGGCAACGTCAACGACTGCACCGTGTTCAAAGCGGTGCCGGAATCTGTGCGGGTGCCTCGGGCAGGCACCGGGCGGCCGCGGCAAAGACCCGACACGGTCATCGCGGACAAGGCGTACTCATCACGGGAGGTCCGACAGGACCTGCGACGCCGGGGCATCCGCGCAGTCATCCCGGAGCGGACCGACCAAAGGGCCAATCGCCAGCGCCGCGGCAGAGCCGGTGGCAGACCACCGGCCTTCGACCCTGAGCTCTACAAAGCCCGCAACGTGGTCGAGCGCTGCCTCAGCCGCCTCAAGCAATTCCGAGCCATCGCAACGCGCTTCGAGAAGCCGGCAACCCGCTACCGGGCGGACTCCACATCGCCTCACTCATCCTTTGGCTTCGCCAACCCGCTCACGAACGATTGCCAGACAGGGCCTAGGGGGCGTAGCGGCGGGCGAGGGTGCGGAACGCGAGCTTCGGCTCGAAGTGGCCGGTCTTCTCGTAGCCCAGCCCCGTCTCGGGCGGGAGCACCTTGACCAGGGAGAACCCGGCCATGTCGAGGTCCCTGGCGGGGTCGGGGGAGTAGGCGCCGTCGGGTTCGATGAAGTCGTAGACGAAGGCGCCGTACACGCCCTCGGCCTCGTAGACGTCCAGCAGGTCGGAGATATAGCGGGCCTGCGTCCCCTCGTCGCGGACGTAGCCCGGTGGGATGACGGGCGGGTCCTGCGACCAGTCGACGATGTCGAACCCGTCGCCGCCGCGCCGGTCCGCGCCCCGGTAGGTGCAGCATCCGAACTCGGTGATGACGACCGGCTTGCCGAACCGGTGCAGGGCCCGGACGTCCTGGACGTAGGTCGCCTCGTTCGTCTCGTCCCGGTACAGGTCGACGCCCACGACGTCGAAGCCGCGCCAGGCGACCTCCTCCCAGACGCCGGAGGTGTAGGTGAGGCGACCGCCGAACAGCGGCCGGACGGTCCTGAGCGCCCGCGCGAGGAACGCGTTCAGCCGCTCGTTGTAGCCCTCGCCCGCCGGAGTCCCGAGGTTGGCGGCCCGCTCCCGCCAGTCCTCGCCGGGCACCAGCCCGTCCATGAAGATCGTCAGCTCGCAGCCCACCGAGATGCCGACACCGGGATGGGTGCGGCGCAGCCCCTCGGCCGCCCTGGCGACGGCGGTGAGGAACGCCAGCGTCGTCCGCGCGTCCCGGTCGAACCGGCGGGCCTCGAACCACACGAACATGCCCTCCCGCGCCGCGCAGCGGGCCGCGAGCATGAGGCGCCCCAGATCGGAGCCGAGAAGGATGATCGCGTTGCAGTGCAGGTCGCGGCGGATCGCCCGGATCTCGCGCCGCACGTACGCGGGCTTCCACACCTCGCGCTCGGTGTCGTAGTTGACGCCGTGCTGCGGCAGCGGCCGCCCTCGGGCCGGCGCGGCCTGCGCGGTGCCGGTCATCGCGTCGTAGGCGATCACAGCCGCCCCGGACACGGCGGCCGCCGCCGTGCCTGCGAGCACGGTCCTGCGGCTTATCCGCGCCGTGGGTTCCGCCTGTGCCGTCGGTTTCGCCTGTGCCGCGTTCTTGGCCTGTGACAAGGTCCGCTCCTCGCTGGTCGAGCCGCCCGCCACCGAGCCTTCCGGGCACGGCCGTGCCCGGGCAGCGGCCACCGGACCACCCCGCGGCGACCAAAGTCGCCGGGCGCGGGGTCCGAAGGTCGATCAGGCGAGCAGGCCGTGCCGCTCGGCGAGGTCGAGGGCGGCCTGCGCGGCCGGCGCGAGCAGGTGCCGTTCGCCGCGCCCGACGTAGACGTACTCGTCCACCTCGCCGGCCGCCGCCATCGCGCCCCGGTAGGCGGCGGTGAAGCAGGCCATGCGGACGTGGGCGAAGTCGGGCTGGTCGTGGGCCGGGGCCCGGATCACTCCCAGTTCCCGGAAGGACGTCCGGTCCAGCTCCAGATCCAGCTCCTCGCGGACCTCCCGGGACAGGGCCGACCAGTCGTCCTCGCCCGGCTCCCGTTTCCCGCCGGGCAGGTACAGCAGGTCGCGGCCCCGCGACCGGACGGCGAGCATCCGGCCGTCCGACACCTGGATCCACGCGACGACGTCAAGATCTTCCACGGAGGTCATTCTCCTCCAGGCCGCCTGGCGGCGCGCAGGGGCCGCGGCCCCGGACGCCGCGAGGCGCGATCTCGTTGCGGAGCACGAGCATGTCCGCCTCCGCGACCGAGGGGGCGCGATCGAGGGGGGCGTGGTCACGGTGGCCGTATGCTCCGGGGCGTGCGTGCCGAATCCCTCGACCCCGTCCTGCTGCGGACCTTCGTCGCCGTCGCCGACCTGGGCTCCTTCACCGCCGCGGCGGCCGCGGAGGGCTACACGCAGTCGGCCGTCTCGCGCCAGGTCGCGGCGCTGGAGGACGTCTGCGGGGTGGAGCTGTTCGCGCGCGGCGCCCGGGGCGTGCGGCCGACGCCCGCCGGGGAGTACCTGCTCCCGCACGCGCGCGCACTCCTCGACCGGCTCGCCGACACGGCCCGCGCCCTCGACGGGCTGCGCCGGCTCGACACCGGGACCCTGCGGCTCGGCGCGTTCCCCACCGCCAACGCCGCGCTCGTCCCGCGCGCGCTCGCCCGGTTCCGGGCCCGGCACCCGGGCGTCCAGGTGCTGCTGCGCGAGGGCACCACCGAGCGCCTGCTGCCGATGCTGGAGGCGGGCGATCTCGACATCGCGCTGGTCAGCACGCACAAGGTCCCCTCGATCGTCGCCGACGGCCTGGTGACCCTGCTGGACGACGCGCTGCTCGTCGCGCTGCCGTCCGGCCACCGGCTCGCCGCGCGCGAGCGCCTCCCGCTCGCGGAGCTGGCGGACGAGCCGTGGATCGTCGCCGACGACCCGGAGGCGATCGCGGCGCTGCGCGCCCGGTGCGAGGCGGCCGGGTTCGTGCCGCGGACGCCGCTGCGGGTCGCCGAGTGGATCTCCAAGCTGGGGCTGGTCGCCGAGGGGTTCGGCGTCACGCTCGTCCCGGCGCTGGCGGCCTCCGCCCTGGCGCGGGACGGCGTCGTGCTGCGCGCCGTGACGTCCGGCCGCCCCCGCCGCGCCGTCTACGCGGCGGTGGGACGGCACGCGCGCAGGTCCCCGCCGGTCACCGCGTTCCTGACGGACCTGCGGGACGTCGCCGCGGAGATGGGGCCAGGGAGCGGCGCCGCGGAGCTGCGGCGAGGGGACGGCGCCGCGGAGACCCGCTCCGGGGGCGGGGGGTCCCGGCCCTAGGGGACGGCCGCGACGATCTCCACTTCCAGCAGGGCGTCGGGGTGGAAGAGCCGGGGCACCTCGACGGTCGTGCTGGTCGGCGGCGGGCCGGTGAAGTACCGCCTCCGGACGGCGCCGTACTCCCGCAGCCGGTCCAGGTCGGTGATGAACGTCCGGATGTTGACCACGTCGCCGAACCCGGCCCCGTGCGCGGCGAGGATCCGCTCCAGCAGCGAGAGGATCACCTCCGACTGGCGGGTCATGTCGCCGGGCTTGTCCACCTTGCCGTCCGCGCCCAGGGCGATCTGCCCCGACACGTACAGCATCGGGCCCTGCGTCACGTACGCGGTGTGGGAGTAGGCCGGGTTCGGGGGAGCCGGAACGGTCTCGGGGTTGCCCAGGGTCACGCGCATGGGTGGGGTCCTCCTGATGTGGTCGGTGAGGGCGACGAGGTCGTGGCCGCCGAGCCCGGCGGCGAGCGCCGCGTCCGTTCGGGCCTGGACGCTGGACAGGACGCCCGCGGGCGGGGCGCCGTCCAGGGCGAGGCCGAGGTCCTTGGCCGCCAGCGCGAGCGTGAAGCGCGGCGCGTCGCCGTCGGTGTGCTCCTGGAGGCGGCGGGCCTGAGGGCTGGTGCGCGTCAGCGCGTCGAGGGCGAGGGCGGGGTCGACGCCCAGCCGGTCGGCCAGGGCCAGCGTCTCGCCGAGGACGGCGAAGTTCCCGACGAGCGCGCTGTTCACCACCAGCTTGAGCGCGGCGCCCGAGCCGGGCGGGCCGACATGCCGGACGTTTCCGAGGACGGCGAGGGCGTCGGCGCAGCGCGCGAGGTCGTCCGGCTCGGCGCCCGCGAGGATCGCCAGTTCGCCCGCCTCCGCCTGCGGGAGGCTGCCGGAGACCGGCGCGTCGACGTGTCCGATCCCCTCGGGCAGCCGGCTCCGGACGCGGTGGACGGCGTCCGGGCCGATCGTCGACATGTCGGCGATCACGGCGCCGGGCGACAGGGCCGGGGCGGCGCCGTCCGGGCCGAACAGCACCTCCTCGACGGCGGCCGCGTCGGTGAGCATCGTGACGACCAGCTCGCGGTCCCGGACCGCCTCGGCGGGCGTGCCGCAGGCGGTGGCGCCTGCCTCGGCGAGCGACGCGGCCCGGGCGGGCGTGCGGTTCCAGACGGTCAGGTCGTGCCCGGCGGCGGCGAGGCGCCGGGCCATCAGGACGCCCATGCGTCCCAGTCCGAGAAAAGCGATTCGTGTCATGGTCCGACCGACGTTAGAGGTCGAGCACTCATGTCACCAGCGAAGACTTCGCACGCCGGCCATGCGCACCACGCATGGCTCGATCCGGGCCGTCTCAGAAGGCGAGGGCGGCGGCGACTCCTGCCAGCAGCATCGCCAGTCCGGTCGTGATCAGGATCGAGACCGGGTCGGCCGCGCCCGCTCCGGTCGGCAGGGTGCGCCGGGCGTGGAAGCTCCTGCGGGTGCGGCGCAGCATCAGCGCGGCCCCGCCGCACACGACCGCCGCCGCGAGGACCGTGCCCGGGGCCGAGGGGGCGAGCCGCACGCACAGCAGCCCCGCGCCGATCAGGGCCAGGGTGGTGCGCGACCAAGCCAGCGCCGTCCGCTCCGGCTGCGCGCCCGGGTCCCGGAGACTCACCGGGTGACCAGCAGCGCGACCAGCAGGAGGATCGCGGCGCCCGCCAGGCCGTAGGCGATGACCGGGGCCAGCGCGGGCGGCGGCAGCGTCTCGGCGCGGCGCAGGGCGCGCTCGGTCCGCAGCCACCGGCGGAACGCCAGCGCCGCGACCAGGGCGCCGCCCGCGGCGAAGCCGACCGCGAGCACCTGCCGCAGCGGCGACTCGATCAGGTCGCCGGCCAGGGCGAGGCCGATGCCGCCCGCGATCAGCGCCAGCGCCGTGCGGATCCAGGCCAGGAACGTGCGCTCGTTGGCCATGGTGAAGCGTGGATCGGGGTCGTTGCCCTCGGCGAGCAGGCGGTCGGTCCACCTGCCGCCGGAGGGGCCCGGAGGCGTCGTCGCGGTCATCGCCTTTCATATTAGGCGAAGAAAGTGAAAGCCCTAATTCGGGGGCGTGAATGGCAATTCCGACCGTCTATCCCGGAAATGCCTGGTGGGGCGGGTCTGGCCGCTGGGCGGTCAGGCCGGCGGGGTGGGGTCGGGCACGGCCGAAACGACGCGCCGAGGCGTCCTCCTGGGCCAGCCGGTGCAGGGACGTGAGGACCTGCTCGTAGAGGATGGTCGAGACCAGCAGCGAATGGACGGTCCGGGCCCGCGGGGCGCCCTCGACGACCCGTCCGATCTCGTGCTCGGCGACCTCGGCGGCGGCCTTCACGTAGGGGCGCAGGTCCTTGAGGGTGATCGGGAAGCCGAGCCGGCGCAGCGCCACGAAAGCGTGGGCCAGCAGGTCGCGGGCGGGGGCGCGGTCGCCGGCCTGCCAGCCGAGCTCGCGGACGAGGGCGTCGACGTCCTCGCGGGCGGCCCGCCAGTGCGGATCGTGCAGGGCGGCGTCGTGCGGGCCGACGGCGTGCTGGGTGGTGGCGAACAGCTCGTGCATGCCGACCCGGTCGTCCTCGACGGCCCCGATGATCTCCTGGATCGCGGCGAGCGGCATGTCGCCCACCTCGCGCAGCGCGCTGATCAGCCGGAGCCGCTCCAGATGCCGCCCGTCGTACTCCGAGCGCGTGGCGCTCACCGTCGAGCCCTTCGGCAGCAGGCCCTCCCGGATGTAGAACTTGATCGTCTGGACCGTCAGCCCGCTGCGGTCGCTGAGCTCGGAGATCTGCACGTTGCACCCCCTTTACCTGAAGGCAACGGTAGCGAGGTCGCAGGTGCGGAGACCGGCACAATCCCAGGTCCGCCCGGCTTGTGGTGATTCGCACCACGGCCGGATCAGGCCGCGTGCTCGGGACGGGTGCTCGGGACGCGGCGCTCGGGACGCGGCGCTCAGGACGCGGCGCTCAGGACGCGGCGCTCAGGACGCGGTGCGGCGCATGCCTTCGGAGATCTTCTCGGCGGCGGCGGCGACGGGTGCGGCGTGCAGGCGCCCGGGGGAGCGGGTGAGGCGTTCGAGGGGACCGGACACCGAGACGGCGGCGATCACCCGTCCGGCGGCGCCGCGGATGGGGGCCGAGACGGAACCGACGCCCTGCTCGCGCTCGCCGATGCTCTGCGCCCAGCCCCGGCGCCGCACGGACGCCAGCGTCGTGGCCTCGAACTTGGCGCCGCGCAGCCCGCGGTGCAGGCGGTCGGGCTCCTCCCAGGCGAGCAGGATCTGCGCGGCCGACCCCGCCGACATCGGCAGCGCCGCGCCGACCGGGATGGTGTCGCGCAGGCCGCTCGTGCGCTCGGCGGCGGCCACGCAGACCCGCACGTCCCCCTGGCGGCGGAACAGCGACGCGCTCTCGCCGGTATGGTCGCGCAGCTGGGCCAGGACGGGCTGCGCGATCGCGAGCAGGCGGTCCTCGCCGGCCGCGACCGCGAGCTCGGCCAGCCGCGGACCGAGGATGAAACGCCCCTGGGTGTCGCGGTGCACGAGGCGGTGGTGCTCCAGCGCGACGGCCAGCCGGTGGGCGGTGGGGCGGGCCAGCCCCGTCGTCTGGACGAGCTGGGCGAGCGAGGCCGGACCGGCCTCCAGCGCGTTCAGCACGAGCACCGCTTTGTCAAGTACGCCGACTCCGCTAGAGTTGTCCATGCCTTGATATTGCCGTCTCGTAATTTGAGATGCAAATCGAGGTGACCGAGACCGCGGCGCGACGCCGCGCCGACGACCAGTACAGCCGACGATCAGCACAGGTGAGGTGGAGTGATGGGCCGAACACTGGCCGAGAAGGTGTACGACGCGCACGTCGTACGGCACGCCGAGGGCGAGCCCGACCTCCTCTACATCGACCTGCACCTGGTCCATGAGGTGACGAGCCCGCAGGCGTTCGACGGGCTGCGGATGGCGGGCCGCCAGGTCCGCCGCCCCGACCTGACGATCGCCACCGAGGACCACAACGTCCCGACCACGGACCTGCTCAAGCCGATCGCCGACCCGGTGTCGCGCACCCAGGTCGAGACGCTGCGCAAGAACTGCTCCGACTTCGGGGTCCGGCTGCACCCGATGGGCGACGAGGGCCAGGGCATCGTCCACGTCATCGGCCCGCAGCTGGGCCTGACCCAGCCCGGCATGACCGTCGTGTGCGGCGACTCGCACACCTCCACGCACGGCGCGTTCGGCGCCCTCGCCTTCGGGATCGGCACCAGCGAGGTCGAGCACGTCCTCGCCACGCAGACGCTGCCGCAGATCCGGCCGAAGACGATGGCCGTCACGGTCGAGGGCGCGCTGCCCGAGGGCGTGACCGCCAAGGACCTGATCCTCGCGATCATCGCGCGGATCGGCACCGGCGGCGGCCAGGGCCACATCGTCGAGTACCGCGGCGAGGCCGTCCGGTCGCTGTCGATGGAGGGCCGCATGACGGTCTGCAACATGTCCATCGAGGCCGGCGCCCGCGCCGGGATGATCGCCCCGGACGAGACCACGTTCGCCTACCTCAAGGACCGCCCGCACGCCCCGCAGGGCGAGGACTGGGACCGGGCCGTCGAGTACTGGACGTCCCTGCGCACCGACGACGACGCGGTCTTCGACCGGGAGGTCGTGATCGACGCGGCCGAGCTGACCCCGTTCGTCACCTGGGGGACGAACCCCGGCCAGGGCCTGCCGCTCGGCGGGTCCGTGCCCGACCCCGCCACCTACGACGACCCCGTCCAGCGCCAGTCCGCCGAGCGCGCCCTGGAGTACATGGGCCTGACCGCCGGGACGCCGCTGCGCGACATCGCGGTCGACACCGTCTTCGTCGGCTCCTGCACCAACGGCCGCATCGAGGACCTGCGCGCCGTCGCGGGCGTGCTGGAGGGCCGCACGGTCGCCGACGGCGTCCGGATGCTGGTCGTCCCCGGCTCCATGAAGGTCAAGAAGCAGGCCGAGGAGGAGGGGCTGGACGCCGTCATCTCGGCCTCCGGCGCCGAGTGGCGCGAGGCCGGCTGCTCGATGTGCCTGGCGATGAACCCCGACAAGCTCACGCCCGGCGAGCGCAGCGCCTCCACGTCCAACCGCAACTTCGAGGGCCGGCAGGGACCGGGCGGCCGCACCCACCTGGTGTCGCCCGCCGTCGCCGCCGCCACCGCTGTGACCGGGCACCTGGCCGCGCCCCATGACCTCGGCGAAGCCGCCGGGGGGCCTGGGGGGTCGTCCCCCCAGAACGAAGCCGACCTCTGAGGAGCCACGAATGGAAGCGTTCACCACCTACACCGGGCGCGGGGTACCGCTGCGCCGCAGCAACGTCGACACCGACCAGATCATCCCCGCCGTGTGGCTCAAGCAGGTCAGCCGCACCGGATTCGACAAGGGCCTGTTCTCGGCCTGGCGCGAGGACCCGGACTTCGTCCTGAACCAGCCGCGGTACGAGGGCGCGGGCATCCTGGTCGCCGGGCCCGACTTCGGCACCGGCTCGTCCCGCGAGCACGCCGTCTGGGCGCTGCAGCAGTACGGCTTCCGCGCCGTGATCGCGTCGCGCTTCGGCGACATCTTCCGCAACAACTCCACGAAGATGGGCCTGCTGCCGGTCGTCCTCACGGACGAGCAGGTCGAGGCGCTGCAGAGCGCGGTCGAGACGGACCCCACCCTGGAGATCACCGTCGACCTGGGCGCGCGCGAGGTCCGCTGGGGCGCGGACACCGCGCCGTTCGAGATCGACGACTACACCCGCTGGCGCCTCATGGAGGGCCTGGACGACATCGGCCTCACGCTGCGCCACGCCGACGCCATCGGCGACTTCGAGGCCGCCCGCACCGCGCTGCTCCCCACCACGGTCTAGCCCGCAAAGATCCGCGACACGCCGCCCGTGGCATCGGATATCGGGGGGTATCCGGCGCCACGGGCGCGCCCGAACGTACCCCGGGCGAGACGGTCGGCACGGGCGCGGGGGAGAATCCCTAGTGTGCAACAGCCGCCGACCGTTGGGGGACTCCAAGTGAGCACGGCCCCGTGGACCGGGCCAGAGTGGGACGATCCGGCGTTGACGCAGCTCGCACGTCAGTTGCGTGACGCTCATCGCGCCGTGGCCCCGCTCCCGCCACAGGACCGGCAGCGGCTCATCCGGCACCTGCTGGCGATCACCGATCTGGCCAAACGGGACGCCGAACTGGCCGCTCGCAGGCTGGACGCGTTCCTCGCCGATTTCCAAGACGGGCCCGACGTCGGTTAGCGTGCGCAGTGGCCGGATCTGGTCCGGTCACCGGGCGAGACGGGGGCGAGACCGACAAAAACGCCAGCGACACGCCAATGTTTGCGTGCAGGTGATTGTGTCCATGGTGGTGGTCCCTTAGTTTCGTTCGGGCAAGGGGGGAACTAGAGGAGTAACCCATGAACAAGCGTGAGCTGGTCGACGCCATCTCTGACCGGCTGGGCAGCAAGAAGGCCGCAGCCGAGGCGGTCGACGCCATCCTGGAGGCGATCCAGACCGCGGTCGCCAAGGGCGACAAGGTCGCGATCACCGGGTTCGGTTCGTTCGAGAAGGCCGACCGGCCTGCCCGCACGGCCCGCAACCCCGCAACGGGCAAGACCATCGAGGTTCCCGCGACGTCCGTGCCGAAGTTCAAGGCGGGCGCCGACTTCAAGAACCTGGTGGCCGGCAAGAAGTAAGTGCCTCACCGCGTCAGCGCCCGGGACCGCAGGGTTCCGGGCGCTGACGCGTCTCCGGGCCCGGTTCCCCGACCTCGGGCGGCCCTGTTCAGGCGGCCCTGTTCAGGCGGGCGGGGCGGGCAGCGGGAAGGTCGACAGCGTCACCACCGAGACCCGGTCGCCGTCCAGTGCGAGGTTCACCCGCTGGCCGAAGCGCAGCAGCCGCAGGCCGCCCGCCGCGAACGCCTCGGCGTCGAAGGGCAACTCCGTCCCGTCGTCGAGGAGCACGCTCCCCGAGCGGGTCTGCGCGTCGAACGCCTTCACCGTCCCCTGCATGCCCCAGACTCTAGGCCAACGAGGGCAGCCGGGACGCGACGGCGGTGGTGCGGGGACCGGCGCCGAGGGCGAGTGCCGCGCGGAGATCGTCCGGGGTGTCGACGTCGCGGCGTACGCTGTCGGTGCCGGGCAGGAGGATCTCCCGGGCGCCGCGGGCGCGGTGGGCGGTCCGCGAGCCGCCGCCGAACGCGGGGGAGAACGGGACGCCCGGACGGGCCGTGTACAGCGTCGTGCCGACGCCGGCCGCGTCCGGCACGAACGCCTCGGGCGCGGCGCCGGCGGCGTCCAGGACGCGCGCAAGTTCAAGTGGTCGCAAAGCGGGCAAATCAGCCGAAAGCGCCCCGACGCCGGCGTCGGCGGCCAGCTCGCGGCCGCGGCGGGCGCCGTAGACCAGGGCCGGGTTGAGGCCGGCGTCCGGGGCGTCCGGAACGATCCGGGCGCCGAGGGCGGCGAGCTCGGCCGCCGGAAGGGGATCGTCGGTGACTACGATCACGTCGCGGACCCGGTCGCAGCGCAGCGCGGCGGCGACCGTGTCGGCCGCGACCGCGAGCGCGAGGGCCTCCCGGTGCGGCCCGGCCGCCGCCGACATGCGGGTCTTGGCCCTGGCGAGGACCTTCACGGGGACGACGAGAGACCACCGGAGCGGCGGCGTTCCGTGCGTTTGCGCGGAGGGGGCTGGTGTAGACATGGCAACTCGACACTATGCGCACGCAACCGCGACACTTGAGGACACCCCAGGTTCACCTGTGGGACGGATCGAGGGAGGGGCGAGATGAGCGGAGCGAAGAAGGGGGTCGCCCCCTCGCAGGAGGGACCCCCGGGCCACCGCCACTCGCCGGGATGGCGCACGCTCACGATCATCATCCTGAGACCGCTGCTGTTCGGGCTGCTCAGGCGCGACTGGCGCGGCCGGGGCAACGTCCCGAGGAAGGGCGGCGTCATCATCGCCGCCAACCACATCTCCGAAGCCGACCCCCTCGCCCTCGCCCACTTCGTCTACGAGTCGGGCCGCTACCCCGTCTACCTGGCCAAGTCCACGCTGTTCGACGTGAGGTTCCTCAGGGCGGTGCTGCGCGGCACGGGCCAGATCCCGGTCTACCGCGACAGCGCCGACGCCTCCCTCGCCCTCAGGGACGCCGAGAAGGCCCTGCTGGACGGTGAGTGCCTGATGTTCTACCCGGAGGGCAGCTGCACCCGCGACCCCGAGCTGTGGCCGATGACGGGGCAGACCGGCGCCGCGCGGATGGCGCTGAAGACCGGGGCCCAGGTCGTCCCGGTCGCGAGCTGGGGCGCGCACGAGCTGATGCCGTACAAGAAGGGCGAGCAGAAGGGCCTCGCGGGCAGCCTGAAGAAGGGCGTCCACCCGCTGCCGCGCAAGAAGATGAGGGTGATCGCCGGCCCGCCGGTGGACCTGTCGGGGTACGCGGGGCTCCCGCTGGACCGCGACACCCTGCGCGCCGCCACCGACGACATCATGGCCGCGATCACCGGCCTGCTCGGCGAGCTGCGCGGCGAGGAGCCCCCGGCCGAGCCCTTCGACCACCACAAGGTCCTGGAGGAGCGCCGCCGCGCCGCCGCGGCGGAGGCGGCCGAACCTGCCGCGGGCGCGGTGACGGACGTAGGCGCGGTGACGGACGTAGCCGCGGAGGCGGTGGCCGACACGGCCGCGGGCGCGGTGACCGACACGGCCGCGGGCGCGGTGGCCGACACGGCGAGAGGCGCGGTTCCCGAGCAGGCGGGACCGGCCGGGCCGGAGTCCGCCGGGCGCGAGGCCGAGCCGAAGGCGGCCGACTCGTGACCTTCCGTACCGCGGTGATGGGCTCCGGGTCCTGGGGCACCACGTTCGCGATGATGCTGCACGACGCCGGCGGCGAGGTCACCCTGTGGGGGCGCCGCCCGGAGGTGGTCGAGGGCATCAACGAACGGCACGAGAACACCGACTACCTGCCGGGCGTCCCGCTCCCCGAGACCGTCCGCGCGACCCTGGACCCGGCGGAGGCCCTGCGGGGCGCCGACTTCGTGGCGCTCGCCGTCCCGGCGCAGACGCTGCGGCACAACCTCGGCGGCTGGGTCCCGCTGCTGCCGCGCGAGGCCGTCCTGGTCAGCCTGATGAAGGGCGTCGAGCTCGGCACCACCCGCCGGATGTCGGAGGTGGTGCGCGAGGTCGCCGACGTCCCCGAGGAGCGGGTCGCGGTGTTCAGCGGGCCGAACGTGGCACGCGAGATCGCCACCGGCGAGCCCAGCGCCGCCGTCGCCGCGTGCGTGGACGAGGACGCCGCGCGCGGCCTGCAGGCCGCCACCATGACGTCCTACTTCCGCGTCTACACCTCCACGGACGTGATCGGCGTCGAGCTGGGCGGCGCGGTGAAGAACGTCGTCGCCCTGTGCGTCGGGATGTCGGTCGGGCTCGGGTTCGGCTCCAACACCCAGGCGCTGCTGATGACCCGCGGGCTGGCCGAGATCGCCCGGCTGGGCGCCGCCCTCGGCGCCGACGAGCACACCTTCGCGGGTCTCGCCGGGATGGGCGACCTCGTCGCCTCGTGCGTCTCGCCGCTCGCGCGCAACCGGACGTTCGGCGAGAACCTCGGCCGCGGCATGACGCTGGACGAGGTCATCGCCGTCACGAAGCAGACCGCGGAGGGCGTGAAGTCGGCCGAGGCGGTGCTGGAGCTGGCGCGCAAGCACAACGTGGAGATGCCGATCACCGAGGCCGTCACCGCCGTGCTGCACCGCGGCATACCGATCAAGGAGGCGGCGATCTCGCTGATTTCGCGGTCTCCCAAGCCCGAGCGGTACGGGGTGTGACGGAATGACCGCGCACCGCGCCCGGTTCGCTCGTGGCCGACCCGTGCTGATCACCGGTAGGGTCGGGCGTCATGTCCCAGGTTTCTAGGATCCGCGTGGCGGTGGTCTTCGGCGGGCGCAGCTCCGAGCACGCGATCTCCTGCGTCACCGCGGGAGCCGTCATGGCCGCCATCGACCGGGACCGGTACGAGGTCGTGCCGATCGGCATCGCCCGCGACGGGCGCTGGGTGCTCCCGCCCGCGGACCTGAGCCTGGCGATCGACGGGGGGCGGCTCCCGGAGGTGACCGGGGAGGGCGGCGTTCTCGCGCTGCCGTTCGACCCCGACGCCCGCGGCCTGATGGTGGTCCGGCCGGGCGAGGTGCCCGCGACCCTCGGCGACGTCGACGTGGTCCTGCCGCTGCTGCACGGCCCCTACGGCGAGGACGGCACGATCCAGGGCCTGCTCGACCTGGCCGGCATCCGCTACGTCGGCGCCGGCGTGCTGGCCAGCGCGGTCGGCATGGACAAGGGGTTCATGAAACTCGTCTGGCAGGCGCGCGGCCTGCCCGTCGGCCCGTACGTGCTGGTCGGCGACCGGGAGTGGCGGCGCGAGCGCAAGCGCAAGCTCGACGAGATCATCAGGGAGCTCGGCCTCGCCGACGGCACGCCGGTGTTCGTCAAGCCGGCCCGCGCCGGGTCGAGCATGGGCATCACCCGCGTCACCGACGAGTCCGACCTGGAGGCCGCGGTCGAGACGGCCCGCGAGCACGACCCGAAGGTCATCGTGGAGGCCAACGTCGAGGGCCGCGAGATCGAGTGCGGCGTCCTGCAGGGCGTGGACGACGGCCCCGCCGAGGCCAGCCTGCCCGCCGAGGTGCTGATGGCGGGCGACCACGACTTCTACGACTTCGAGACCAAGTACCTCGACGGCTCCACCACCATGGCCGTCCCGCCGGACCTGCCCCCCGCGGCGATCGAGGAGGTCCGCCGCCTCGCCGTGCAGGCGTTCGACGCGCTCGACTGCGAGGGCCTCGCCCGGGTCGACTTCTTCCACACGCCCGACGGCCGCTGGATCCTCAACGAGATCAACACGATGCCGGGCTTCACCCCCGCCTCGGCGTTCCCGCAGATGTGGGCGGCGACCGGGCTGGACTACCCGGCGCTGGTCGACCGGCTCATCCAGACGGCGCTCCAGCGCTCGACGGGGCTGCGCTAGCCGTAGGCGAGCCAGTCGCCGCCCTTGAGGGTGGACGCGTCGACGGCGTGCGCGCCTGCGCCGGAGAACGTCCACAGGGTGTCGCCGATGACGAGCGAGCGGCTGACGCCGTCGCCGAAGTCCTTGCCCGGGTTCCGGACGGTGCCGAGCCTCGTGACGCTCGTGCCGGTGATCTTGAGGGCGAGGGCCTCGGGCCGGCCCCCGTCCCGAGGCGTCACCGGGACGACCGTGAGGCCGGTCTTCGGCCAGTACAGGAACGCGTGCGGATCGAACTCCGCCTGGGAGGTCGCCCCGGGGAGCTTGTAGGCGCTCAGCCTGCGGGGCTGGGCGGAGACGTCGAAGAGGGAGACCTGGAGGCCGCTCGTCCGGCCGGAGGAGTCGGCGTCCTGCCCCACGCCGAGCAGCTTCCCGTCCGCCGTCGGGTGCAGGTAGGCGGAGTAGCCGTTGATCTTGAGTTCGCCGGTGGTCCGGGGATGGCGGGGGTCGTCGAGGTCGACGACGTACAGCGGATCGGTCTGCCGGAATGTCACGACGTAGCCGGTGGCGCCGATGAACCGGACGGAGTGGATCCGCTCGCCCTTGCCGAGGCCGTCCAGCCGTCCGATCTGGTCGAGTCGCGCGCCGTGCTGGGCCAGGACGTACACCGAGCTCTGCGACGCCCGGCTGCCGGGTTCGATCCGGCTGGTCGTCGCGGCCAGCCGCAGGTTCCCCTCGTGCTCCGACATCGAGTACTGGTTGAGCAGGAAGCCCTTCACCGAGCCGGAGGCCACGTAGCGGGGGCGTCCGTTACCGCGGGTGTCGAACTTGTAGATGTCCGTACGCGGCTCGACCGCCTTCTTGCGCGGCCACGCGAACAGCTCCGGGGGACTGCCGGTGACGTACAGGCTCTTCCCGTCGCCGTAGACGGTCGAGCCGTCGGCGGCCACCGCGACCGGCCGCGGATCGCCGAGGCCCTTGGCCAGGTCGAACGTGAGCACGGTCAGCATTGAGGAACCCGCGTCCGAGGACGGGCGGCTGACCTGGTCGCACGGCGTCCGGTACGTCGTCCCGCCTTGCGCCTCGAAGGACGGGAGCCAGGCGTCGAGCGGGGCCTTCGACACGGCCTCCCGGTTCGCCGCGGTGGCCTTCTTCTCGCCTTCGCCGCCCGGGAAGTAGATGCGCGGCTGGGACCTCACCACCACGCGGACCGTGGAGCCGGTCTGCCGCGCGTCCAGGTAGTCGGCGCCGGCCGTCATCGTCCCGGCCACCTTCGGCTCGCCGGACAGGTCGACCAGCGTGAGCCGCGTCGTCTGCGTCGACTCGGGCAGCGGCCGGCCGGGCAGCGGCCGCCCCGGCGCCGGCCCGCCCGGTGCTGGCCCGCCCGGTGCCGGCCCGTCGAAGGGGACGGCTCTGGCCTGCCGCGTCAGCACCAGCACGTGGTCACCGCTCAGCAGCAGTTCCCCGTTGTCGTAGCGGGTGCCGCCCGGCAGTTCCAGCGAGTGCGTCACCTTCCGCGACGCCGGGTCGACGACCCTGAGCCGTCCCCGGGCGAACGCGACGATCCTGCGGCCGTCGGTCTTCACGAGATCGGGCTCGTCCGCGCCCGGCTCGTGCGAGTTCGTGGTGGAGTGCTCCGGAGCGGGCGCGGGAGCCCCGGGCACCTTGCCCGCGCTCGGCGCCTTCGCCAGCGCCTCCATGCCGTCGCTGATCACGCCGTTGAGCCCGTAAGGGCCGACCTTGTCCAGGGTGGCGCGGCGCAGCTCGTCGAGGAGCGCGTCACAGCCGCGATAGGCGACGAGCCGTACCGTCGGCGCTTCGGTGTTCCGGTCGTCGGCCTGCCCTGACCGGTCGCATCCGGCGATCCCGGCCAGCAGGAGCGTCGTCGCGACCGGGAGAAGGATGCCACCACGCATGGACCTTGGACGCCCGCGTCCGCGGCCCGGTTCCCCGGGGGTGGGGGATTATCCGGTGAAGGTCGTCTTACGCGAGCGTCAGCACGCCGAAACCGTCCGGTAACAGCAGCTGGGCACGATCGGAGCATCGCCTGATCCCTGCCGGAAGGAGCTCTGCCCGATGCCCTCACCAGCCGTGTTCGACCTCGACGACCCCGGGATGCGGGACGTCCTCGGACACTCCCACTGGCACCCCGACATCCCGGGAGTGGCGGAGGTCATCACGGGCGGGTCCGTCCGGATGGAGAGTCCCGGCCGGGAACCCGGCGGCGGGATCCTGCTGTGCGGTCCGCTCGTCGTCGTCGGAGCGGAGCCCGGCGACGTGATCGTGGTGGACGTGCTCGCCGTCGGGCGCCCCGGAGGCGGGCACGACGCCGGGGGCCACCCCGGGATCATCGGCTGCGCGCCGCCCGACCCCGTGGCCGTGCCCGGCGAAGCGCGCGGCCGCGACGTGGGCGGATGCCTCATCGCACCGCTCACCGCCGGCTCCCGCCTCCTGCTGCCGGTGCACGTGCGGGGCGCGAAGCTGTCGGTGGGCGACCTGCACTTCCCGCGCAGAGGCGCCTACGACTGCGGCGAGCCCGGCGTGTCCGGCTGGATCGACCTGCGCGTCAGCCTCACCCGGCGGGGCGTCGAACGGTTCCGCGTGACCGGGCCGATGCTGATGCCCGACCCGTCCCCGCGCCTGCTCTAACCGTCCCGCCGCGCGCGCTTCTCATGCCTGGCGATCAGCGTGTCGATCTGGACGCTCAACTTCGACCCGAGCGGCCAGCCGATGTAATGGGTGAGGAAGACGCCGATCTCGCGCAGCTCGTCCGGGGACAGCTCCCCGTTGGCCAGCGCCGCCGGGATCTGGATGTCGAGGACGTCGTTCAGCCCCTGACCGGCGAGGACCCCGACGAGCAGCAGCCGCCGGTCGCGCATGCTCAGCCCGGGCCGCGTCCAGATCTCGCCGAAGAGGTGCTCGACGGTGATCCCGAAGAAGTCGCCGGGCCCGTCCGACACCTCCCAGCCGTACACCCGGCGCATCATCTCCAACCCACGCTCACGCCGACCCTCGACCGGCCGATCCGCCGGAGGAGGACCTCCCACGCCCTCCGGTCCGCTCTGCTCAGGGGTTTTCTCTGTGGGGGGACGACCTCCCACACCCCCCGGTTCGCTTCGCTCAGGGGTGTTCTCTGTGGGGGGACGACCCCCCACACCCCCCGGTTCGCTTCGCTCAGTCATTGGCTTGTCCCACCAAACCGAGTCCCACCCCGAAACGATCGAGGGCGATCCGGGCGAGCGGGGCGTCGACCCCCAACTCGTCCGCCAGCTCCAGCGCGAGGGACAGGTCCTTCTCACCGAGGTCCCGCGTGTGCCGCAGGATGTCGTACAGGTCGTCGTCCGGCGCCAGCGGCGCGGTCGTCGGCCGCAGCATGATCGAGCCCGCGCCGCCGGTGATCGCGTCGGTGTGCCGGACGACGCGCCCGAGCTTGCGCAGCGACACCCCGGCCGCCTCCGCGAGCCGCTGCGCCTCCGCGGCGGCGGTGAACGAGATGAAGTGCAGCATGTTGCGGGCCAGCTTCGTGCGGGTTCCCGCGCCGACCGGCCCCATGTGCAGGACGAGGTCCGCCCAGGCGCCGAACGGCTCGCGGCAGCGCTCGAACGCCTCGTCCGTCCCGCCGACCATGACCGCGAGGCTGCCCGCGCTCGCCCCCATGAACCCGCCGCTCACCGGCGCGTCCACCACCTCGATCCCGTAGCGCCGCGCGTGCGCGGCCAGGTCCTCGGCGGTCCGCGCGCGGATCGTCGAGTGGACCGCCAGGACCGTGCCCGGCCGGGCGCTCGCCAGTACCTCCTCGCCCACCTCCATCACCTGGGCGTCGTCCCGGACCATGACCGAGACCAGGTCGCAGCGCGCGGCCACCTCGGCGGCGCTCCTCGCGGCCCGCGCCCCCGCCTTCACCAGCGGCGCCATCGCCTCGGCCCGCGCGTCGTACACGGCCAGCCCCCCGCCGGCCAGGTGGGCCGCCATCGGCGCCCCCATCTGCCCGAGCCCGATGAAGCCGACCGCCACGCGTTCACCCGCCGGAGGGACGCGCGCCTCCCGGTCAGTCCCGCTCATGCCCGGAACACCTCGCCGCCGTCGACGTTGACGATCTGGCCGGTGATCCACGCGGCGTCGTCCGACAGCAGGAACAGGCAGGCGCCCACCAGGTCCTCGGGCGACCCCATCCGCTTGAGCGCCATCTTGTCCCGGACGATCTTCTGCGACATGTTGCCCGGCACGACCGCCCGGTTGGCCTCGGTGTCGATCGGGCCCGGCGCGATCGCGTTCACGCGGATGTTCATGCTGCCCAGCTCGTGCGCGAGCTGCTGCGTGAGCCCGTTGACGCCCACCTTGGCCAGCCCGTAGAAGCCCGAGTACTGCCACGCCGCCGTGGACGACTGGTTGACGATGGAACCGCCGCCGCGCGCCTGCATGTGGGGGTAGCAAGCGCGCGCGCACAGCAGCGCGCCGTCCATGTTCACCGACATGAACTTCTTGTAGTAGTCCCACTCGACGGTGAAGAGGAAGTCCAGCTTCATCGTCCCGAAGATGGCGGCGTTGTTGACGAGATGGTCGATCCCGCCGAACCGCTCCACGGCCTCCCCGGCCATGGCGTCCACGGACGCGGGATCGGACACGTCCGTCCGCACGAACAGGCCCTTGATGTCGTCCGCGACGTCCCGGCCGCGCTCGTCCACGTCCGCGACGACCACGTGGGCCCCCTCGGACGCCAGCGCCCGCGCGTACGCCTCGCCGATTCCCTGCGCGGCCCCTGTGACGACCGCGACCTTTCCCTCGAACCTCACACGCCCTCCGCGATCGCCTTGGTCTCCAGGTACTCCTCGAAACCGGCCACGCCCATCTCGCGGCCGATGCCCGACTGCTTGTAGCCGCCGAACGGGACGTCCGCGCCGTACCAGACGCCGCCGTTCACGCTGACCGTCCCGGTGCGCAGCCTCCTCGCGACCCCGCGCGCCCGCTCGACGTCCCCGCCGTGCACCGCGCCCGACAGCCCGTAGGGCGAGTCGTTCGCGATCCGCACCGCGTCGTCGTCGCCGTCGTGCGGCAGGATCACCAGCACCGGCCCGAAGATCTCCTCCCGCGCCGCGCGGGAGTCGTTGGTCAGCCCGGTGATCAGCGTCGGCTCGATCCAGAAGCCCCTGTCCCGGCCCTCCGGCCGGCCGCCGCCGCACGCGAACGCGCCGCCGTCCTTGACGGCCTGCTCCAGG
Organism: Actinomadura sp. NPDC023710; assembly: GCF_040639875.1. Lineage (NCBI taxonomy): Bacteria > Bacillati > Actinomycetota > Actinomycetes > Streptosporangiales > Thermomonosporaceae > Actinomadura > Actinomadura sp. NPDC023710. The sequence goes on from NZ_JBFAGB010000005.1 coordinate 51,178, forward strand.
TAGCCCTCGATCCGCTCGCGCTGCCCCGCCGAGATGACCGGGCCGCAGATCGTCCGGTCGTCCTGCGGGTCCCCGGCGCCGAGCTTCGCCAGCGCCCTGGCGGTGATCTCGACGGCCTCGTCGTGGCGCTCGCGCGGGACGAGGATCCGGGTCGTGATCGCGCACCCCTGCCCGGCGTGGGTGATCCCGGCGAACGCCGCGTACGAGCACGCGGCCCGCAGGTCGGCGTCGTCCAGGACCACGAACGCCGACTTGCCGCCGAGCTCCAGGAAGACCCGCTTGAGCGTCCCGGCCGCGCTCGCCATCACGTTCCGCCCCGTGGCCGTGGACCCGGTGAACGACACCAGATCGACGCGGGGGTCCTGCGTGAGCTGGGCGCCCAACGCGTGATCGGACGACGTGACCACGTTGACCACGCCCGGCGGGAAGTCGGTCTCCTCCGCGATGACCTCGCCGAGCACCGCCGCGCACCAGGGCGTGTCGGGCGCCGGCTTCAGCACCACCGTGTTGCCCGCCGCCAGCGCCGGCCCCAGCTTGGCGAGATTGATCTGGTGCGGGAAGTTCCACGGGGTGATGGCGCCGACGACGCCCACCGCCTCCCGCACGACCCGCCGGTGGCTGGGCATCCCCATCGGCTCGGCTCGGCCGAGGTCGCGCTCCCAGCCGTAGTCGTCGACCAGGTCCGCGAACCATGCGAGGTCGTCCACGGGCGCGTCCAGCTGGGCCCCGAACGTCAGGAACCTCGGCGCGCCCACCTCCTTGATCGTGAGTTCGCGCAGCTCGTCGGCCCGCCGCCGCAGCCCCTCCCGGAGCTGCCGCAGGCACCGCGCGCGGAAGGCGTGGTCGGTCGCCCACCCGGTCTCGTCGAACGCGCGGCGCGCGGCCGCGATCGCCCGGTCCATGTCGTCGGCCGAGGCGTCGGCGGCGGTACCGAGCACCTCCTCGGTAGCAGGATTGATCGTCTCGAAGGCGCCGCCCGCCCCGGGGACGAGGCGCCCGTCCACCAGAAGCAAGCGATCGTTTGTTCTGGACACCTGTCCAGACTACAGTTCAGCCCCCGCCGCAACGCAAGACACCCCCGCAAATTCGCGTGGTACGCCCCCGTTAAGTACTGATGAAGGACGGCTCCCAGGTCGCCGCCGACCCCGTCATGGGCGTCCTGTCCGCGCTGTTCCACGGCAGGTGCGAGCGCCAGGCGAAGTGCTCTGGGCCCTTGCGGTCATGTGGGTGGGGGTAGGGCGGACAGGGCGAGAGTTGTTTCGTTCTTCAGGGCCTCGGGCTCGGGGAGGGGGCCCTGTGCCAGGAGTGACGTTCGGGCGGCCTGGAGGGCGGGGGCGGGGAGGGACGCTATGCGCTCGGCCAAGGTTCGTGCGGTGCTCAGGGCTTCGCCGGGTGGGGTGAGGGTGGTCAGCAGGCCCCAGTCCGCGGCTTCCCGGGCGGGGATGCGGCGGGCGGTCAGGAGGGCGTCCAGGGCGCGAGGCTGCCCCACCAGGCGGGGGAGGCGGACGGTGGCGCCGTCCAGGGACGGGAGGCCGTGCTCGAAGTTGAGCAGGCCGAACTCGGCGGTCTCGGACGCCACGCGGAGGTCGCACCACAGGGCCAGCTCGAAGCCGCCGCCGAAGCAGTAGCCCTCGATCGCCGCGATCACCGGCTTGGACGGGCGGGCGCGCGTGACCGCCATCGGGGGCGGGCCGTCGGCGGTCGGGGCGGGGAAGTCGCCCGCGGCCATCGCCTTCAGGTCGCTGCCCGCGCAGAAGGCGCCGCCGGCTCCGGTCAGCACGGCGACCTTCGCGTCGCCGTCCTCGAAGGCGCGGACCGCGTCGGCCAGCCGCCGGGCCGTCGGTCCGTCGACCGCGTTGCGGCGGGACGGGCGGTCGAGGGTGATGACGTGGACGGGCCCACGGCGTTCGGTTCGCACGGTCATGAAGCGGCTCCCTGTCTGGATCGATCGTCATAGTAGATAGATCGATCTAGTGAGAGCAATGGCTAGGGTGTCCGTATGACGCGCGATACACGGACCCGGCTGCTGGAGGCCAGCGCCCAGCTGTTCCGCGAGCAGGGCTACGCCGGGACGGGGCTCAAGCAGATCACCGCGGCGGGCGAGGCGCCCTGGGGGTCGCTGTACCACTTCTTCCCGGGCGGGAAGGAGCAGCTGGGGGCCGAGGCCGTGCGGCATTCGGGTGATCGGTACCTGCGCTTGTTCGATCTCGTGTTCGCGCAGGCCGACCAGGACCTCGGACGGTCGGTCCTCGACATGTTCCGGCTGAGCGCGGAGGCGTTGGAGAGGTCGGAGTGGGGTGACGGGTGCCCGATCGCGACCGTGGCGCTGGAGGTCGCCAGCACGAGCGAGCCGCTGCGGCACGCGTGTGCGGAGGTGTTCGCGTCGTGGGAGCTGTCCCTCGCCCGGAGGCTGGCGGGGGCCGGGATCGCGGAAGGGCGCGCGAAGGACGTGGCCACCTACGTGCTGAGCGCCTTCGAGGGGGCGCTCGTGCTCAGCAGGACGGCGCACGACGTCCGGCCGCTGGAGGTGACCGCCGCGATGGTGGCCGGGACGGTGCGGGCCGAGCTCGGCTGAGGCGCGGCCCGGAATGATCGCGGACGGGGCCGCGTGAAGCATGGGGATGTGCCAGGCTTGTACGGCCGATCGCCGTCCCGAGGAGAATGTTCCGTGCCGCACGCCGACCTGCCGGAACGCATCGGCCCCTACCGGGTCGTCGACCGTCTCGGCGAGGGCGGCATGGGGACGGTGTACGCGGGGCTGGACGCGTCCGGGCGCAAGGTCGCCCTCAAGGTGATCCGGCGGGAGTGCGCGGCCGACCGGCAGTACCGCGCGCGGTTCGAGGCGGAGGTCGCGGCGGCGAAGCGGGTGCGCCCGTTCTGCACGGCGCCGGTCCTGGACGCCGACCCCGCCGCGGACCCGCCCTACCTGGTCACCGAGTTCGTCAACGGCTCCAGCCTGGACGGCGCCGTGGCGAAGGAGGGGCCGCTGCGCGGCGCCGACCTGGAGGCCGTCGCGGTCGGCATCGCGACCGCGCTGACCGCCATCCACGACGCGGGCGTGGTGCACCGCGACCTGAAGCCCGCCAACGTGCTGCTGTCCACGTTCGGGCCGCGCGTCATCGACTTCGGCATCGCCCGCTCCCTGGACGGGACGCGTCTCACCGCGACCGGCGGCATCGTCGGCACGCCCGCGTTCATGGCCCCCGAGCAGCTGGACGGGCGCGGGGCGACCCCGGCGTCGGACGTGTTCGCCTGGGGCGCGACCGTGGCCTTCGCGGCGCGCGGCGGGCCGTGCTTCGGCGGCAACTCGCTGCCGGCGGTCATCCATCAGATCATCAGCGGCGAACCCGACCTGGGCGGTCTCGACGGCATGCTGCTCAAGGCCGTCCGGGCGGCGCTGGCCAAGGACCCGGCGCGGCGGCCGTCCGCCCAGTCGCTGCTGGACGGCCTCATCTCCAGCGGGGTCCGGCAGTCCGCGCCCTCCACGCAGCACACCCAGGCGCCCGGCCGGCACCGCGCCGAGACGCCGTCCCGCCCGCACACCCCGGGTCGGGACCGCACCGAGGCGCCGTCCCGACCGGGGACCGAGGCGCCCGGGACGCCCGCGCCGGGGGTCGCTCCGGCGCTCGCCGCGGGGGAGGCGGCGGCGCTCGTCGAGGGGCAGTACCGGCAGGCCGCGCAGGCCGGCGACCCCGGCGCGATGCGCAACCTCGCCGTCCTGCTCGGCGGGCAGGGACGGACCGCCGAGGCGGAGAGCTGGAACCGCTACGCCGACGCGATCGACGCCCGGCAGGCCGTCTACCAGCAGCCGACCGGATACCCGCAACAGACCGGTTACCAGCAACAGACCGGATACCAGGGCCACCCCACGCAGGCGCCCCACCAGTACCCGGCCGCGCACCGTCCGCACGGCAAGCCGCCCATGAACAGCCTCGCGATCTACGCGGTGTCCATGGGCGCGGTGGGGCTGATCACGTGCGGGCTGCCGTCCATCCCGGCGATCGTCGCCGGGCACATGGCCTGGGTGCGGCTGCGGCGCTCCGGCGAGCGCGGGCTCGGGCTCGCGGTGACGGGGATCGCGCTCGGCTGGATCATGGTCGCGTTCTGGGCGCTGATCGCGTTCGGCGCTGCCCTGCCCGACGAGCCCTGAGCGGAAAACCCGTTGCGGCCGTCGCGCCGCCGGTGGCACCGTTGACGACGTCAGCCCGTCCGAGACGGAGACGGTGACGCGAGACGTCCGAGAGGAGGACCGGCCATGGCTCTGGAGCAGTATCGACTCCGACTGCCCTCGGCGTCGCACGCCCGCCCCGGCCGGTATCCCGTCTCCTAGAGGCCCCGGCCGAGCCGCCGCGAGCGACGCCCGTCCTCGCGAGTTCCACGCGGCTCTACTCCAACAGGCAGAGAGACCACTCTCAGGAAGTGGACGTTCCGGGTTCGAATCCCGGGAGCCGCACGCATGCCTCCGTAGTCCAACGGCAGAGACGGCAGCATGAGGTGCTGTGCGCTGGGGGTTCGAATCCCTCCGGAGGTACGGCGCGGGCCCCCGGCCCGCGCGAGGGGCGGCGCCGACGTTCGGAGAGTCGGGCTTGGCTGTAACCCAAGTGTCGCTGACTGAGTGGGTTCGAATCCCACCCGCCTCACCCGGGAAGGACGCGCCGGACGTTGCGCGCGGCCCCTTTCTGAACTAATGTCTGGACACATGTCCGGAAAACCCGAACCCATGACCGAGCCCACCCGGCGCCGCCTCACCGAGCGGCAGGCCGACACGGTGCGGCGGCTGACCGACGCCGCCGTGGTGGAGGTCGGCGAGACCGGCTACGAGGGCCTGACCGTCCGCAACGTGGCCCGCCGCGCCGGCGTGGCGCCCGCGACCGCCTACACCTACTTCGCCTCCAAGAACCACCTGATCACCGAGGTGTTCTGGCGGCGGCTCAGCGCCCTGCCCCCCGTCGAGGCGGACGGGACGCTGCGCGAACGGGTGGTGGAGACGCTCCGCGAGATCGCGCTGCTGGTGTCGGACGAGCCGGACCTCGCCGCGGCGTGCACCACCGCGCTGCTCGGCACCGACCCCGACGTCCGCGAACTGCGGATGCGGATCGGCTACGCGATCCGCGAACGGCTCCGCGCGGCGCTGCGCGAGCACGACGACCCCAAGATCCTCGGCGCGCTGGAACTGGCCTACACCGGCGCGCTCCTGTACGCGGGGATGGGCTACACGTCCTACGCCCGCATGGCCGACCGGCTCGCCGAGATGGCGGAGCTCATCCTGCCCGAACCCCCCGAGTGAGGTGACGGCCGTGGACCCTGCCGCGCAGGTCTCCTACAGCCCCTTCGACTACGCCGTCCACGAGGACCCCTACCCCCTCTACGCGCGCCTCCGCGAGGAGGCGCCCCTCTACCGCAACGACGAGATCGGCTTCTGGGCGCTGTCCCGGCACGCCGACGTGTCCGCGGCCTTCCGCGACCACGCGACCTTCTCCAACTCCCACGGCGTCTCGGTGGAGCCGAGCGCCTGGGGCCCGCACGCGCCCCGGACGATGTCGTTCCTCGCGCTCGACCCGCCGCGCCACACCCGCATGCGCGCCCTGGTGTCCAAGGGCTTCACGCCGCGGCGGGTCAAGGAACTGGGGGACGGCATCCTGGCGCTGACGAGGCGCCATCTGGAGCCGGCCCTGGAGAAGGGCGAGTTCGACTTCGTCTCCGACTTCGCCGGCCTGCTGCCCATGGACGTCATCTCGGAGATGATGGGCGTCCCCGAGGCCGACCGGGCCGAGGTGCGCCGGCTCGCGGACACGGTCGTCCACCGGGAGGAGGGGCTGAACGACGTCCCGCCCGCCGGGATGGACGCGGCCCTCACCCTTGCCGGCTACTACCAGGACATGGTCGCCGAGCGGCGCCGCGCGCCGACCGGTGACCTGACCTCCGCGCTCCTCGACGCCGACATCGACGGCGACCGGCTGGACGACGAGGAGGTCATCGCCTTCCTGTTCCTGATGGTGGTCGCCGGGAACGAGACCACCACCAAGCTGCTCGCCAACGCCCTGTACTGGGGGGCGCGCAACCCGGACCAGGCGGCCAAGCCGCTCCGCGACCCGGCCCGCGTGGACGACTGGGTGGAGGAGACGCTCCGCTACGACACCTCCAGCCAGATGCTCGCCAGGAAGGTCGTGCGGGACGTCGACCTGCACGGGCGGCGCGTCCGCGAGGGCGACCGCGTGCTCCTGCTCGTCGGGTCGGCCAACCGCGACCCGCGCGTGTTCGACGACGCCGACGCCTACGACCTCGACCGCGACACCTCCCAGCTCGTCAGCTTCGGCGGCGGACGGCACTTCTGCCTCGGCGCGAACCTGGCGCGGCTGGAGGCGCGCATCGCGCTGACCGAATTCGTGCGCCGCGTCTCCTCCTACGAGGTCGACCACGGCGGCGCCGAGCGTGTGCACTCGGTGAACGTCCGCGGTTTCGCCGCCCTGCCCGTGCGCGTGGAGGTGCGCTGATGCCGAGGTTCGACCCCCATCCGCGGCGGCGCGCGGCCGTGGTGACCGGCGCCTCGTCCGGGATCGGCGCGGCGACGGCGACGGCGCTGGCGACGGCCGGGCACCCGGTCGCGCTCGGCGCTCGGCGCGTCGAGATGTGCGAGGAACTGGCCGCGACGGTCCGGGCGGGCGGGGGAGAGGCGTTCGCGCACCCGCTGGACGTCGCCGACTCCGACTCGGTCAAGGCGTTCGCCGCGGCGGCCGCCGACGCGCTCGGCCCCGTCGAGATCGTCGTCTCCAGCGCCGGCGACCTGTCCGCCGGGCGCCTGCACGAGCTCGACACCGCCGAGTTCCTCGCGCAGGTGCAGGTCCACCTCGTCGGCGCGCACCGGCTCGTGTCGCAGTTCGTCCCGCAGATGGTGGCGCGGCGGCGCGGCGACATCGTGTTCGTCTCCTCCGACACCGTCCCAGCGCCCCGCTCCTGGACGGGCGCCTACGTCGCGGCCAAGAACGGCGTGGAGGGGATGGCCCGCACCATGCAGATGGAGCTGGAGGGGACGGGCGTGCGGGCGTCCATCGTCCGGCCCGGGCCGACCGCGACCGGCATGGGCATGAGCTGGGACGCGGAGACGACCGGCGCCGTCCTGGAGGACTGGGGCAAGTGGGGCCACGCCCGCCACCCCTACTTCCTGCGCCCGTCCGACGTCGCGGCCGCCGTCGCCGCGATCGTCGCGGCCCCGCGCGGCGCCCATCTCCGGCTCGTCGAAGTACAGCCCGAAGCACCGTTGGAGGAGTCGTGACCGCACAGGTGGAACCGCGCGTCGTGTCGGGCGGGCCCGACCATCTGGAGGAGCTGCGCTCGGACCCGATCGGGCTGATGCGACGGGTCCGGGACGAGTGCGGCGACGTCGGCGAGTTCCGCCTCGCCGGACGCCGCGTCCTGCTGCTGTCGGGCGCGGAGGCCAACGAGTTCTTCTTCCGCGCCCCCGACGAGGAGCTCGACCAGGCCGAGGCCTACCCGTTCATGACGCCGATCTTCGGCGAGGGCGTGGTGTTCGACGCCACGCCGGAGCAGCGCCGCGAGGCCCTGCACAACCAGGCCCTCAAGGGCTCGTTCATGAAGGGCCACGCCGCGACGATCTCCGCCGAGGTCGACCGGATGGTCGCCGGCTGGGGCGAGGAGGGCGAGATCGACCTGCTCGACTTCTTCGCCGAGCTGACGATCTACACCTCGTCCGCGTGCCTGATCGGGCGCAAGTTCCGCGAGCAGCTCGACCGCCGGTTCGCCGACCTGTACCACGACCTCGAACAGGGCACCGACGCGATCGCCTACGTCGACCCCCACGCCGACATCGACAGCTTCCGGCGGCGGGACGCGGCGCGGGCGGCGCTGGTGGACCTCGTCCAGCAGATCATGGACGCGCGGCCCCCGAACCCGCCCAGGGAGGACCGCGACCTGCTCGACGTCCTGATGTCGATCAAGGACGCGGACGGCACGCTCAAGTTCGACGCCGACCAGGTCACCGGCATGTTCATCTCGATGATGTTCGCCGGGCACCACACCACGTCCGGCACCGCCGCCTGGACGCTCATCGAGCTGCTCCGCCACCCCGGCGTCCTGGACGGAGTGGTCCGCGAGCTGGACGAGCTGTACGCCGACGGCCGCGAGGTGTCGTTCCAGGCGCTGCGCGCCATCCCGAGCCTGGAGTCGGCGATCAAGGAGGCGCTGCGGCTGCATCCGCCGCTGATCCTGCTGCTGCGGGTCGCGCAGTCCGACCAGGAGGTGCTGGGCCACCGCATCCCGGCGGGCACCATGGTCGGCTGCAGCCTCGCCGTCTCCAACCGGATCGAGACCGACTTCCCCGACGCCGACGCCTTCCGCCCCGAGCGCTACGCCGCGCCCCGCGAGGAGGACCTGCTCCACCGCTGGACGTGGGTGCCGTTCGGCGCCGGGCGGCACCGCTGCGTCGGCGCGAACTTCGCGATGATGCAGCTCAAGGCCATCTTCTCGGTGCTGCTGCGGGACTGGGAGTTCGAGCCGGCGCAGCCGCCCGAGAGCTACCGCAACGACCACTCGAAGATGGTCGTCCAGCTCGCCCAGCCCTGCGCCGTCCGCTACCGCCGGAGGCGCCGGTGAGGATCGAGGCCGACCTGGACCTGTGCCAGGGCCACGCCATGTGCGAGCTGGAGGCCCCCGACGTCTTCGAGGTGCCCTCCAAGGGCAAGGTCCGCGTCCTGGACGCCGAGCCGCCCGAGGACATGCGCGCCGAGGTGGCCTCCGCCGTCCGCTACTGCCCCACCCAGGCCCTCAAACTGCTGGAGACATGATGCCCGCGTTCCCCCGTGAAGAGCTCGACGCGATGGTCGAGCACTGGCTGGAGGCCAACCGCCGCTGCGAGGAGGCCGGCGACTGGCGCCCCCTCGCCGACCTCTACACCGAGGACGCCACCTACGGCTGGAACATCGGCCCCGGCCAGGACTTCATGGCCGTCGGGCGGGACGAGATCCGCGACATCGCGCTCGGCTCGGAGATGGGCGGCCTGGACGGCTGGACCTACCCGTACCAGAGCATCCTGGTCGACGAGCGCAAGGGCGAGGTCGTCGGGTTCTGGAAGCAGGTCGCCGACGCGCGCCGTCCCGACGGGACGGCGTACGAGGTGCTCGGCATCGGCGGGTCCTGGTTCCGGTATGCGGGGGACCGGCGGTGGTCGTGGCAACGCGACTGGTTCGACCTCGGCAACGTCACGTCGGTGTTCGTCGAGATGATGAAGGCCGGGGTGCTGTCGGACGGGATGAAGCGGCGGCTGGACCGGGCCGCGTCCGGGGAGCCGATCCCCGGCTACTACCCGCGAGGGGAGAGCCCGGTCCCGATCTGGTGATCAGAGGCGGGTGATCAGATCTGTCCCTCGGGCTTCGCGGGGATCGTCGCCTTGATCGACGGACCCAGCTCGATCAGCACGTCCCCGGCCGGGTTGTACTTCGGGGGCACCGTCACCTCGACGTAGGCCTGCCGCCCCACCGCGGTGAAGGTCACCGGCCGGTCGGCGGGCTGCCCGAACCAGTCGATCCCGTTGATGGTGACCAGCTCCGACGTCGGACGGAGCACCGCGGGCCGGGGAACGCCGCAGCGCAGCGCGATCGCGGGGGAGCCCCACGCGGCGGTCAGCGGGGAGTCGGGGGAGGTGTCGCGGCGCTTCTGCCCGTGCACCTTCTCGGGCAGCCGCAACCCCTGGCAGAGCCGCTGGGTGGCCGCGTCCGGGCTCGGCACGGGGACCTGCACGGCCCCGTCGCCGCACGCCGCGGCGAGCAGCGTCAGACCGCCGAGGACGGCCGTGAAGCGGTGAGATGCGGCAGAGCGCTCAGATGTGAACGATCGGGCACGTGAGGGTCCGCGTGATGCCCTCGACGGCCTGGATCTGCGCGACGACGAGCTTGCCCAGCTCGTCCACATTCCGCGCCTCCGCTCGGACGATCACGTCGTAGGGTCCGGTGACGTCCTCCGCCCGGGTGACGCCGGTTATGCCGGAGATGTGGCTCGCCACCTCGGCGGCCTTACCGACTTCGGTCTGGATGAGGATGTAGGCCTGCACCATCACGTCCTCCCCAAGCGGAGAATCAACCGTCGGACGGTTCACCGTATCGTGTTACGCGCTGCCACGGGCGGTCGGGGTACGGCGTGCCCGGTGCGAACCGGGAGAAACGTGGGAAAGCGGGGGAACAGCGCAGATGGGCACGATCGGGGAGCTCGGCGAGTTCGGCCTGATCGGCCGCCTGACCCGGCGACTGCCCCAGGGCCCGGCGGTCCGGCTCGGCCCCGGCGACGACGCCGCGGTGATCGCCGCGCCGGACGGCCGCGTCGTCGCCACCACCGACCTGCTCGTCGAGGGACGGCACTTCCGCCGCGACTGGTCCGGCCCCTACGACATCGGGCGCAAGGCCGCCGCGCAGAACCTCGCCGACGTCGTCGCGATGGGCGCGAACCCCACGGCACTGCTCGTGGGCTTCGCGGCCCCCTCCGAAACCGGCACCGACTGGGCCGAGCGGCTCTACGACGGGCTCGCCGACGAGTGCCGGGCGGCGGGGGCGTCCGTCGCCGGCGGCGACGTCGTGGCCGCCCCGCAGGTCACCCTCGCGATCACCGCGCTCGGCGACCTCGGCGGCGCGGCGCCGCTCACCCGGTCGGGGGCTCGCCCGGGCGACGTCGTGGCCGTCCGGGGCAGGCTCGGCTTCGCCGCCGCGGGGCTCGCGCTCCTGGAGGCCGGGCGGGACGGCCCCGAGGAACTGATCGCCGCGCACCGCCGTCCCGAGCCCCCCTACACCGCCGGGGAGGAGGCGCGGACCCACGGCGCCACCGCGCTGCTCGACGTGAGCGACGGGCTCGTCCAGGACCTCGGGCACATCGCCGCCGCGAGCGGCGTCCGGATCGACGTCGACTCCGCGTCCGTGCCCGTCCCGGAGATCCTCGGGCCGGGCGGGCTGGGCCACGCCCTCACCGGCGGTGAGGACCACGCGTTCGCCGGAACCTACCCGGCGGACGCCGCCCTGCCCCCGTCCTGGAGGCGGATCGGGACCGTCGCCGCAGGGGCCGGGGTGCGCGTGGACGGCCGCCCGCCGCCCCCCGGAGCATGGGATCATTTCCCGGCCTGAACGCCCCGGTGCGCTCGGCGCGTAGAGCCGTGTGCGTTGACACATCCGGTAGGCATGCTTGGGACGGGTTTGGTATACATCCTGTGATCGAAGAGGGATGGGATGGGACGACACTCCAGGCTTGACCAACCTGACGACGACCCCGTACCGGGCGCCGAAGCGTCACGAGGGCCGTACTTCGGGGCTCCGGTCGACCCCTCCTACGACGCCTTCTCCGGGCCGACCGACGACCAGGTGTACGTGTCGCCGCACGACCGGGTCAGGTCGGGGCCGCCGCCCGCGCAGGCGGACGCGGTCGCCGAGCGTGAGCACGGCCCGCAGGGAGACCCGTACCGGTTCGCCCCGCTTCCGGGGGACTATCCCGGCGACTACCCGGGCGCCCCCGCGGCGGCGTTCCCCGAGCAGCCGCGCGGGCCCTCGGCCGACCCCGGCGGCACGCCCGGTCCGCCTGAGTCCGAGACGGGCGACTCGGGTAGGAGCGGCTGGACGAAGATCGTCTCTGTGCTGCCCCTCCCGCTGCTCCCGATCGTCGCGCTCGTGATCGCCGTGGGGATCGTCTCCTACGCGCTGAGCACCCAGCAGATCTCCCTCAACTTCGCGGGCGGCTCCCCGAAGACCACCCAGACCGACCCGCGCGACAACCAGATCACCCAGCGCGGGCCCGGCGGGCGCGCCAGCCGCGGCGCGGGCCGCCCCGACGGCCTCGTCATCGGCTTCCGCGTCGCCTCCCGCACCCCCGGCGGTTTCAAGGCCACCGCCACCATCGCCAACAAGGGGCAGCGCCCCGTCACCGCGTGGGCGCTGGCCTTCAAGATCTCGAACGCCCCGGTCACGGCCGTCCGCGGCGCCACGGTCGTGCGGATCGGCCAGGTCGCCTTCGTCCGCGGCCGCACCGCGATCGCGCCCGGCGGCACCGTGCAGATCGTGTTCGCCGCGCAGGGCACCCCGTCCCGGCCGTCCAGCTGCGTCCTCAACAAGCTGCCCTGCACGCTGGTCTGAGTCAGGCCTTTCCGGCGGATCAGCGCTTCCGGTGGATCGCCGCTTCCCGCAGATCACCATAAAGTGGGCAGTATGACGCGCACCGCCACCGCCCCGCCCCTCGTGCTCACCATCGCGGGCTCGGACTCCGGCGGCGGCGCCGGCATCCAGGCGGACCTGAAGACCATGCTCGCGCTCGGCGTCCACGGGATGAGCGTCATCGCCGCCGTCACCGCGCAGAACTCCGTCGGCGTCCAGGGCTACTGGGAGCTGCCCCCCGAGGCCGTGCACGCCCAGCTCGACTCGGTGCTGTCCGACATCGGCGTCCACGCGATCAAGACCGGCATGCTCGCGTCCACCGCCCTGGTCGAGATCGTCGCCGAGGCGCTCGCCGCGTCCGAGGCCCCCGCCGTCGTCGACCCGGTCGGCGTCTCCAAGCACGGCGACTCCCTGCTCGCCCCCGAGGCCGTGGACGCCGTCCGTTCGGCGCTGCTGCCGGCCGCGACCGTCGTCACGCCCAACCTGTACGAAGTGGAGCAGCTCACCGGCGTCAAGGTCGTGGACGAGTCCGGGCTGCGCGAGGCCGCCGAGGCGGTCAAGGCGCTCGGCCCCGCCTGGGTGCTGATCAAGGGCGGGCACCTGCCGGGCGAGCCGGCCGACCTGCTGTTCGACGGGGAGCGCGAGCACCGCTTCACCGCGCCCCGACACGACAACCGGCACACCCACGGGACCGGCTGCACGCTCGCGTCGGCGATCGCCTCGTACCTGGCGCTCGGCGACGACGTCCCGGCGGCGGTGGCCAAGGCGAAGGAGTACGTGACGGGCGCGATCGCGGCGGGCTTCCCGCTCGGCGCCGGCATCGGCCCGGTCGACCACGCCTGGCGGAACCGCGACTGAGCGGCGGCGGAAGCACGGCGGCGGAACTACGGCGGCGACACTGTGGCGGGGGCACCATGGCGCACTGCCCGAGAATGCGAAAGTCGGCTCACCGGGAATCCCGATGAGCCGACCGAAGCCGTGAAGAGGACCGTCTCGCCGGGACGGCCCGGGAAGGCTCAGACCGTCGGCTTGACGACCTTGCCCGCCTTGATGCAGGACGTGCAGGCGTTGATCCGCTTGGTGCTGCCGTTCACGACGGCGCGCACGCGCTGGATGTTGGGGTTCCAGCGGCGCGGGGTGCGGCGGTGCGAGTGGGAGACGCGCATGCCGAAACCGGGTCCCTTGCCGCAGACGTCGCAGACGGAAGCCACGGGAAACTCCAAGTGGTGTCGATGCTCTGATCGGAGCGCCACCCGGCTGCCGCCTCGGGCGGGCCGGGCATCATGGGCGCTCACTGATGAGCGCCACGAACGTGGCGCGTGGACCAGACTAGCCGACAGCGCGTCGGGTTAGCGAATCGGCGGCGCCGCGACCCGGCGGCGCGGAAGGGAGCACGGTGGCCCTCGATGAGGCGGCGGTCCTCGACGGCGCGGCGGTGCGGCGGTGGTGCAGGCTCGCGGCGGAGGCCCTCGGACGGACGAGGGCCGAGATCGACGCGCTCAACGTGTTCCCCGTCCCGGACGGCGACACCGGCACCAACCTGCACCTGACCGTCATCGCGGCCGCCGACGCCCTCGACGAGCCGCCGGGCGGCGCGGACCCGTGGCGGACCCTCGCGCAGGGGGCGCTGCTCGGCGCCCGCGGCAACTCCGGCGTGATCCTCAGCCAGGTGTTCCGGGGGCTCGCCGACGTCCTCGGCACGCTGGAGGCGCCGCCGGACGGCGCGGTCTTCGCGGCCGCCCTCGACCACGCGTCCGTCCTGGCCCGCGGCGCCGTCGAGCATCCCGTCGAGGGCACGATCCTGACTGTCCTCGCCGAGGCCGCCGCGGCCTGCGCGGCGGCCCCTGGAACCGGGCTCCCCGAGGCCGCGCGGGCCGCCGCCGCGGGCGCCCGGCAGGCGCTGCGCCGCACCCCCGGCCAGCTGGACGTGCTGGCCCGCAGCGGCGTCGTGGACGCCGGCGCGGCCGGGCTCTGCGTGGTGCTCGACGCCCTGGTCGCCGTGATCACCGACGAGTACCCCGAGCGGTACGACGTCCCGCCCCGCACCGCCGGGACGCCCCCGCCCGCGGGCCGGGCCCCGGCGCCGCAGGGCTTCGGCTACGAGGTGATGTACCTGCTGGACGCGCCCGACGACGCCGTCCACACCCTGCGGGAACGGCTCGACGGCCTCGGCGACTCCCTCGTCGTGGTCGGCGGCGACGGGCTGTGGAACGTGCACGTCCACGTCGACGACGCCGGGACCGCCATCGAGGCGGGCATGGCGGCGGGACGCCCGCACCGGATCCGCGTCACCTACCTGCACGCCGCCGAAGGCGGACCGCACGCGCCGCACACCGGCCGCGCGGTGATCGCCGTCACCGCCGCCGACGGGCTGGCCGCGCTGTTCGAGGAGAGCGGGGCCCGGGTCGTGCGGCGCGAGCCCGGCGCCGTCCCGCCGCTCGCGGTGCTCGCCGAGGCCATCCTCGCCGCCGGCGACGAGGTGGCCGTGCTGCCGAACGAGCCGGAGGTCCTCGCCCTCGCCGAGGCCGCCGCGGAGCGCGCGCGGGACGGCGGGGCGCGCATCGCGGTGGTCCCGACGAAGGCGTCCGTCCAGGGGATGGCGGCGCTCGCCGTGCACGACCCGCTGCGCCGCTTCGCCGAGGACGTGATCGAGATGACCCGCGCCGCCGGCGCCACCCGCTTCGGCCACCTGGAGGTCGCCGCGCAGGAGGCGGTGACGAGCGCCGGCCTCTGCCAGCCGGGCGACGTCCTCGGCCTGATCGAGGGCGACGTGGCGACGATCGGCGGGGACCTCGCCGCGGTGGCCCGCGACGTCCTGGACCGGATGCTGTCGGGCGGCGGGGAGCTGGTCACGCTGATCCCCGGACGGCACGCCCCGCCCGGTCTCGCCGCCGGCCTGGAGGAGCATCTGCGCCGGCGGCGCCCCGACGCGGAGGTCGGCGTCTACGACGGCGACCAGGAACGCTACCCCCTGCTCATCGGCGTCGAGTGATTCCCGTCGCCCCCATCGGCTAGAAAAGACCCGTGGCAACTCTCGACGAACCGTTGCGCAAGGTCCTCGGCGACAAGACGGCCAACGCCCTGAAGAAGGGCCTCGACCTGCACACGGTCGGCGACCTGCTGCACCACTACCCGCGCCGCTACGCCCACCGCGGCGAGCTGACGCAGCTCAGCGGCCTCCAGGACGGCGAGCACGTGACCGTCATGGCCGAGGTCGTGAAGGTGCAGGGCCGCTCCCTCACCCGCAGCCCCGGGTACGTCCTGGAGATCACCGTCACCGACGGGACCGGCGAGCTCAAGCTCAGCTTCTTCGGCCGCAAGGGCTCCTACCGGCCCGAGAAGGAGCTGTCGCCGGGCACCCGGGGCCTGTTCGCCGGAAAGATCAGCACCTACGTGCCCCGCAGCGGCAGGACCGTCCGGCAGCTGGCCCACCCGCAGTACAAGGTCGTCCACGAGAAGGGCGCCGAGGAGGCCGCGCAGGAGTGGGCGGACGAGATCATCCCGATCTACCCGTCCACCAAGTCGCTGCCCATCGAGGCGATCAGCACGTCCGTCGAGACCGTCCTGGACCAGCTCGACCTGCCGGACGACCCCATGCCCGACGCGCTCCTGCGCCGCCGCCACCTGATCGGCCTGCGCGAGGCGTACGAGGGCATCCACCGCCCCCGCACCTGGGACGAACTGGGCCGCGCCAAGGCCCGCCTCAAATGGGACGAGGCCTTCGTCGTCCAGGTGGCCCTCGCCCAGCGCCGCGTCGCCGCAGCGTCGCTGCCCGCCAAACCCCGCCCCCCGTCCTTCGGGGGCCTCCAGTCCGAGTTCGACGCGCGCCTGCCCTTCGAACTCACCGAGGGCCAGCGCCAGGTAGGCGACGAGATAGCCGCCGACCTGGCCGAACACCACCCCATGCACCGCCTCCTCCAGGGCGACGTCGGCGCGGGGAAGACGGTGGTCGCGCTGCGGGCGATGTTGCAGGTGGTGGACGGGGGAGGGCAGGCGGCGCTGCTGGCGCCGACCGAGGTGCTGGCGCAGCAGCACTACCGGTCGATCACCGGGATGCTCGGCGACCTGGCGCAGGCGGGGCGGATCGGCGGCGCCGAGCACGCCACCCGGGTGGCGCTGCTGACCGGGTCGCAGGGGGCGAAGGCGCGCAAGGAGGCGCTGCTGGAGGCGGCGTCCGGCGCGGCCGGGATCGTCGTCGGCACCCACGCGCTGCTGCAGGAGACCGTCCAGTTCGCCGACCTCGGGCTCGTCGTGGTGGACGAGCAGCACCGGTTCGGCGTCGAGCAGCGGGACGCCCTGCGCGAGAAGGTCGACGGCGGCCGCCCGCACGTGCTGGTCATGACGGCGACGCCGATCCCGCGCACGGTGGCGATGACCGTCTTCGGCGACCTGGAGACCTCGGTGCTCGGGCAGCTCCCGGCGGGACGGTCGCAGATCCAGACACACGTCGTGCCGCCCGAGAAGCCCGCGTTCCTCGCCCGCACCTGGGAACGGATCAAGGAGGAGGCGGCCAACGGCCGGCAGGTCTACATCGTCTGCCCGCGCATCGGAGAGCAGGAGGGCGACGAGGGGGACGCCGTCGTGGCCGAGGAGGGCGACCGCCGGTCCCCGCTCGGGATCATGGAGGTGCTGCCGAAGCTGGAGGAGCTGCTCGACGGGCTGCGGATCGGCGTCCTGCACGGCAAGCTCCACCCGGACGAGAAGGACGCGGTGATGCGCCGCTTCACCGCGCGGGAGCTGGACGTCCTGCTCGCCACCACGGTCATCGAGGTCGGCGTGGACGTGCCCAACGCCACCGTCATGGTGATCATGGACGCGGACCGGTTCGGCGTCTCCCAGCTCCACCAGCTGCGCGGGCGCGTCGGGCGCGGCTCCCTGCACGGCCTCTGCCTGCTCGTCACCGACGCGGCGGCGGGCGGCAAGGCCCGCGAGCGGCTGGACGCGGTCGCCTCCACCACCGACGGGTTCAAGCTGTCCCGGCTCGACCTGGAGCAGCG
This sequence comes from Actinomadura sp. NPDC023710, assembly GCF_040639875.1. Classification (NCBI taxonomy): domain Bacteria; kingdom Bacillati; phylum Actinomycetota; class Actinomycetes; order Streptosporangiales; family Thermomonosporaceae; genus Actinomadura; species Actinomadura sp. NPDC023710. The sequence goes on from NZ_JBFAGB010000005.1 coordinate 68,312, forward strand.
CCGCGAGGGCGACGTGCTCGGCGCCGCGCAGGCCGGGCGCTCGTCCAGCCTGCGGCTGCTCACGCTCCAGCGGGACGAGGACGTGATCCGCGACGCCCGCGAGGAGGCCACCGCGCTCGTCGAGGCCGATCCCGACCTGTCGGACCACCCCGGCCTGGCCACCGTACTGACGTCCCTGCTGGACGAGGAGCGCGCGGACTTCCTGGAGAAGACATAACAGATATTGCCGACCTATTTGGTTGACAATACGCCTCGCGCGGGACACGATGAACGCGTGAACCCGAGTCGTGCGCTGATCGCCCGCCTGCACGTCGACCTCCGGCGCCAGGCGAGCGCGCTGTGTTCCCGTCGCTGATCCCGAGCCCCCAGCGGCGGGCCCGTGCCCGCCTCCGGATCCGACGGCCGACCAGGAGGCCACGTCCCATGACTCGCACCATCCGGCTCGACCAGGCGGAGGAGTTCCTCCGCGACCCCGACCCCGCGACACGCGTCGACGCCCTCACGGCGCTCGTCCGGGCCGCCCGAACGGGAGAGGCGCCGCGCGGCACCGGCGACACCTTCGCCTGGGCGCTCGCCGACGACCACGAGGACGTCCGCCGCGTCGCCGCCGACGCGCTGCGCGACCTGCCCGAGCTCTACTTCGGCGACGACGGCGTCGACGCCCTGCTCCTCGCCGCGGCCGGAGGCCGCGACACCGCCGTCCGCGACACCGCCGCCGACCTGATCGGCATCCTCGCCAAGGGCGCCGGCGAGCTGTACGCCCAGGGCTTCGAGGACGACGAACCGCAGGTCCGCATCCAGGCCGTCATCGGCCTGGTGGCGCTGCGCGAGGCCGCCCGCGTCGCCGAGGCCGCCGACGACCCGTCCCGCGAGGTCCGCGTCGCCGTCGCCGACGGCCTCGGCCGCCTCGCCCGCCCGTCCGGCCTGCCCGCGCTCGAACACCTCCTCGCCGACCACGACCCGGTCGTCCGCATCGCCGCCCTCACCGCCGCCGCCGAACTCGGCATCCCCGAACCCCTCGAAGGACGCGTCGTCACCTCGATCGCCCACGCCAACTGGCAGGTCCGCGGCCACGCCGTCCGCGCCCTGGCCAAGGCCCGCCCCGAGGTCGCCGTCCAACCGCTGATCAAGGCCCTGCACGACCGCACGGTCGACGTTCGCCGGGCCGCCGTCCAGGCCCTCGAACAGTGGGCCACCGACATCCCGGAGGTAGTGACAGCCCTCACCGAAACCCTCGCCGACCCCGACCCCGGAGTCCGAACCCAAGCCCGCTGGAGTCTTGCTTAATTGCTTTTTCTCCTCCTTCGGGCCTGGCGGCCCTCCATCGTCGATAAAGCGGGCGATCGCTGGCATCGCTTCGACTCGCCTTGCGGCTCGCTGCGCGATCAGATTCTTGCTTCGCTTGAATCTGCCTTCGGACGCGATCGCGGCCCCCAGCTTGTTGCGGGGTCCTGTGGTGGCTGAGGTAGGTGCGGTGGCTGAGGTGGTGCGGTAGTGGGTTTCTGTGGTTTTGTCCGGCTTGCCTGGCGGCTTGCTGGGCGGTGAGGTTCTCGCGGTCGTTCGAGCCGAACGCGAGAGAAGACGTGGCCGGTCCCTTCGGTCCGAAGCTGGTGCCGGCCACAGGCGGGTCGTCAGCGTGGCACGGCGCTGGCGGCCCGCTTTGCCGTGCTCACCCTCGCCAGCGATCGAATCTCTCCGCGCAGACCCGAGCTGCTGCGCAACCCCGCGAGGACGTCAATGGTCGCGATCGCGTCCGAAGGCAGGTTCGAGCTTGCGAGAACCTGATCGCGCAGCGAGCCGCAAGGCGAGCCGGAGCGATGCCAGCGATCGCCCGCGTTTCTCGACGATGGAGGGCCGCCAGGCCCGAAGGAGGAGAGAAGCGCAATACTAAAACAGTGAGCCGGGTCATTGCTGGGGTTGCTGGGGGGCGGCGGTTGGTCGTTCCTGGGGGGCGGGATACCAGGCCGACCAGCGATCGTGCGCGGGAGGGGCTTTTCTCCACGGTTCTGGCGCTGCTCGGTCCGCTGGACGGGCTGCGCGTCGCCGACCTGTACGCGGGCTCGGGCGCCGTCGGTCTCGAAGCACTGTCGCGGGGCGCCGCCCACGCGCTGCTGGTCGAGTCGCACCCGCGCGCGATGAAGGTGATCCGGCAGAACGCCGGGGCGCTCGGGCTGCCCGGCGCCGTCCCCTGCGCGGACAAGGTGGAGCGGCTCGCTCGCAAGGCGCCGGACGAGCCCTACGACCTGATCTTCGCCGACCCGCCGTACGCGCTGGCGGACGCGTCCGTCACCGCGCTGCTGGAGGACCTGCGCGACAACGGGTGGGCGTCCCCGGACGCGCTGGTCGTCGTGGAACGCGCCGCCCGCGGCCCGGCGCTGGAGTGGCCCGGCGGCTACGAGGCCGAGCGGGAGCGACGCTACGGCGAGGCGGTGTTCTGGTACGGCCGCGCCGCCGGCCGTTGACATCACGGCGGTTCGGGTAGAGCCATCCGCATGGAGCCCGGGATCGACCGCGCGGTGGCACGCATCTGGGTGATCACCCTGCTCCTGATCCTGGCGCTCCTGGTGAACGTCACCTACGTGCAGGGCTTCCAGGCGCAGGGACTGCGGGACGATCCGCTCAACGCCCGCCAGTTCGAGGACCGTTTCAAGATCGATCGGGGGCCCATCGTCGCGGGCGGGGAGCGGCTCGCCTGGTCCGAGCAGGTCGGCGACGACCTCTACCAGCGCCGCTACAAGGACGGCGCCGCCTTCGCGCCGGTCACCGGCTACTTCTCGGTGTTCTCCCAGACCGGCCTGGAAGAGGCCGAGAACCACTTCATGGACGGGACCGACGACCGTCTCGCCACCTCCGGCCTCGTCGACAAACTGATCGGCAAGCACGTCCCCGGCGGCACGGTGGTGTCGACCGTCGACCCCGACGCGCAGCGCGCCGCCTACGAGGCGCTTCGGTCGAGCGGCGCGGGCCGGGGGGCGGCGGTCGTCCTCGACGCGCGCACCGGCGCGATCCTGGTGATGGCCTCCACGCCGTCCTACGACCCCAACGAGGTGTCGACGCTCGACAGGGAGAAGGCCACGGAGGCGTTCGACCGGCTCGGCGACCAGCCGCGCAAGCCGCTGCTCAACAAGGCCGCCTACGAGCTGTTCCCGCCCGGCTCCACGTTCAAGACCGTGGTCGCCGCGGCGGCGCTCAGATCCGGAACGGGCGAGGACGCGCGCGTCAAGGCCGGACGCAGCTACAAGCCGCCGGGCGCGGGGCAGGCGATCAACAACGACGCGGGCGACATCGGCGGCTCGTGCGACCTCCCCCAGATCCCCCTCATCGAGGCGTACGCGCAGTCCTGCAACACCACGTTCGCCTACATGGGCGCCCAGAAACCGGGCAACGACGCCGTCAGCGCGCAGGCGGGCAGGTTCGGGTTCGGCGACCGGATCGAGTTCGCGGACGGCCTGAAGAGCGCCCCCAGCTCCTTCCCCGCGACCGACCAGCCGTCGCTCAGCGCGCTCGGCTCCATCGGGCAGGGCAGCACGGTCGCCTCGCCGCTGCAGATGGCCATGGTCGCCGCCGCGGTCCTCAACGACGGGGAGGTCATGAGCCCCCGGCTGGTCGACAGGCTGCGCGCCCCGGACGGCTCGACGGTCGACAGGATCTCGTCGCAGCGGATGTCCCGCGCGCTGACGGGGGACCAGGCGAAGCAGATGCGGGACATGATGGAGGCCGTGGTCGAGCGGGGCACCGGCAAGTCCCTGCGGGGGACGTCCATCCTCGGCGGCAAGACCGGGACCGCCGACGTCGAGGGCGCCTCCTACAACGACCGCTGGTTCATCGGGTTCGGCCCGCGCAGCGATCCGCGGTACGCGGTCGCGGTGATGACCGAGGCGTCCGGGTACGGCATCGAGTCCGGCCCCGTCGCCGCCAGGATCGTCGACGCGCTGGCCGGCTGAGGACGGCCCCGGCGAGCCCGGTGGAAACCCGGCCGAATGCGATTTGGTACGTTCACGCCGCAGGTCAGAAACCGGGACCGAAGGGGTTCGCGCCGTGCGCCGTGTCGTCTGTCCGGGATCGTTCGACCCCGTCACCAACGGGCATCTCGACATCATCAGCCGCGCCTCCCGCCTCTACGACGAGGTGGTCGTCGCCGTGCTGATCAACAAGAGCAAGAAGAGCCTGTTCACCGTGGACGAGCGCGCCGACATGATCTCCGAGGTCACCCGGGAGTACGGCAACGTCACGGTCGACACCTTCTACGGGCTCACCGTCGACTACTGCAAGGAGCAGGACATCCCGGTGATCGTCCGGGGCCTGCGGGCCGTGAGCGACTACGAGTACGAGCTGCAGATGGCCCAGATGAACCACCGGATCGCCGGCGTGGAGACGCTCTTCATGGCGACCAACCCCGAGTACGCGTTCCTGTCGTCCAGCCTGATGAAGGAGGTCGTGAGGTTCGGCGGGGACGTCTCCGGCCTCGTCCCCGACAGCGTCCACGACCGGCTGGTGCAGCGGCTCCAGAAGGGCGGCTGACGGGCCCGCTCCTGGTGGGCGGGCCGCGAGTTGGGTCAGCGGCCGGTGTTCGGTACCCTGGGACATCGGCCATCAATGGCGGCCGCCGTTCGACCATGCCTCACGAAAGCAGGAATCCGCTGACACGCAACGACCCCAACGCCCCGTTCAAGCTCGACACCCGAGCTCTGGGCAGGCAACCCGGGTCGTCGCGGGAGGAGCACCTGTCCGTGCCGGCACCGGGGAATTTCGGCGTCGAGATGGTGGGCGTCCCTGAAGGCGCCGCGATCGATCTGGATCTCCGGCTCGAAGCGGTCCTGGAGGGGGTGCTCGTCACGGGCACGGCGACGGTCCCCCTCACGGGGGAGTGCTCCCGCTGCCTCGACCCGATCGCCTCGACCTTCGAGGCGGATTTTCAGGAGCTGTTCGTCTACGACGACACCCGCTCGGGCGGGAACGCCGACGACGACGAGCTCCGCCTCGAGGGCGACCTGATCGACCTCGAACCGGTCCTGCGGGACGCGGTGGTGCTCGCGCTGCCGCTGTCCCCGCTGTGCCGGGACGACTGCCCGGGCCTGTGCCCGGAATGCGGTGCGCGGCTCGCTGACGTCGAGCCGGGCCATCGCCACGACGTCGCCGACCCCCGGTGGGCGGCGCTGCGGGACCTTGCCGGCGACATGGAGCCGGCAGCCCCCGACCGGGGGAACGGGCGCTCCGGCACCCGTGAATCATCGGACCGACGAGAAGGAAAGCAGGAGGGCTGACGTGGCCGTCCCGAAGCGGAAGAAGTCGCGCAGCAACACGCGGCACCGGCGTGCGCAGTGGAAGACCGCCGCGCCGAACCTGGTCGAGTGCCCGACGTGCCGCGACCACAAGCTGCCCCACACCGCGTGCGCGACGTGCGGAACCTACGACCGGCGGCAGGTCATCGCCCCGTCGGCCTGAGTCTTCTCGCATCCTGGGGGGCGGATCCGCGTATGCGGCCCGCCCCTCATGGTGCGGAAGGACGACCCACCCCGACCACCCGGCGCGTGACGTCGGCGTGGTGGCCGGCGCGGAGACTGCGCCCGGAGCCGTGGTGCACGCCGGGATCACACCGACCGGCGCGCACCTCGTCTTCGCGGACCCTCCTCGCTGCGCGTCCTCGCCGTCCCGGCCCACCGGCCGCGCGCCGCAGAGGCGACCGCGCGTTGCGCGGTGCACGGCCTGCGAGGAGGGCCTGTGAGCGCTAAGAAGAGCGAACCCGCGCCGGAGCGCGCGGAACTGACCGGCGCACTCGGCGTCGACGTGGGCGCCGAGCTGCTCGAACGCGCCCTGACACACCGTTCCTACGCCTACGAGAACGGCGGCCTGCCCACCAACGAGCGCCTGGAGTTCCTCGGCGACTCGGTGCTGGGCCTCGTCGTCACCGACACCCTGTTCCGCGGCCACCCCGACCTGCCCGAGGGGCAGCTCGCCAAGCTGCGCGCCGCCGTGGTCAACATGCGCGCCCTCGCCGGCGTCGCCCGCGGCCTCGGCGTCGGCGCCCACATCCGGCTCGGCCGCGGCGAGGAGGGCACCGGGGGGCGCGACAAGTCCTCGATCCTCGCCGACACGCTGGAGGCGCTGATCGGCGCCGTCTACCTCGACCGGGGCCTCGGCGAGGCGTCCGCGCTGGTGCACCGGCTCTTCGACGCGCTGATCAAGCGGTCGGCGGGTCTCGGCGCCGGCCTGGACTGGAAGACCTCCCTCCAGGAGCTCACCGCCGTCGAGGAGCTCGGCGTCCCCGAGTACCACGTCGCCGAGAGCGGCCCCGACCACCAGAAGACGTTCCGCGCCTCCGTGCGGGTCGGCGGCCAGACCTACGGGGCCGGCGAGGGCCGCAGCAAGAAGGAGGCCGAGCAGCACGCCGCCGAGGCCGCCTGGAACGCCATCCGCGAGATCGTCGTCCGGCGTGAGGCGCCCCAGGGCGAGGTGGCGCCGGGCGAGGCGGTGGCGCCGGAGACGGCGATGGCGCAGGGCGAGCAGGCCGCCGAGGCCGCGGACGCGGCCAGGGAGGCCGGGCAGGCGGCGCAGGCCGGTGCCTGAGCTCCCCGAGGTCGAGGTCGTCCGGCGCGGACTGGAACGCTGGACGACCGGCCGCACCGTCGCGTCCGCCGAGGTCCTGCACCCGCGGTCGGTGCGCCGGCACGCCGAGGGCCCCGCCGACTTCGCCGGGCGGCTCGCCAAGCGCACCATGCTGGCGCCCCGCCGCCGCGGCAAGTACCTGTGGATCCCGCTCCGGGACGAGGAGGACGAAGCCCCCGGTGAGGCGGTGCTCGCGCACCTCGGCATGAGCGGGCAGCTGCTCGTCGGCGAGCCCGACCGGGAACGCGAGAAGCATCTGCGGGTCCGCGTCGAGTTCGACGACGACGGCCTCGACCTGCGCTTCGTCGACCAGCGGACGTTCGGGCACCTCATGGTCGCCGACCTCGTCCCGGACGCCTTCGACGGGCGGGCGCTCGTCCCCGGGCCGATCGCGCACATCGCCGCCGACCCGCTGGAGGACGCCTTCGACGCGGAGGCCTTCTACCGCGCCCTGCGCCGCCGCAGGACCGGGATCAAACGGGCCCTCCTCGACCAGTCGCTCATCAGCGGGGTCGGCAACATCTACGCCGACGAGGCGCTGTGGCGCGCCAGGCTGCACTGGGCGCGGCCGACCGAGACGATGAGCCGGGCGGACGCCGCGCGCGTCCTGGAGGCCGCACGAGAGGTCATGGCGGCCGCCCTGGAGGTCGGCGGCACCTCCTTCGACAGCCTCTACGTGAACGTCAACGGCGAGAGCGGCTACTTCGAGCGGTCCCTGGACGCCTACGGACGGCGGGACGAGCCCTGCCGCCGCTGCGGCTCCCCGATCCGCCGCGACGAGTTCATGAACCGCTCGTCCTACAGCTGCCCGGTGTGCCAGCCGCGCCCCAGGCGGGCACGGTACTGACGGTACCGAGGGGGGAGCGATGAACGAGGACGACGAGGTCGTGCGGCTCACGGCCTGGGTGCGCGGACGCGTCCAGGGCGTCGGGTTCCGCTGGTGGGTCAGGTCCCGGGCGCTCGAACTGGGCCTCGCCGGCAGCGCCACGAACCTCGGCGACGGCCGCGTCGAGGTCGTGGCCGAGGGCCCGCGCGGCGACTGCCGCCGGCTCCTGGAGATCCTGGACGGCGACGTCCCCGGCGGCGTTCCCGGACGTCCCGGCGCTGTGACCGGCGTCATCGACCGCTGGGGCCCGCCGCGCGGAGAGGCTCCCGGGTTCCGGGAACGCTGACCGGGTAGGGAGTGCCGGTTCGTACCTGCTAAACTAGGGGTGGAAGGTTGTTACCGGCCTGTGATGTGCTTCTTGACCAGGACAGCGGCCGGTGCGACTCTAGAAGGTACGCGCACCTGCTTCAGCAGTTTCTCGTGCGCGATCCCTGCTGGTTACTCAGCGTGGAGGACCCTTAGTCATGGCGAAGGCTCTACTCGGCCACGTCGGCGGTCCCGACCCCCGGATGGTCGCGGAGATGCGGCGCCTGCAGCAGCGCGTACGTGACCTGGAGGCCGAGCTCGTACGGCTCCAGGCAGAGAACGACGCGCTTGCGACGGCGACGGACGACGAAGTGATGTCGCTTCCGATGAAGGAGCGCGAACCCGCTCTGACTTGATTGCTTTTTCTCCTCCTTCGGGCCTTGGCGGCCCTCCATCGTCGAGAAAAGCAGGCGATCGCTGGCATCGCTCCGTCTCGCCTGGCGGCTCGCTGCGCGATCAGGTTCTCGCTTCGCTCGAACCTGCCTTCGGACGCGATCGCGGTCCCCAAGGCTGTCGCGTGGTTGCGGTGGAGCCTGAGGTCGTCGCAGTAGTCGGTTGCGGTCGGTGGGACCAGGTTGCCTATGCGGCTCGCTGCATGTTGACGTGTGCGAGTTCCACCTGCCTCCGGACGCTAGTCAGCCGTTGAGGTTGCCGCAAGTGCAGCGCTCGTAGGAGCGGCCGACCTTGCTTGCCCCGAGCGATCTCCAACGTCGCCATCGGGGCAATGCGGCCCGTCCTTCACCTCGCCGGAAGCCGCTGTGCGGTCACGCCTCGCGAGTTCTCGTTCGCCTTCTCCAATGGCGGCATTGTGGACGTTCGTGGGCATCGCCCACCTCGCCGGCCCGTTGCTACTCGGTGGAGTCGTGCGGGCTTGCACCACGTCTCGCCGCCGTTGCGCCCAGCAGATCCGTCGTCACCCTCGGCAACCCACTACTGCGACTGCCTCAGCCCCGGTAGCAACCACGCAACGCCTCCCCGGTCGCGATCGCGTCCGAAGGCAGGTTCGAGCGAAGCGAGAACCTGATCGCGCAGCGAGCCGCCAGGCGAGCCGAAGCGATGCCAGCGATCGCCGCGGTGCCCGACGATGGAGGGCCCTCCGGGCCCGAAGGAGGAGAGCACTGCAATAGGCACAGCAGGGCCGCCAGGCCCGAAGGCGGAGAGAAAACCACTGAGCACCGCCTCAGCCCCGATGGCAACCACGCAACGATCTCCCTGGTTGCGATCGCGTCCGAAGGCAGGTTCGAGCGAAGCGAGAACCTGATCGCGCAGCGAGCCGCCAAGGCGAGTCGAAGCGATGCCAGCGATCGCCCGCTTTTTTCGACGATGGAGGGCCGCCAAGGCCCGAAGGAGGAGAAAAAAGCAATGAACCCAGTATCGTGCTTCGGATGTTGCAGGTGTGGGCGTCGTAGGAGGGGGACGGCTGGCGCGTGTATCTGAAGAATCTGACGCTGCGCGGCTTCAAGTCCTTCGCGTCGTCCACCACGCTCAAGTTCGAGCCGGGGATCACCGCCGTGGTCGGGCCCAACGGGTCCGGTAAGTCCAATGTGGTGGACGCGCTGGCCTGGGTGATGGGCGAGCAGGGCGCCAAGTCGCTGCGCGGCGGCAAGATGGAGGACGTCATCTTCGCCGGGACGGCCAACCGGGCGCCGCTGGGGCGCGCCGAGGTCGTGCTGACGATCGACAACTCCGACGGCGCGCTGCCGATCGACTACACCGAGGTCACCATCAGCCGGCTGATGTTCCGGTCGGGGTCGAGCGAGTACGCGATCAACGGTGACGCCTGCCGGCTGCTGGACATCCAGGAGCTGCTGTCGGACTCGGGCATCGGCCGCGAGATGCACGTGATCATCGGGCAGGGGCAGCTCGACCGCGTCCTGCACTCGGGGCCGGAGGGGCGGCGCGCGGTGATCGAGGAGGCGGCCGGCGTCCTCAAGCACCGCAAGCGCAAGGAGAAGGCCCTCCGCAAGCTGGACGCGATGCAGGGCAATCTCACGCGCGTGCAGGACCTGACCGGCGAGCTGCGGCGGCAGTTGAAGCCTCTCGGCCGGCAGGCGGAGATCGCGCGCCGGGCCGCGGTGATCCAGGCCGACCTGCGGGACGCCCGGCTGCGGCTGCTCGCCGACGACATGGTCACGCTGCGGACGAGGCTGGAGCAGGAGGCCGCCGACGAGGCCGCGATCCGGGAGCGGCGCACCGAGACCGAGCGGGCGCTGGGCGGGGCGCAGGAGCGCGAGGCCGTCCTGGAGGCGGAGGAGGCGGAGCAGGCGCCGAGGCTCGCGCAGGTCCAGGACACCTGGTTCCAGCTGTCGGCGCTGAAGGAGCGGCTCCGCGGCGTCGCCGACCTCGCCGCCGAGCGGCACCGCAACGCCGCCGAGGCGCGCGAGGAGGAGCGGCGCGGCCGCGACCCCGAGGACATGGAGCGCGAGGCCGCCGAGATCCGCGAGCAGGAGGAGATGCTCCGCGAGGCGCTGGACGGGGCCCGGGACGGGCTCTCCCACGCCGTGGACGAGCGGTCGGCCGCGGAGGAGGCCCTCGCCGCCGAGGATCGGCGGCTCCAGTCCGCGGCCCGCGCCGCCGCCGACCGCCGCGAGGAGCTGGCCCGGCTGCGCGGCCGGGTCGAGGCGCTGCGCAGCAAGGCGCAGGCCGGACGGTCGGAGATCGGGCGGCTCGCGGACGCGCGGGAGGAGGCCGGGCAGCGCACCGAGGCCGCGCAGGCCGAGTTCGAGGCGTTCGAGGCCGAGGTCGTCGAGGATCCCGCGCTCGCGGCCGAGCACGAGACCGCGCAGGAGGCGCTCGCCGCGGCCAAGGACGCCGCCGAGACGGCCCGCGCCGCCGTGGACGGCCCGCGCCGCGCGCTGAAGGAGGCCCGGTCGGCCGCGGGGGCGGCCCGCACCGCCGACCAGACGGCCCAGAAGCAGGTCGCGGCCCTCCAGGCCCGGATCGAGGCCCTGAACCTCACGCTCGCCAGCGCCGCCGACGGCGGGGAGGCGCTGCTGTCGGCGGGCGCTGACGGGTCGCTCGGCGGGGTGTTGGGCACGGTCGCCTCGCTGCTGAACGTCCGGCCCGGGTACGAGACCGCCATCGCCGCCGCGCTCGGCGGCGCCGCCGAGGCCATCGCGGTCGGGTCCCTGGACACCGCCGGGGCCGCCCTCGCGCTGCTGCGCTCCCGCGACGCCGGACGCGCCGGGCTGGTCATCGGCGGCGGGGCGCCGGCGCGGGCCGAGCGGGTCGCCGGGGCCGACTACGCCATCGACGCGGTCGGCGTCCCGGATGCCGTGCGGCCCGCGTTCGAGCATCTGCTGCGGGACGTGGTCGTGGTCGAGGACGTTCCCGCCGCGGTCGCGCTCGTGCGCGGGGAGGCGTCGCTGCGGGCCGTCACGCGGGACGGGGAGCTCGTCGGGGCGCACTGGGCGCAGGGCGGCGCCGCGGGCGGGGGGCAGAGCCTCCTGCAGATGCGCGCGACGCTCGACCAGGCCACCGAGGATCTCGCCGCGGCCGAGACCGCCGCTGCCGCCGCGGCCGGCGGGCTCACCGAGGCGGTGGAGCGCGAGCACGCCGCCCAGGCCGCCGTCGAGGGGGCCGAAGCCGCCGCCGGTGACGCCCGGGCGGGGGTCGACCGCGCGCAGGCCGAACTCGACCGCGTCCGCGTGCGGCTGCGGGAGTACGACGCGCAGGCGGCGCAGGAGGCCAAGCGCGCCGCCCGCCTGGAGGCCGACGTCCGGGCCGCGCGGGGCGAGGCCGAGCGGCTGACCAAGGCCCTGGACGCGGCGGGGGAGTCCCTCGAACGCGACACCGAGGCGGCCGAGGAGCTGGCGGTGCGGCTCGCCGAGGCCGAGGAGGCCGCCGAGGTGGCCGAGGAGGCCGGGCACGACACCGAGTCGCGCGACGAGCTGAACGCCCGCTGCCAGGAGCTGCGCACCGCGGAGATGGAGGCGCGGCTCGCGGTCCGCACCGCGGAGGAGCGCGTCCAGGCCATCGCCGGACGCGCCGACGCCCTCGAACGCGGCGCCCACCGCGAGCGCGAGGAGCGGGCCCGCGCCGCCCAGCGCCGCGCCCGCCGGGAGGAGCAGGCCCGGGTCGCCAAGGCCGTCCTGCGGGGCGCCCGCGCGGCCCTGGAGCGCATCGAGCACTCCCTCGCCGCCGCGGTGCGCCGCCGCGAGGCCGCCGAGCAGGCCAAGGCGGCGCGCGAGGCCGAGCTGAAGGTCGTCCGCGGGCAGGTCCGCGAGCTGTCCTCGACCCTCGAACGCCTGGTCAACGTCGTCCACGGCAACGAGGTCGCCCGCGCCGAGCAGCGGCTGCGGCTGGAGCAGTTCGAGCAGCGGGCCCTGGAGGAGTTCGGCCTGGAGGTCGAGTCGCTGGTGTCGGAGTACGGGCCCGACCAGCCCGTCCCGGCCGACCCGGACAAGGGCGAGGACGCGCGGCCCGCCCCGTACGAGCGGGCCGTCCAGGAGAAGCGCGCCAAGACCGCCGAGCGGCAGCTCAACCAGCTCGGCAAGATCAACCCGCTGGCCCTGGAGGAGTTCGCCGCCCTGGAGGAGCGGCACGCGTTCCTCACCTCCCAGCTGGAGGACCTGAAGAAGACCCAGCGCGAACTGCTCGGCCTGGTCAAGGAGGTCGACGACCGCGTCCAGCAGGTGTTCGCCACCGCCTACGACGACACCGCCCGCGAGTTCGAGCGGATCTTCGCCCGGCTGTTCCCCGGCGGCGAGGGCAGCCTCTCGCTGACCGAGCCGGGCGACATGCTCACCACGGGCGTCGAGGTCTCGGCCCGCCCGCCCGGCAAGAAGGTCAAGCGGCTGTCGCTGCTGTCGGGCGGCGAGCGGTCCCTCGTGGCCATCGCGTTCCTCGTCGCCGTGTTCAAGGCCCGCCCGTCCCCGTTCTACGTGCTGGACGAGGTCGAGGCCGCGCTCGACGACACCAACACCCAGCGGCTGATCACGGTCTTCGAGGAGCTGCGCGAGTCGTCCCAGCTGATCGTCATCACGCACCAGAAGCGCACCATGGAGGGCGCCGACGCCCTCTACGGCGTCAGCATGCGCGGCGACGGCGTCACCCAGGTCGTCAGCCAGCGCCTGCGCGACCTCGACTGACCCGCCGCGCGGTCACGGCTCGGCGGCGGGCGTGAAGAGGTAGCCGCGCACCCCGGACCGGCCGCACGCGGCGTGGATCGCCTCCATGCCGCCGGTCTCCCGGATGTCGACGCCCACGCACATGCCGTCGTCGCGCGTCGCCTGCGGAACGATGCGGTAGAGCTGCCCGCCCTTCACCGGCTTGCCCGCCGGCGTCAGCCCGAACCGCTGCAGCGGATCGTCCCCGCACTCCCTCATGTGCAGCGGGGAGCGCTCGGCCTCGGTGTCGAGCGTCGCGCACCACAGCTCGCCCTTCGCCGTCCACGCCTTCAGCTGGAACGTCCCGGCGCTGTCGGGGACGGAGGCGAGCCGGATCCGCTGGAGCGAGTCCTCCGCCACGCATTTGTCCTGCGCCAGCTGCGGATTCAGCCGGTCGTCCGGCAGGACCGACAGGCAGTCGCCGGACCGCTCGCCGTCGCTCAGCGGCATGACCGTGTACCACCCGGGCGGGGGCGGCGTCGCCTTGCCGGCCGTCCCCGGCGACGCCTGCGGCCGGTGCGGCTCGCCCTCGCCGCCGAACACCCCCGTCAGGGTCGAGACGACCACGCCGATCGTGATGATCGCGGGTGCCGCCACCAGCAGCGACACCGGGCGGCGGCCGGTGGGCCCGTGCGAGGGCGTCTTGCGGTGCCGTGGACGCGATGGCTGCACCGCGTGCCGCCCGGAGGAACCGTTCTCGGGAGCAGGGGGCGGACTTGGAGCCGGGGTCGGGGGTGGGGCTGGGGTCGGGCGTGGGGCCGGGGCCGTCGCGGGACCCAGGTTGAGCGCCGGCCGTCCGGCGACGCGCTTGTCGCCCTCCATGGCGGCGGGGCCGCACAGGCGGTCGTAGACCCGCAGCCACCGCTCGCGCTCCTCCGGGACGAGGCCGCATGTGGTCACGAAGGAGGTCACCAGCCCCCGGCTCGGCAGCGTGCTCCCGCCGAGGAGCGCGTCGATTCCGGAAGGGGCGACCACGCCGTCCGCGTCCATCCGCTCCTCTAGCTCGGAAAGGGGCAGGCCGGACCATTGCTGCAGGCGGCGCATCAGGTCGAGCAGATCGGCCGGGCCGCGCGCCTCCTCCGGCTGCGGGACCGCCCTCGGAGCCGTCACCGGTGACCTCCCGCGAACGGGAACGCTTGTTCTCGTGGGCATCGTAGCGATCTCCTCGTCCGGAATGACTAATGTTCGCTATGCGGTCTTTGGCAAGATCCATGGCGTCATGAGTTCGGCGCTCGTCATCTGGAAGGGCCCCTGCGATGCCGCGCTCCGCTGCACCGGTTCCGTCTGCTGTGCGGCGTTCCGTCGAGACCAGGGTCGGTACCACGTTCGTCCTGCTGATGCAGCTGCGCGTGCTCGTCATCGGGGTGACCGTGCTGGTGGACGGGCAGGTGCGCGGCGACCCCTGGGCGCTCTGCGTGCTCGTCCTCGCGGTCGTGGTCTCCGGCGTGGTGCTGGCGGGCTGGGAGAGGGTGGTGCTGCGGCTGTTCGAGCAGCCCGCGCTGCTGGCCTTCGACGTGCTCATCGGCTACGCGGTGCTGCAGGTGGGCGGGATCTTCGGCCCCTACTTCCTCGTGACGGTGGTGACCGCCGGTCTCGCCGGACTGCTGTACCGGTGGCCGGTCACCGCGCTGCTGTGTGCGCAGCAGGCCGTCCTGTACTACGCGGCGCTCTACCGCAACACGCCCTCCGACGACGGCGTCATCATGCCGCTGCTCGTCCTGCTGCCGGTCTTCTACGGAGTCGCGGCGCTCGTCGGGTCGGTGCTGCGCCGCCTGTTCGACGAGCACGCCGCCGCCGAGGAGACGCGCTGGCGGATGGAGGCGCAGGCGATGGCCGCCGAGGAGCGCACCCGGCTGGCCCGCGAGATGCACGACTCCCTGACCGCGACGCTGTCGGGCATCGCCCTGTCGGCGAACGGCCTGCCCGGCTGGGTCCGCAAGTCCCCCGACCGCGCCGAGCGGGAGGCGCGGCGCATCGCCACCGCGGCCCAGGTCGCCACCCGCGAGGCGCGCTCGCTCATCACCGAGCTGCGCGACGACTCGGCCGGCGTCCCGCTGGGCGACGCCGTGCGGGAGCTGGCGGGGGAGTGGGAGGGGGGCACCGGCGTCCCGGTCCGGGTGGACGCGGAGGCGGGGGCGGACCTCCCCGCGCCGGCGCGGCGCGAGATGGTCACGATCGTGCGTGAGGCGCTGGAGAACGTGCGGCGGCACGCGGACGCGTCCCGCGTCGACATCGTCACGGCGGTCATCGGCGGCGACCTGGAGGTGCGCGTGCGCGATGACGGCAAGGGCATGCCCGGACGGCCGGACGACCCCGGCTGGCTGGACGCGCTCGCCCGCGGCGGCCATTACGGCCTCGTCGGCATGCACGAGCGGGCCAGGAGGGCCGGCGGCCGGCTGGCCGTGCGCTCCGTCCCCGGAGGCGGCACCGAGGTCACCGCGTCGATGCCGGCGGCGGGCCCGGAGTCCGAACCCGCGCGGGCCGCGCTCGGGAGCCGGTGATGGACGAGCCCGCGCGGTACCGCGTCATGGTCGTGGACGACAACACCTTCATCCGCGCCGGCCTCACCTCGGCGCTGGAGGCCACCGACGACATCGAGGTGGTGGGGGAGGCGGGCGACGGCCGCGAGGCGGAGGAGATGGCCTGGCGGCTCGTGCCCGACGTGGTCCTTCTCGACGTCCGGATGCCGCGCGCCGACGGGGTGGGCGCCGCCGCCGCGCTGAGCCGGATCAGCCGAGTGATCATGCTCACCCAGGTGGAGGAGCCCGAGGTGATCCTTTCGGCCGTCCGCAACGGCGCCGTCGGCTACCTCGTGCACAACACCTTCACGGTGGACGAGCTCGCCGCGGCGATCCGGGACACCGTCCGGCACCGGGCCCACCCCCTCTCGCACGCGGCCAGCGCCGCGCTCATCGACGCCGCGCGGACGGGCCGGCGCGCGGCGCCCGCGGCCGATCCGGCCGAGCAGCGCGCGCGGTTCGGCCTTTCCGCCCGCGAGGTCCAGGTCATGGATCTGATCGTGCGCGGTCTTGCGAATAACGACATCGCGGCCAAGCTATTTCTCACCGAGAAAACCGTCAAGAACTACATCAACCGCATTTATGCGAAACTCGGTGCGCCGAACCGGGCCACGGCCATCGTGACCTGGCTCGGGATGCCTCCCGGCGGCTGAGCTGGGCCTCCGTGATTGGGGCCCGCAACCCCCGCCGCTAGGGCCCTAGGGCCCTAGGGCCGCCCGCGGGCCGCCGCATAGCGTTCCGGTGCACGGAATAAAAGAAGGACGGCGCCTTTCTGGCCGGGCCTTCGCCTCATTCGCCGCCCGGAGGAGTGCCATGCTTTTGCCGACCCGAAATAAAATGGCCGTGGTCACCGGCGGGGCTCTGGCCGCCGGCTGTTCGTTCGCGCTGGCCGCGGCTCCGGGCGCGGTCCCGGACCCGGCCTCCGCCCGCGCCATCGGTTCCCTGGAGAAGTCCGCGCCCGCCATCGCGTACGGGACGTCCGCCACCACGCACGGGAAGCCGGGCCCGCGGGCGCACGAGGACACCTGGGACTCCGCGCGCGCGAAGGGGAAGAAGCGCGCCACCGCGACCGCGGCGCGGCGGTACGGGTGGGGACGTCCGATCGCCTCCGACGGCTTCCGGACCTTCGACCGCCGCGCCTGGGAGGTCTACACGGGACCGGGCAACGGCGGCCGCGGCCGGCGCGTCGCCAAGGCGGTGAGCGTCCGGAACGGCGTCCTGCGCATCACCGGCAAGCGCAACGGCGACACGGGGGGCGTCGCCTGGATGAAGGGCGCCCAGAAGCGCGGCCGCTGGGAGGCCCGCGTCCGGGTGAGCCGGGGCTGCGCCTGCTACAACGCCAACCTGCTGCTGTGGCCGGTCGGCGGCGGTGGCGGCACCGACCCGCACAACGGCGGCGGGGAGATCGACTGGATGGAGACCTACGGCGACAAGGGCCTGCGCAACGGGACCAACTTCTTCCTGCACTACGGGCCCGAGAAGGACTCCCGGCGCCTGGACTCCCACCTGCGCATCGACCTGACGAAGTGGCACGCCTTCGCGGTGGAGTGGAACAGCAAGGGCATGACGGGCTACGTGGACGGGCGCAGGTGGTTCCACACGTCCAAGCGGGAGGCGCTGCCGCCCGGGAAGATGGGGCAGGCCATCCAGCTCGACTGGTTCCCGCAGATGGCCAGGCTGACGGCGAAGGGGGTCAGCCGGACGCGGGACGTGACCCTCTCGGTCGACTGGATCGCCATGTACCGGCCCTGATCCGCGCGGCGCCCGATGTCACTTCACGATCTGCCAGATCTCCCCGTCGCGGCGCAGGGTGAACTCGTCCTGCAGGGTGCGCTCGGTCAGCGCGCCGCTCGTGTAGTGCAGGGCGGAGAAGGGGATGACCGCCTCCTCGCCCGACAGCCGGCCGCCCTTCACGGTCACGGTCCGCAGAGCCTGCCGCTCCTGCGGCCGGACGAGGTGCGGCGTGTTGCGCACGCCGTTCGGGCAGTCGCCGCGGAGCGCCGGTCCCCGGACGAAGTCGCTGTCCTTGGCCACGTACCGGCACACGGCCTGGTCGCCGGCCGCCTGGCCGCGCAGGAAGGCCTGGAGCGCGGCCCGCGCGCCCGCGATCCCCTCCCGGGCGCCCGGGTCGGTGTCCTCCTGCGCGGTCTGCGAGGGCGACGGGGACGGCGGCCGGAACACCTCGCCGTCGCCGTCCTTGTCGTCGCCACTGCAACCCGACGTGAGAAATGCCAGCGCCAGCGCCGTGACGGCGAGCGCGCCGGCGGCGCGGGGGGTGAACCGAAGAGCCATCGCGTGCCTTCCTCGGGGTGGGGATGTCGGCCCATGGTCCGAGCGCCGCCTTTCCGGATGATCAGGCGGCCAGCCGAAGATTAACGCCTTGACCGGGGAATGACCAGAGCTTGCAAGATCGCCAGGTCAGAGGCGGTGGGCACCTGTCTGGACAGGCGTTCGCCACCGGGGCTCCCTTTTCCTTATGGGGAGCCTCGGGCGACGGGACGGAAAATGCGTGGCCGTGCCACTCGGGTCGATCCGAACGGAGGCGAAGTGGCAGGGCGAGATTATCCCATGAAAGAACCGGGAAAGGGGGCCCGCAGAGCGTTGTTCATGTCATGGGCGGCGCACCGTTGTGCACCCGGCCGACCGCCCTCTCCATCCCGGCGGATGAACGCGGTGGCTCGCCGCTTCGAAGGCGACCGGCGCCACTGCTCTCGGTGCGGTCGGTGAAGGCGGGGCGGCCGCCGAGGCTCTCCGAGCTGGGCGCGGGGCGTCCGCTCGCGGGCCGGGGGTGCTGGATGCCGCGGGATCAGGGGCACGCGGCATCCAGCACCCCGGTCCGGGCGGCGGCGGGCCCATTTCGCAGCGGCCGTGATGCGTGTCACATTTTCCTTGGAACGTGACATCGCCCAGCGCTCACATTTCGGGCGGCGTGGCGGCTCCGGTCTCCGGCGTCTTCTCCCGACCTATAACCGTTTGGAGACTTCACATCGGCGCCGGTGACGCGTAAGTCGGAGGGATCGGCGTGCACCGACCGTGATGACCCGGCGACGCTGGCGGGCTTGTGTGCCCTGGGGCAATCCACTACCCATATGGACCTGCGGTTCTCCGGCTTCCTCACCGGACTCCCCCCGTCCGGTACGGAGAACCGCCGGAGAGGTGTCACCCGTGGATCCCCAGAAACTCAAAGGCAATTTCGCCCTGGTGGCGGCGAACGGCCTGGACGTCGCCGAATATTTCTACGCCGACCTTTTCGCGCGGGAGCCGCAGCTCAGGCGGATGTTCCCCACGTCGATGGCCAAGCAGCACGAGGTGCTGCTCGCGGCGCTGTCGCAGATCGTCTCGACCGTGGACGACCCCGACGCGCTCGTCCCCTTCCTCACCGACCTCGGCCGGCGCCACCACGGCTTCGGCGTCATCGCCGAGCACTACGCCCCCGTCGGCGCCAGCCTGCTCGCCACCCTCGCCTACTTCAGCGGCCCGGAGTGGAGCTCCGACCTCGAACAGGACTGGACGGCCGCCTACGGTGTCGTCGCGAAGGTCATGACGGAGGCCGCGGCGGAGCCCGTCGCCTGATTCCGTGGACGCCCAGCGACTGAAGGCCAGCTTCGCGCAGGTCGCCGAGAAGGGCGACGCGGTCGCGCTGTTCTTCTACTCCGACCTCTTCGTGCGCAACCCCCACCTGCGCGACATGTTCCCCATCGGGATGAGCGGCCAGCGCGACAAGCTGCTGCGCGCCCTCGGGCACATCGTGTCCCAGGTGGACGACCTGTCCAACCTCGTCCCGTTCCTGCAGCAGCTCGGCCGTGACCACCGCCGGTTCGGCATCGTGGCCGAGCACTACCCGCACGTCGGGGCCAGCCTCCTGGCGACCCTGCGCCACTTCTCCGGGCCTGCCTGGAGCGACGACATCGAGAGCGACTGGAACGCGGCCTACAGCCTCGTCGCCAAGGTCATGCTGGAGGCCGCCGACGAGAACGCCCTCAGCAGCCCCGCCTGGTGGAACGGCCAGGTCGTCGCCGTCGAGCGCCGCCGCTTCGACATCAGCGTCCTGCGGATCCAGCCCGACCGGCCCCTGCCGTACTCGCCGGGCCAGTCCGTCGCGCTCGAAGTGCCGTCCCGGCTGCGGCACTGGCGGTACTACTCGATGGCGAACGCGCCGCGTCCCGACCACACCGTCGACTTCCACGTCCGGCTGGTGGACGGCGGGCCGGTGAGCCCCGTGCTGGTGCGCGTCACCCAGGCAGGCGACCGCGTCCGCATGGGCGCCCCCATCGGCACGCTCACGCTGGACGACGCCTCACCGCGTGACGTCCTGCTCGTCGCGGGCAGCACCGGCCTGGCCCCGCTCAAGGCGATCCTGGAGCAGATCTCCGGCCGCGCCGTCCCGCCGCGCGTGCACCTGTTCTTCGGCGCCCGCAGCCGCGACGGCCTCTACGACCTGGAGGACCTGGCCAAGCTGGCGGACGGGTTCCCCTGGCTCACCGTCGTCCCGGCCGTGTCGGACGAACCCGGCGGGCACGGGTTCTCCTCGCTGCTCCAGTCGGGGGACGACGGCATCGAGCACGGCAACCTGTCCGACGTGGTCGCCAGGCGCGGCCCCTGGGACGGTCACGACGCCTACGTGTGCGGGCCGTCCGTCATGGTCGGGCACACCGTCGAGCAGCTGACGCGGCTCGGAGTCCCCCGTGACCGCATCCGCCTCGAAACCTTCGCCGACGCACAGAGGTGAGCGCGTTGAACTCCCCGAACCTTCCGGTCGTCTCCGAGGGCTCGCGGCTGACCCCGGGCGAGCTCCACTCGGTGGTGTTCGCCCGGGCCGCCCTCGGGCGCCGCGGATACGACGAGGAGCAGGTCCGCAACTTCCTGCAGTACGTGGAGCGGGAACTCGTCAAGATCTTCACCGACAAGGCCGCCCTGGCCGACGAGGTGAACCGGCTGCGCGCCCAGGCGTCCTCGGGCGCCCGCGGCGTGATGGCCCCCGAGGACGCCCACTTCCAGGCCGTCCGCATCCTCTCGCAGGCCCAGCAGACCGCCGACCTGTACGTGGCGGACGCCGAGCGCTACACCAGGGAACTGGCGCACGAGGCGAGGCTGCACCGGGAGGCGATCCTGTCCGACGCCAAGGGCCGGGCGGAGCAGATGATGGAGGACGCCCACCGCAAGGCCGCCGCCGTCGCCGAGGCGGCCGTCCGCACGGCCCCGCCGCAGGCCCTGCCCGCGTCCCGCCCCGAGACCCTCCCGGACGGCGAGCGCCTCGCCCTGGAGCGGGAGATCGCCTACCTGCGCACCTACAGCGACGTCTACCGGACCCACCTGCGGTCCTACCTGGAGGCCCTGCTCCGCAACGTCGACGAGTGGGAGTCCTCCGAACGGGCATCCCTCCCTGGGGGTAATGCCTGATCTACCGCCCCGGCGCGGGCGCCCGGGGCGTTCGGGCGTCCCGCGCGGTTGCGCGCCCGGCCGGGCTCGCCGCATGATCGGCGGGCCCGCGCGCAGCGTGTTCGCGCGGGAGTGCTCGTCTGGAAAACTGGGGGCGTTATGGAATATGTGATCGTCATCGCCGCGCTGGCCGTGATCGCGCTGATCATCGGCGGCGTCACGCTGCTGCGGCCGCGCCGGACCCGCCCGCCGGTCGAGCGCCCCTCGGAACGCACCGGCGGCGCCACCGCCGCCGACACCGCCGACACCGCCGCCCCCACGATCGAGAAGGCGCCGCCGACGGAGGTCGCGCCGCGGCCCACCGTCGAGATCGAGAGGCCGCCGCCCGGCGCGGGGCGGCTCGTGCGGCTGCGGGCCCGGCTCGCCCGCTCCCAGAACGCCTTCGGCAAGACCCTCCTCGTCCTGCTGTCGCGCGACACGCTCGACGAGGACGCCTGGGAGGAGATCGAGGACACCCTGATCGCCGCCGACATGGGCACGGCGGTGGCCCGGCAGGTCACCGACGACCTGCGGACCCGCGTCCAGGTCCTCGGCACGCGCAGCCCGGCGGAGGTGCGGGAGCTGCTCAAGGACGAGCTGCTCAAGCAGATCGGCCCGGACATCGACCGCTCCCTGCACACCGAGGCGCACGGCGACCGGCCCGCCGTCCTCATGGTCGTCGGCGTGAACGGCACCGGCAAGACCACCACGTGCGGCAAGCTCGGCCGCGTCCTCGTCGGCGACGGCAACACCGTGCTGCTGGGCGCCGCCGACACCTTCCGCGCCGCCGCCGCCGACCAGCTGGAGACGTGGGGGACGCGGGTGGGCGCGCAGGTCGTCCGCAAGGACGAGGGCGCCGACCCCGCCAGCGTCGCGTTCGACGCCGTCAAGCAGGGCATCGACACCAAGGTCAACGTGGTGATCGTCGACACGGCGGGCCGGCTGCACACCAAGACCGGGCTGATGGACGAGCTCGGCAAGGTCAAGCGGGTGGTGGAGAAGCAGGCCACGGTCGACGAGGTCCTGCTCGTCCTGGACGCGACGACCGGCCAGAACGGCATGCAGCAGGCCCGGGTCTTCGCCGAGGTCGTCAACGTCACCGGCGTGGTGCTCACCAAGCTCGACGGCACCGCCAAGGGCGGCATCGTCGTCCAGGTGCAGCGCGAGCTCGGCGTCCCGGTGAAGCTGGTGGGCCTGGGGGAGGGGCCGGACGACCTCGCGCCGTTCGAGCCCGAGGCGTTCGTGGACGCGATCCTCGGCGACTGAACCGGTCCCCGCACCGCCCCGCAGACCGCGTAAATACGGCATGTGAGGACTTGGAAACAGCGGCGAAACACGTCGATGTCGGGTTTCACATGGCGGAAACGTAGCGGCATACCGGGCGAAACGGCCGCGCCAGAGTCTCTGAGCAGTTCGAAGTTCCTGGCGAGGAGGGACGCGCTCAGAGATGAAGATCGATAGCGGTAGTACCGCCTGGATGCTGACGAGCACAGCGCTCGTCCTGCTGATGACACCGGGCCTGGCCTTCTTCTACGGAGGTATGAGCCGGGCCAAAAGCGTCCTCAACATGATGATGATGAGCTTCGTCAGCATCGCCGTGGTGGGCATGGCGTGGGTCGTCTACGGCTACTCCCTCACCTTCGGCGACGGCGGCGGGCTCAGCTCGTTCATCGGCGGGTTCGGCGACTGGGGGCTCGTCGGCCTGGAGAACGCGGCCACGGCCGACGACGGGACGGGCATCCCGCAGCTGGTCTTCGTGGCGTTCCAGGCGACGTTCGCCATCATCACCGTCGCGCTGATCAGCGGCGCGGTCGCGGACCGTGCCAAGTTCGGGGCCTGGGTGGTGTTCACCCTGGTCTGGGCGACGCTGGTGTACTTCCCGATCGCCCACTGGGTGTGGTGGTCCGACGGCCAGGACGGCGGCAAGGCCGGCTGGCTGTTCGACCTCGGCGCGCTCGACTTCGCGGGCGGGACCGTCGTCCACATCAACGCCGGCGTCGCGGCGCTCGCCCTGGTGCTGGTGCTCGGCAAGCGCAGGGGCTGGCCGAAGGAGCCGATGCGGCCGCACAACCTGCCCTTCGTCCTGCTCGGCGCCGGGCTGCTGTGGTTCGGCTGGTTCGGGTTCAACGCCGGGTCCGCGCTGTCGGCCGGCTCCACCGCGGCCGTCGCGTTCATCAACACGCTCGTCGCGACCTGCGCCGCCGCGTTCGCCTGGATCGTCGTCGAGAAGCTGCGCGACGGCTCGTCCACGACCCTCGGGATCGCCTCGGGCGTGGTGGCCGGCCTGGTCGCGATCACCCCGGCCTGCGCGTTCGTCACCCCGCTCGGCGCCATCGCCCTCGGCCTGGTCGCCGGCGCGGTGTGCGCGTTCGCGGTCGGCCTGAAGTACAAGCTCGGCTACGACGACTCGCTCGACGTCGTCGGCGTCCACATGGTCGGCGGCATCGTCGGCGCCCTGCTGATCGGGTTCCTGGCCACCACCGCCGTCAACGACGCCGGCGCCGACGGGCTGTTCGCCGGCGGCGGGTTCGCGCTGCTCGGCAAGCAGGCCGTCGCCGTCCTGGCGACGCTCGCCTACTCCTTCGTCGTCACCTACGTGATCGCCAAGGTGATCGACCTGGTGATGGGCTTCCGGATCAGCGAGGACGACGAGGCGGCCGGCATCGACAGCACGGCGCACGCGGAGACCGCCTACGACTTCGGCACGATCCGCGCGGGCATCGGCTCCGGGGCGACCGCGGCGGCGCCCGCCCCGTCCGCCCCGGCCAAGAAGGTGGAGGCGAAGGGATGAAGCTCATCACGGCGGTCATCAAGCCGTTCAAGCTGGACGAGGTGAAGAAGGCCCTGGAGGCCTTCGGAGTCAAGGGGATGACCGTCAGCGAGGCCAGCGGCTACGGACGGCAGAAGGGCCACACCGAGGTCTACCGGGGCGCCGAGTACCAGGTCGACCTGGTGCCCAAGCTGCGCGTCGAGGTCCTGGTCGAGGCCGAGGACGCCGACGACATCATCGACGTGATCGTCAAGGCGGCCCGCACCGACAAGATCGGCGACGGGAAGGTGTGGGCCGTGCCGGTCGACACCGTCGTCCGGGTCCGCACGGGCGAGACCGGACCGGAAGCCCTCTAGGGGGCACGGTGACCCTCGCACACCCGCCGGCCGGAGACCGGGCCCCCGCGCCCGCTCCGGCCGGCGGCGCCACTTCGGACTCGGCCCGCGCCGCCCTGGCCACCGCCCGCGCCGCCCGCGCCGCCGCCCTCGACCGCTGGCTGGCCTCCCTGCTGGCCGCCGCCCCGCCCCACCCCGAACCCCCGCCGTCCGCCGGCACCGCCGCAACCGGCGAGGGAACGGTGCCGGAGGGGGTGGCGCTCGTCGCGGTGGGGAGCCACGCCCGGCGCGAACTGACGCCCGGCGGCGACCTCGACCTCGTCCTGCTGCATCGCGGGCTGGCCGGCGTCGCGCTGATCGCCGACCGCGTCTGGTACCCGGTCTGGGACTCCGGCCTGCGGCTCGACCACTCCGTCCGCACCGTCGCCGAGGCCCGGACCGTGGCGCGCGGCGACATGAAGGCCGCCCTCGGGCTGCTGTCGGCCCGCCGCCTCGCCGGAGACCACGCCCTCGTCGACGAGCTGCGCGCCGCCGTCCTGGCCGACTGGCGCGCCGACGCGCCCACCCGCCTCGCCGAGCTGTCGGCGATGTGCCGCGAACGCTGGGAGACCCACGGCGAGCTGGCGTTCCTGCTCGAACCCGACCTGAAGGAGGCCCACGGCGGGCTGCGGGACGTCCACGTCATGCACGCCGTGGCCGCGTCCTGGGTGGCCCCCGCCCCGGACGCCCGGGTGCGCGCCGCCCACGACCTGCTCCTCGACATCCGGCACGCGCTCCACCAGGTCACCGGCCGCTCGACCGACCGCCTCGTCCTCCAGGAGCAGCAGGCCGTCGCCCGCGCCCTCGGACTCCTGGACGCCGACGTCCTGCAACGCTCGATCGCCGAGGCCGCCCGCACCGTCACCTACGGGGCGTCCCACCTGTGGCGCCGCGTCGAGAACTTCACCAGGGCCAAGCACCGGCAGCCCCCGGGCGTCCCGCAGGGCGCGGGCCGGCGCGGCGTGGAGCGCAGGCCGGTCGGGGACGGCGCCGTCGAGCACGAGGGGGAGGTCGTCCTCGCGCGGAACGCCGATCTGAACGATCCGGCCCTCGTCCTGCGCGTCGCCGCGGCCGCAGCCCAGACGGGCCTGCCGCTCGCCCCCGCCACGGTCGCCCGGCTCGCCGAGCACGCCGCCCTCCCGCGCGTCCCCTGGCCCGCCGAGGCTCGCGACGCGCTCGTCTCCCTCCTCGGTGCCGGGCCCGCCGCCATCGCGGTCTGGGAGGCCCTCGACCAGGCCGGGCTGATCGTCCGGCTGCTGCCCGACTGGGAGCGCGTCCGCAACCGCCCGCAGCGCAACCCCGTCCACCGCTTCACCGTCGACCGCCACCTCGTCGAGACCGCCGCGGGCGCCGCCGCCCTGACGCGCGAGGTGGCCCGTCCCGACCTGCTCCTGATCGGCGCCCTCCTGCACGACATCGGCAAGGGCTGGCCCGGCGACCACTCCACCTCCGGCGCCGTCGTCGCCCGCGACATCGGCGCCCGCCTCGGCCTCCCGGAGGAGGACGTCCGCGTCCTGGAGACCGTCGTCCGCCACCACCTGCTGCTCCCCGAGACCGCGACCCGCCGCGACATCGACGACCCGGTGACCGTCCAGACCGTCACCGCCGCCGTGTCCGGGGCGCCCGGCCGCGAGCGCGAGGTCGTCGACCTCCTCGCCGCCCTCGCCGTCGCCGACGGCGGCGCCACCGGCCCCGCCGCCTGGGGCGCCTGGAAGGCCGGCCTCGTCGCCGAACTCGCCCGCCGCGCCGCCGCCGCGCTCTCCGGCGGCACGCCCCCGCCCGGCCCCGCGCTCACCGCCGACCACCTCGCCCTGGCGCGCCACGACGGCGCCGCCGTCCGCGTGACGGGCTCCCGGATCACCATCGCCGCCCCCGACCGGCCGGGCCTGCTCTGGCGCGCCGCCGGCGTCCTCGCCCTGCACCGCCTGGCCGTGAAGACCGCACGTGTGGTCTCCTCCCCGTCGGTGTCGGGATCGGCCGTCCCGTCCGCCCAGACGGCGGTGCTGGACTTCACGGCCGTCCCGGAGTTCGGGACGCCGCCGGATCCGGCCGGCCTGGAGGCGGACCTGCGGCGGATGCTCGCCGGACGCCTCGACGTGGCCGAGCGGCTGGAGCGGCGGGCGCGGTCGGTCCGGATCCGGCCCGGCGTCACGGTGCCGCCCCCGCGCGTCATGATCGTGGACGACGCGTCGCGGACCGCCACCGTCGTCGAGGTCCGGGCGCATGACCGCCCCGGACTGCTGTGGCGCGTCGGCCAGGCCCTCGGATCCTGCGGCCTCCAGGTCCGCGCCGCCCAGGTGGACACCCTCGGCGCCGAGGCCGTGGACGTCTTCTACGTGGTGGACGACCAGGGCCGCCCGCTCGACGACCCCGACGCGCTGGCCGCCGTCCGGACCCGGGTCCTGAGAACCCTCCGCTGACCGGGTTTCCGGAGGGGGCGGGGCTCGCCCGGCGACCCGATACCCTGATAGGCGATCCCAGAAGCTTTCCAAGGACGGTCCAGACACGTGTTCGAGACGCTCTCCGACCGGTTGACGACGGTCTTCTCGTCGCTGCGCAGCAAGGGCCGGCTCTCCGAGGCCGACATCAACGCGACCGCCCGCGAGATCCGGATCGCGCTTCTTGAGGCCGACGTCGCGCTCCCCGTGGTCAAGGACTTCATCGCGCAGATCAAGGAGCGGGCACAGGGCTCGGAGGTCTCGCAGGCGCTGAACCCGGCGCAGCAGGTCGTCAAGATCGTCAACGAGGAGCTCATCACCATCCTCGGCGGCGAGACCCGGCGGATCCGGCTGGCCAAGACCCCGCCGACCGTGATCATGCTTGCGGGCCTGCAGGGCGCCGGTAAGACCACCCTCGCCGGCAAACTCGCCCGCTGGCTGAAGCAGGAGGGCCACACGCCGATGCTGGTGGCGGCCGACCTCCAGCGTCCCAACGCCGTCCAGCAGCTCCAGGTCGTCGGGGAGCGGGCCGGGGTCCCGGTGTTCGCGCCCGAGCCGGGCAGCGGCGTCGGCGACCCCGTCGACGTGGCCCGCCGCTCGATCGACCAGGCCCGGCACGCCCTGCACGACGTCGTCGTCATCGACACCGCCGGCCGCCTCGGCATCGACGCCGAGATGATGCAGCAGGCCGTCGACATCCGCGACGCCGTCCACCCCGACGACATCCTGTTCGTCGTCGACGCCATGGTCGGCCAGGACGCGGTCAACACCGCCCAGGCCTTCATGGACGGCGTCGGCTTCGACGGCGTCGTCCTCACCAAGCTCGACGGCGACGCGCGCGGCGGCGCGGCGCTGTCCGTCCGGCACGTCACCGGACGCCCCATCATGTTCGCCTCCACGGGCGAGAAGCTCGAGGACTTCAGCGTCTTCCACCCGGACCGCATGGCGGGCCGGATCCTCGACATGGGCGACATCCTCACCCTGATCGAGCAGGCCGAGCAGGCGTTCGACGCCGAGCAGGCCGAGAAGATGTCGAGCAAGTTCGCCTCGGGGGAGGACTTCACCCTCGAGGACTTCCTCGAGCAGATGATGATGATCCGCAAGCTCGGCCCGATCGGGAACCTGCTCGGGATGATGCCGGGCATGGGCCAGGTCCGCGACCAGATCAGCCAGATCGACGACCGGGACCTGGACCGCATCGCCGCGATCATCCGCTCGATGACCCCGCAGGAGCGCTCCCAGCCGAAGATCATCAACGGCTCGCGGCGGGCCCGCATCGCCAAGGGCTCCGGCGTCGGCGTCGGCGAGGTCAGCAGCCTGGTCACCCGGTTCTTCGACGCGCAGAAGATGATGCGCCAGATGGCCGGCGGCATGGGCCTGCCCGGCATGCCCGGCGGCCGCCGCAAGGCGACCAAGGCGGCGAAGGCCGCCAAGAACAAGAAGGGCAAGCAGCGCAGCGGCGACCCCCGCAAGCGCGCCGCGGGCAAGCCCGCCCAGGAGCAGGCCCCCGCGGACGAGGGCATGCCGAAGGGGCTCCCGCCCGGCCTCGGTGGCGGCACCCTCCCGCCCGGTCTGGGCGGCGGCCAGCTCCCGCCCGGCTTCCAGATGCCCGACCTGAACAAACTCCAGAACCGCAAGAAGAAGTAACCCGCCCAACGCACCCCCGACGCATGACCCAGGCACAGCCCGGTTCATGCGGCGGGGGGCCTGGGGGCAGCCCTGGCCCCCGGCGCGGGTCGGGTGGAGTGCGGGGCAGGGAACGTATGGGTGGGCGCAGCTCGGCGGCTATGGGGCTTGTCCCGGGTGCTCGCCTGACGTGCGCGGCCCCGCCCCGCCCCGGCCCGGCGCTGCGGCTGCGGCTGCGCAGGTCTCGCGGACCCCGCATGGCGCTTCTGGGCTCGTAAGTTGTGCTGGATGGGTCGATCTGCCGCGTCTGCTGCCGGTCACCTGGTGGCGGTTGTCGAGGTGGTGCGGCCTGCGGAGGCCTGAGGGTCGGGGCTGAGGGGCGACACCCGGGCGATGCGATTGCGCTTTCGCGGCGAACGTCTGGCACAATGGCAGGCTGGAAACCCGGAATCGCGAGGCGCCCTCTCTCGTCCTGCGCGACCGGAGTCCATCGGGCGGCCGTGAGCCGGTGTTCCCCACCTGGTGCGGGCCCGCCCATCCAGTGATGAAGTTGGAGTACACCACACCCGTGGCAGTCAAGATCAAGCTCAAGCGTCTGGGGAAGATCCGGAACCCGCAGTACCGGATCGTCGTCGCCGATGCCCGCACCAAGCGGGACGGGCGGGCCATCGAGGAGATCGGGCTCTACCAGCCCAAGCAGGAGCCCTCGCTCATCAAGATCGACTCTGAGCGTGCGCAGTACTGGCTGGGCGTCGGCGCGCAGCCGACCGAGCCCGTGCTCAACCTGCTGAAGATCACCGGCGACTGGCAGAAGTTCAAGGGCGAGCCGGGTGCCGAGGGCACCCTCAAGGTCGCCGAGCCGAAGGCCGACAAGAAGGTCGCGTTCGAGGCCGCCGTCAAGGAGTCGCTGGGCGACGACGCGGCCGCCGGCACCGCGAGCCGCGGCAAGAAGAAGGCCGAGCCGAAGAAGACCGAGGCGAAGGCCACCGAGACCGACGAAGCCAAGAGCGAGGGCTGACGTGCTCGAAGAAGCGCTCGAGCACCTGGTCCGCGGGATCGTCGAGAACCCGGACGACGTCCGGGTTCGCGCCCGCAGGATCAGGGGCGGCCGGGTCCTGGAGGTGCGCGTGCACCCCGAGGACCTCGGGAAGGTCATCGGCCGAAGCGGTCGCACCGCCAAGGCCCTGCGCACGGTGATCAGCGCCCTCTCCGGAGGCCGCTACGTGCGTGTCGACCTGCTCGACGTCAACGAGGTCCGCTGAGTGGCGTCCCGATGAGCGAACCGCTCGTGGTGGGACGGATCGGACGGCCGCACGGGATTCGCGGCGAGGTCACCGTCGA
The DNA here is from genome assembly GCF_040639875.1 of Actinomadura sp. NPDC023710. Classification (NCBI taxonomy): domain Bacteria; kingdom Bacillati; phylum Actinomycetota; class Actinomycetes; order Streptosporangiales; family Thermomonosporaceae; genus Actinomadura; species Actinomadura sp. NPDC023710. The sequence continues at coordinate 97,704 of NZ_JBFAGB010000005.1, forward strand.
CGTCCGCACGGACGAGCCGGAGTCACGGTTCGTCCCGGGCACGGCGATCGCCACCGATCCCGTCACCGCCGGTCCGCTCACCATCGAGCGGAAACGCTGGCATTCGGGACGCCTGCTCGTGCGCTTCGCCGGGATCGACGATCGCGACGCCGCGGAGGAACTGCGCGGCACGTGGCTCGTCGTCGATCCCGGTGACATCCCCCCGTCCGCCGACCCGGACGACTTCCACGACCAGGAACTGCTCGGACTCGCCGTGGTCACCACGGACGGGGCCGAGGTCGGCCGGGTCGCGGACGTCCTGCACCACGGCCAGGATCTCCTGGTCGTGCGCGGGGCCGGGGGCGAGAAGCTGGTCCCCTTCGTGGCCGCGCTCGTCCCCGAGGTGGACGTTCCCGGGGGGCGGCTCGTCATCGACCCGCCCCCCGGTCTGCTCGACGAATCATGAGACTCGACATAGTCACGATCTTCCCCGAGTACTTCGCCCCTCTGGACATCTCGCTCCTGGGCAAGGCCCGGCGCGCCGGACTGCTGGACGTCCGCGTCCACGACCTGCGCGAATGGACCCACGACCGGCACCGCACCGTCGACGACACCCCCTACGGCGGCGGCCCCGGCATGGTCATGAAACCCGACCCCTGGGGCGAGGCCCTCGACACCCTGGTGCCCCCCTTCCCAGGCGCCCAGCCCGTGACGAGCCCACCCCCGCCGACCGGCGGCTCTTACCCCACGCCGGGCGGCCGCCCTTCCGCCCCACCGGGCGGCAGCTCTTCTATCCCGCCGGGCGACGGTTCTTCCCTCTCGCCGGGCGGCGGCCCTTCCCCTTCGGCGGGCGGCGGCTCTTCCGCCCCGCCGGGCGGCGGCCCTTCCCCCTCGCCGGGCGGCGGCGCCTCCATCCCGCCGGGCAGCGGCTCTTCTCCCTCGCCGGACAGCGCTTCTTCCATCCCGCCGGGCGGCGGCCCTTCCGCCCCGCCTGTCCTCGGTGAGACGTCGCCCCTGGCCTCGTCCGGCTTGGAATCAGCCGGTGAGCCGGGGGCCGAGACGTCCGGCAGAGGGGCATCCGCCGCCGAGGTGGCCCCCGGGATGGTGCCGCGGTTGATCATTCCGACACCGAGCGGGCGGCCGTTCACACAGGCGGACGCGGTGCGGTACGCGGCGGAGCCGTGGCTGATCTTCGCCTGCGGACGCTACGAGGGCATCGACTCCCGCGTCGCCGAGGAGGCCCGTACCCGGATGCCGGTGGACGAGGTCAGCCTCGGCGACTTCGTCCTCGCCGGCGGGGAGGTCGCCGTCCTCGTCATGGTGGAGGCGATCGGCCGCCTTCTGCCCGGCGTCCTCGGCAACGCGGACTCGGTCGCCGACGACTCCTTCGCCCCGGGCGCGATGGAATCGCTCGTGGAAGGCCCCGTCTACACCAAGCCTCCTGTCTGGCGCGAGCGGCCTGTTCCGGACATTCTTCTTTCGGGACACCATGGCGCGATCGCCCGGTGGCGGCGCGACGAGGCGCTGCGCCGGACGGCCCGGCACCGCCCCGAACTGCTCTCCCGCCTCGCTCCGGAGGCCCTCGACAAGCACGACCGCGCCGTGCTGCGCGAGGCCGGTTTTCCGGTTGACGGCGAAGGTATGGCAGACTAAAGCGTCCGTGCGTCTTGACCGCACGGCACCCCAAGACCACTTTCCGCGGCGCGACGCCCCCACGCAGGACCCACCGGGGCCTCTCGACGCCCGCGTTCGACCACGAGGAAACGCTGCGATGCACACCCTGATCCAGGAGATCGAGAAGGCCGCGATGCGCGCCGACGTCCCGGACTTCCGTCCGGGCGACACGCTGAAGGTGCACGTGCGCGTCACCGAGGGCAACCGGAGCCGTATCCAGGTCTTCCAGGGCGTGGTGATCCGGCGGCAGGGCGGCGGCGCCCGCGAGACCTTCACCGTCCGGAAGGTCAGCTACAGCGTCGGCGTCGAGCGGACGTTCCCGATCAACAGCCCCTCCATCGACAAGATCGAGGTCGTCACCCGCGGCGACGTCCGCCGCGCCAAGCTGTACTACCTGCGCAACCTGCGCGGCAAGGCCGCGCGCATCAAGGAGAAGCGCGACCACTGAGCCGATGGACCACGACGCCCCGGGAACCCGCGACGGTGCCCGGGGCGTTGCCCGTTCTGGACGGAGATGATCGGCTTGGCCGTCGGCGACACGCCCACGCGCGGCGTCCCATGGGCACCGCGCCGCTAGGCTTTCGCTCTGATGACTGATGAGGACGATCGGAGAGACGTGCGATCCGAAGCCGAGGGCGCGGTGCCCGAAGAGAAGGAGCCCGTGGACTCGGCCGACGAAACGGCCGACGACTCCGAAGAAGACGGCAAGCGAAAGAAGAAGCAGGGCTCCTTCTGGAAAGAGCTTCCCGTCCTCATCGTGGTCGCCGTCGTGCTGGCCCTGGTCATCAAGGCGTTCGCGGTCCAGGCGTTCTACATTCCGTCCGGCTCCATGGAGAACACCCTCCAGGTCGGCGACCGCGTCCTGGTCAACAAGATCGTCTACCACACCCGGGACATCGCCCGCGGTGACGTCATCGTCTTCAACGGCCTCGACTCCTGGGATCCCGAGGTCCAGGTCGACGAGCCCAGCAATCCCGTCTCCAAGGCCCTGCGCGCCGTGGGCACCGCCTTCGGCGTCGCGCCCAACGAGAAGGACTACATCAAGCGCGTCATCGGCATCCCCGGCGACCACGTCAAGTGCTGCGACGCCCAGGGCCGCGTCACCGTCAACGGCGTCCCCCTGGAAGAGAAGTCCTACATCTTCACCGACCCGATCACCCATGAGCAGAACAAGCCCTCCAACGACCCCTTCGACGTCACCGTGAAGCCGGGTCAGCTCTGGGTGATGGGCGACCACCGCGAACTGTCCTACGACTCCCGCTCCCATCGCGGCGACCCGGGCGGCGGCACCATCCCGATCGACCGGGTCATCGGCCGCGCCTTCGTCATCGTCTGGCCTCTGGACCGCCTCGGCACTCTGCCGATCCCGGCCACCTTCAAACAACCCGCCCTGGAGAAGTCCGGCGCAGCCGCCCTCCCGGCCGCCCCCTACGCCCTGGGCATCCTCTGCACCTTGCCTCTCGCCTACCTCAGACGCCGCCGCCACTACAAAACCTGACCACGCGAACCGACCGAACCGGCGGCGGCCCGACCGAGGCCCCGACCGCTCCGGGTTCTGAAGCCGCGCGCGTGATCGGCCGTGCCGATGAACTCCGTCCAGGACCCCTTGGTCCTTCGCCATCCCCGCCCTCCTCAACCGGCCCACGTAAAGGCAGGCCGGCCGGAGGCGCGAGGGCCGGTGGCGTGGAGAGCCTGCCGGTGGTCGCCGCCGTGGCCGCGCCGCCAGAGTTCTGCTGTCGGCGGTGAGTGCGCTGGTGCTCGGCTCGTCGAGGGCGATTGGTCGCGGGGTGGGGGCGGTGTGGTGCTGGAGGGCGAACAGGACCTGTGGGCCGCTTTCTGGCTTGGGTGGTTTTCGGTGTGGTGCGGCATACGGCAGTAAGGGTGGCGTTCGGGGAGCGGCCGGGGCTCGCTGGGACGTACGCTGCGGAGCATGAACGGTCGTCCACTCCGTTTCACACCGCGCCGGGACGCAGGACTGTTCGCGTACGAGCGGGCTCTCGGCCACGCGGGTTTCAGCCCCGTCGCCGGAGTCGACGAGGCGGGGCGGGGAGCCTGCGCCGGGCCGATGGTCGTCGGCGCGGTGATCCTTCAGGGCGGACGAGGGAAGATCGACGGCCTCACGGATTCCAAGCTGCTCACACCCGCGCGCCGGGAGCGGCTGTACGCGGAGATCACCGAACGTGCCCACGCGTGGAGCGCGATCGTCATCCCGTGCCATGACATCGACCGGTTGGGGCTGCACCGGTGCAACATCACCGGAATGCGGCGGGCGCTGGCCGCCCTCGACAGGCGCCCCGCGTATGTGATCAGCGACGGGTTCCCGGTGCCGGGGCTGGACGTCCCCGGCCTCCCGATGATCAAGGGTGACCAGGTCGCGGCCTGCGTCGCCGCGGCGTCCATCATCGCGAAGGTCACCAGGGACCGGATCATGGTGGACCTCCATGAGCGGTATCCCGAGTACGGCTTCGATGTTCACAAGGGCTATGTGACCCGTGCGCACGGCAGGGCGCTCGAAGTGCACGGTCCGTGTCCTGAGCATCGGTTCTCCTACGTCAACGTGGGGCGTGCCTTGCGTAACAATGGAGATGTGGTCCTGGAGGAGGAGACCGAGGGGGAGCTCCCCGATGAGGACCGCACGGAAGGGGCACGAGCGTGAGCGCGGAGGATCTCGAGAAGTACGAGACCGAGATGGAGTTGCAGCTCTATCGCGAGTACCGCGACGTCCTGGGGCTGTTCAGCTACGTCGTCGAGACCGAGCGCCGCTTCTACCTCACGAACTCGGTCGACCTCCAGGTGCGCAGCGTCGACAACGGAGAGGTCTTCTTCGAGGTCACCATGCAGGACGCGTGGGTCTGGGACATGTACCGTCCGGCCCGCTTCGTCAAGAACGTTCGAGTCGTCACGTTCAAGGACGTCAACGTCGAGGAGCTGGCGAAGAGCGATTTCGAGCTCCCCGCCGAGGAGTAGTCCTCCGACATGCACGACCGCTTCCTCCGCTGAACCAGTGATGGCCGGGGGAGCCCCTCACGCCCCCGAGCCGATGCTTCGCCGCCCGATCGCCGGTCATGGCCCCCCGATCGCCGACATGACCCCCTTGAGTGCGCCCCCGCGGTGGTCGTTGCAGGGCGCCGACAAAACGGCAGACAACCGGTCGATCGGCGCGAGCGCCCCGTCCACGACAACGTGTCCCTTCCCGCCGCCATCCGCAGTGCTCCCCACCGGCTCCGCCATAGGACGCCCAGTGGTGCCTCCTTTTCCGGCACCCAACACCCGGCACCTGGCACCTGGCACCCGGCACCCGGCACCGGGCACCGGGCGCGGGACATCCGAGACCGGGCGCGGGACACCGGACACCAGACACCCGAGACCGGGCGCGGGACACTGGGCGCCGGGCGCTGACACCGGGCGCTGACACCCGACACCCAGGCTGATCATGCGGCGACGGTCATGGGGGCTCCTGTGGGTGGTCGTTGCCGACGCGGGGGAGGGGCGGAGGGGCGGCCGACTGCATGGCGGGTGGGGTGTTCGACCTGCCGGACTTCGTCAGGCGCCAGCCGGAGGGCGTGCGCTCTATGAAGCCGCCTGCGGCGAGCAGGCCGAGTTTGGCGTTGACGGTGTTCAGGTCCACGCCCGCGTTGACGGCGAGTTGGGCGGGGCCGGCGGCGCCGCGGGCCGGGAAGGCCTCCAGGACGGAGCGGGTCACCGATTCCAGGCGGTCGCGGGGCAGGACGGGGGTGGCCGGTGGCGGGGCCAGGTCGGCGCCGATGCGGCCGACGGCCTCGATGATCTCCTCGGGGCGGGTGACGAGCGTGGCGCCCTCCTCGCGGAGGAGGCGGTGGCAGCCGATCGAGGAGCGAGAGGTGATCGGGCCCGGCACGGCCATGACCACGCGGCCGAGTCTGGCCGCCCAGCCGGCGGTGTTGAGGGCGCCGCTGCGCGCCTCCGCCTCGACGATGACCGTGCCCCGGGAGAGGGCCGCGATCACCCGGTTGCGGACGAGGAAGCGGAGGCGGTGCGGGTGGGCGCCCGGCGGTGACTCGCTCACGAGGAGCGATCGCCGCGCCATCTCGGCGAAGAGCCCCTCGTTGGACGCCGGGTAGGGGACGTCCACGCCGTTCGCCAGGACCGCGACGGTCGGGCCGTCGGCGGCCAGGGCGCCGCGGTGGGCGGCCGCGTCGATGCCGAGGGCGCCGCCGGAGATCACCGTCCAGCCCTGGTCGGCGAGTTCGGAGGCGAAGTCGGCGGCGGCGCGCAGGCCGTAGGGGGACGCGGCGCGGGAGCCGACGATGGCGACCGAACGCAGGCAGCTGTAGCGCAGGTCGCCGGGGCCGCGCAGCCACAGGGCGTACGGGCGGCCGGCGCCGAGATCGTCGAGGGTCGTCGGCCATTCGGGCTCTCCCGGGCAGATGAGGCGGCCGCGGAACCGGGCGCAGACGGCCATGTCCTGGTCGGGTTCCGCTGCGATGAGCCGGATCCGCCAGTTGTCGAGACGCCGAACCTCCTGGGGGGTGGCCGGCAGGCTCTGGGGGAGCCGTGTGGACCGGATGGCCTCCAGTGCGTCCTCGGGGCCGCAGTGGTCGATCATCCGGTTGAGGAAGGCGTCTCCGGGTTCCGCCACCGCGGTCAGGGTGGCGCGGGCGGTTCGCTCGTCGCTCATTGGCGCCCCGCGGACCAGAGGGTGAGCGCGCCGCCGACGTCGTCCGGCCCGGGTTCGTCGTGGCCCGCGAGGTCGGCGATCGTCCAGGCCACCCGCAGGATCCGGTCGAGGCCGCGTGCGCTGAGCGTGCCCCGGTGCAAGGCTTCGTCGGGGCCGTGCATCGCCTCCTGGGGCGGTGTGAAGCGGCGGCGCAGTTCGGGCCCGGGGACCTCGGAGTTGGACCGCCACGGGGTGCCGGCCAGGCGTCTCATCGTTCGTTCGCGGGCCAGCATGACCCGTTCGGCCACCACCTTGCTCGACTCGGCGAACTCCAGGTCGTAGCGGAGCTCGGCTCGGCTGGCCGGGGTGAGCTCCAGCTTGAGGTCGATGCGGTCGAGCAGCGGGCCGGACACCCGGCTGGCGTACTTGCGGCGGATGCCCGGGGCGCAGGAGCAGTCGATCTGCTTCGCCGCGGCGCACGGGCACGGATTCGCCGCGAGGACGAGTGTGAACCTGGCGGGGAAGTGCGCGATGCCCTCGATGCGGCTGATCCGCACTTCGCCCTCTTCGAGCGGTTGCCGCAGGGCGTCGAGCGTCCCGGCGATGAACTCCGGCGCCTCGTCCAGAAAGAGGATCCCTCGGTGGGCCAGGGAGACCGCGCCCGGTTGGAGCACGCGGCCCGAGCCGCCGCCGACCATCGAGGCACGGGAGGCCGTGTGGTGCGGCGCGTAGAACGGGGGTTGTGTGATCAGGGGCTGGCCCGGCCGGAGGGTCCCGGCGACGGAGTGGATCGCGGTGACCTCCAGGGCCACCTCCGGTTCGAGGGGCGGCATCAGCGTCGGGAGCCGCTCCGCGAGCATGGTCTTCCCGCAGCCCGGCGGACCGGCGAAGAACAGGTGGTGCCCTCCCGCGGCGCTGATCTCCAGGGCGCGGCGGGCCTCGGCCTGCCCCCTGACGTCGGCCAGATCCAGGTCGGGCGGGATGGTCTGTTGCCCCAGGCCGAACCCTTTCGGGGTCGCAGGTGAGTCTTCCTCGTCCTCCTCGAAGGGCGGTGGTTCGTCGCGCAGCAAGCACAGCAGCCCGCGGAGCGTGCTCGCGGGGACCACCTTCGTATCCGGGACGAGTTCGGCCTCCTCGGCGTTGGCGCGCGGCACGACGACCGTGCGGTACCCGCGGTTCGCGGCGGCCAGCACGGCGGGCAGCACGCCCTGGGCGGGCCGGACGCGCCCGTCCAGGCCAAGCTCGCCGATCAGTACCATCTCCGCGCAGCTGCGCGGCGGGACCACCTCCGCCGCCCCGAGTAGCGCGATTGCTATGGCCAAGTCAAAGGTCGCGCCCTTCTTCGGCATGCTCGCGGGGAACAGCGAGACCGTGACATGGCGGTTGGGCCAGTCCTCGCCAGAGTTGAAGATCGCCGCCCTGACGCGGTCGCGGGCCTCGCTGAGGGCGGTGTCCGGGAGGCCGACGAGGTGCAGGCCCGGGACGCCGCTGGTGATGGCCGCCTCGACGTCCACGACGAACCCGTCCACGCCGACGAGGGAGACCGAGCGCGTTCTGGCCAGCGTCATCTAGCACACCTCCTTCAGGTGATCGATCGAGAAGTCGTCGTCGCCGATCAGGCCGAGCACGTCCACCCGCATCGGTGCGCCGCTGACGCCGTGCGCGGTGGCCCATCGCCAGGCCAGCCGCCGTAACCGGGTGGCCTTGTCGACGGTGATCGCGTCGAAGGGATCACCGAAGCGGGCCGACCGGCGGGTCTTCACCTCGCACACGACGTGACGCCGCCCGTCGTGGGCGATGATGTCCAGTTCACCTTCGGGACACCGCCAGTTGCGGTCGAGGATCGTCCAGCCGAGTCCGGCCAGGTACCGGACGGCGGCGTCCTCGCCGCGGCGGCCGAGATCGATGTGGGCAGTCATGGGCCTCACCTCCGGCCTTCGACAGTGCCGCAGGCTCACGGAACGTCATCGCAGAATGGCTTTCTGTGGATAACTTGGGGGAGCTTCCGGGTGATTCGCTCGAAACCGGGGTTCGGTGCTTGCTTCGGTCGGGGCCTTGGCGCAGCGTGACGCCTGTGACCAACGCGCTGGAGGACGCCGTCGCCGAGTTCGGCCGTCATCTGCGCGCCGAGCGGGGCGTCTCGCCCCACACCCTGCGGGCCTATCTCGGCGATCTGGCCGACTTCTGCGCCTATGCCGCCCATGCCGGCCTGGTGGAACCGGCCGAACTGGATATCACGGTGTTGCGGGCCTGGCTCGCCCGTCAACATGCGCTGGGCCGATCCCGGGCGACCCTGGCCCGACGGACGGCGGCAGTCCGCGCCTTCACCCGCCATCTGCACCGGCGGCGGCTTCTGGAGAACGACCCCGGTCTGCTGCTGGGCACGCCTCAACGACGGCGTGATCTTCCCGCCGTCCTCACTCAGGACGATGCGGCACATCTCCTGGACACCGTGGACGCCGAAGGCCCGGTGGGGCTTCGCGATCTGGCCGTCCTGGAGGTTCTCTACGGCACGGGAGTCCGCGTGAGCGAACTCTGCGGGCTCGACGTCGACGACCTCGACACCGGTCGCAGGACCGTTCGAGTCCTGGGTAAGGGCGGGCGTGAGCGCACGGTTCCTCTGGGAGAGCCCGCTGCCCGCGCCGTCCAGGATTGGCTGCGCGCCGGACGCCCCGCACTCGCGACCGAGAACAGTGGCCCCGCTCTCTTCCTCGGCGCACGGGGAGGGCGCCTGCACCCTACGAGCGCCCGGCGGATCGTCCACACGAGGATCTCGGAGGTAGGGCAGATTCCCGACCTCGGTCCGCACGGCCTCCGTCACTCCGCCGCCACCCACCTCCTTGAAGGCGGCGCCGATCTGCGCAGCGTCCAGGAGATTCTCGGCCACGCGTCCTTGCAGACGACCCAGATCTACACACACGTATCGGCCGAACGCCTGAGGCAGGTCCACCGCCAAGCCCACCCCCGAGGCACCCGCCGCGAGCTGTGACCCGCCCGATCGTTCTGGGGTGTGGTGCGGGGTTGCCGCCCGGCTGTGGTGGAGCCGGGCGGCGGGACGGATCAGGGAGCGCGGCGTAGGCGGCGTTCCTGGGAGAGGTTGATGACGCCTGGTGGCTGACGGCGGCGGCGGTGCAGTCGGAAGCGGAGGCGGGTTCGACGCCAGGCGAAGGCCAGGGCGAAGGCCAGGAGCATGCCCGACAGTGCTCCGCCCGTGGCGGTGGCGGCGTCGCGCAGGGCCATCCTGGGCTGCGGAGACGGCGAATCAACGGGGCGAGGGGTCGCCGTTGGTGTGGGCTGGTGCCAGAGAGGCAGGAGGCGTACCTGGCGCTGGACGAGGTTGAGCGGATTCAGGTAGAGGGCGCCGCGGCGCAGACCCCAGTGCAGGCACGTTATGGGGCAGTGGAGCAGCCCTCGTTGCAGGACGCCGATCCGCGTGCCGGACGTGACGCGGCGGCCGGCGTGGACGCTGGGGCGGACGGGCAGGTACGTGGTCCGCAGGACGCCGTGGTCGATGGTCACGACCCCTCGTCCCGCCAGATCGTCGGCGTACGCGATGCGGCCCGGCCCGGCGGCGTAGACCGCCTGGCCAGGGCGCGCCGCGAGGTCCACACCGCGGTGGCCCGGGCCCCAAGGGACGGCCGGGGGCGAGAAGCCGCGCGCCACCTGCGGGGCCGGCGGCCCTAAAGGCCAGCGCCAGGCGTCCAGGCCGGGCGACCCGATGGCGATCATGCATGTCAGGAGCAGCGAGAACACGGTCATGGACCGAACCCTGCCCCTCGGCCGGGCCGCCCGTCGACGGGGTTCGCGAACTGTGGATAACTGCGGGAATCGATGAGGCACGGACACCTTCGCACCCTGATAATCTGTAGGTGTGTCCGAGAGGGCACCGGTCAGGGCCAGACCGTCATCGTTCCGCTCCAGGGCGGGCAGACGAGAAGCCGCTCCCAGAGCGGACGGGACCCAGACCCGGCAACGGGTCACAGCCGCCTGGAGGTATCCCGGCGGCTGATTTCACGCGTCCGCATGCCACCGCAACCCTGGTGGGGCGCAGTCCCTCGGTCCGTCGCCTCGGCGACGGTGGGGCAGCACCCGGGCGCAGGCAGATAACCAAATGCGGCCCAGCAGGGCCAGAGAAGGAGAACACGGGCAATGGCACCCGTCGTCACCATGCGGCAGCTCCTCGAGAGCGGCGTCCACTTCGGCCACCAGACCCGCCGGTGGAACCCGAAGATGAAGCGCTTCATCCTCACCGAGCGCAACGGCATCTACATCATCGACCTGCAGCAGTCGCTGTCCTACATCGACCGCGCCTTCGAGTTCGTCAAGGCCACGGTCGCCCACGGCGGGACGATCCTGTTCGTCGGCACCAAGAAGCAGGCCCAGGAGTCCATCGCCGAGCAGGCGACCCGGGTCGGCATGCCCTACGTCAACCAGCGCTGGCTGGGCGGCATGCTCACGAACTTCTCCACCGTCCACAAGCGGCTCACCCGGCTCAAGGAGCTGGAGGAGATCAACTACGACGACGTGGCCGGTTCCGGCATGACGAAGAAGGAGCTCCTCGGCCTGCGCCGCGAGAAGGACAAGCTGGAGCGCACCCTCGGCGGTATCCGCGACATGGCGAAGGTTCCGAGCGCCATCTGGATCGTGGACACCAAGAAGGAGCACATCGCGGTCAACGAGGCCAAGAAGCTCGGCATCCCGGTCGTGGCCATCCTCGACACCAACTGCGACCCCGACGAGGTCGACTACCCGGTCCCGGGCAACGACGACGCCATCCGCAGCGTCAGCCTGCTGACCCGCGTCGTCGCCGACTCCGTCGCGGACGGCCTCATCGCCCGTGCGGGCGCCGCCCCCGGTGGCGACGAGAAGCCCGCCGAGGGCACCGCGGCCGCCGGCAGCGAGCCCCTGGCCGAGTGGGAGCGCAACCTGCTGAAGCCCGGCGAGGCCGACGGAGCCGCGCAGGCCCCGGCCGAGACCGAGGCCGCGGCTGAGGCCCCCGCTGAGGCCCCCGCTGAGGCCCCCGCTGAGGCTCCCGCCGAAGCTCCGGCTGAGGCCCCCGAGGCCGCTCCGGCCGACGAGGCCCCCGAAGCCGCTCCGGCCGACGAGGCTCCGGCTGAGGAGGCCCCCAAGGCAGCCGAGGCCGAGCAGGCTTGATCCCGCGGTCCCGGCGGCGTCCATGCGGACGCCGCCGGGACCGTCGCGGGTCCCACGACCAACGACGAGAGAAGCGAAGAGAGCGATGGCCAACTTCACCGCCGCTGACGTCAAGCGGCTGCGCGACCTGACCGGCTCCGGCATGATGGCCGTGAAGAACGCCCTCACCGAGGCGGACGGCGACTTCGAGAAGGCGACCGAGCTGCTGCGTCTCAAGGGCGCCAAGGACGTCGGCAAGCGTGCCGAGCGCACCGCCGCCAACGGCCTCGTCGCCGAGTACTTTGCGAACTCCGGTGACGGGGCGCTCCTGGAGCTCAACTGCGAGACCGACTTCGTCGCCAAGAACGCGCAGTTCATCGAACTCGCCCAGCGCCTGGTCGAGTTCGCGGCCGCCAACGGTGCCGCTGACGCCGCCGGCCTGCTGACCATCGAGATCGAGCCCGGCAAGACCGTCCAGGCCCTGATCGAGGAGAACAGCGCCAAGATCGGTGAGAAGCTGGAGCTGCGCCGGTTCGCCCACTTCCAGGGCGCCTACGTGGCCAGCTACCTGCACAAGTCCGACCCGTCGCTGCCGCCGACCACCGGCGTGCTGGTCGAGCTGGACAGCGAGAACCCCGAGGTCGCCAAGGACGTCGCCCAGCAGATCGCGGCGATGGCCCCCAAGTACCTCACCCGCGACGAGATCCCCGCCGCGGCGATCGAGAAGGAGCGGGCGCTCGCCGAGCAGCTCACCCGCGACGAGGGCAAGCCCGAGCAAGCCATCCCGAAGATCGTCGAGGGTCGGGTCAACGCCTACTTCCGCGACTTCGTGCTCGTGGAACAGGCGTTCGTGAAGGACAACAAGAAGACGATCGCGAAGGTCCTCGACGAGGCCGGCGTGAAGGTCGTCCGCTTCGCCCGGTTCAAGGTCGGGCAGGCTTAAGGGCACTCTGGAGACGAGTACCCGAGACATAGCGAAAGCAACGAGGAGGCCGCCGACGTGCCGGACAAGACGACCAGTAGCGCGACGGCGGCCTCGTCGTCCGACCAGCACGCGCCACGCGCGGGCTGGAAGAGGGTGCTGCTGAAGCTCTCGGGCGAGGCCTTCGCCGGACGTGACCCGCTCGGCATCGACCCGGAGGTCGTCCAGCACGTCGCCGAGGCGATCGCCGAAGCCGTCCGGGACGGCGTGCAGGTGGCGGTCGTGTGCGGCGGCGGCAACATGTTCCGCGGCGCCGTCATGGCCGAGCGCGGCATGGACCGCGGGCGCGCCGACTACATGGGGATGATCGGCACCGTCATCAACTGCCTGGCCCTGCAGGACTTCCTGGAGAAGCTCGGGCTCGACACGCGCGTGCAGACCGCCATCACCATGAGCCAGGTGGCCGAGCCCTACATCCCGCGCCGCGCCATCCGGCACCTAGAGAAGGGCCGCGTGGTCATCTTCGGCGCCGGGCTCGGCCAGCCGTTCTTCTCCACCGACACCACCGCCGCCCAGCGCGCGCTGGAGATCGGTGCGGAGGCGGTACTGAAGGCCACGCAAGTGGACGGTGTCTACGATGCCGATCCCCGAAAGAATCCAGACGCGGTCAAGTTCGACCGTTTGGAATACGGTGAAGTTCTACAGCGGAGCCTGAAGGTCATGGACGCCACGGCGATCAGCCTCTGCATGGACAACGCGCTCCCCATCGTGGTCTTCGACCTCATGGGGCAGGGCAACATCGTCCGGGCCGTCCGGGGTGAGAAGATCGGCACGCTGGTCAGCCCGGCGGAGGGCTGACCACAGCCCACGGGCCGCGCCGGACGCGGCGCGGAACCGCAGGACCAGGGCCGACCAGATGACACGGGAGTCACAGTGATCGACGAGACCCTCCTCGAAGCCGAGGAGAAGATGGAGAAGGCGGTCGCGGTCGCCAAGGAGGACTTCCAGGCCATCCGCACCGGCCGGGTCACCCCCGCGATGTTCAACAAGATCACGGCCGAGTACTACGGGACGCCGACGCCGATCAACCAGCTCGCGTCGTTCACGCTCCCCGAACCGCGCATGGTCATCGTCCAGGTCTTCGACAAGTCGTCCATGCAGGCGGTGGAGAGGGCCATCCGCGACAGCGACCTCGGCGTGAACCCCACCAACGACGGCAACGTCATCCGGGTCGTCTTCCCCGACCTGTCGGAGGAGCGCCGCAAGGAGTTCATCAAGGTCGCCGGCACCAAGGCGGAGGACAGCCGGGTCTCCATCCGCAACATCCGGCGCCGCGCCAAGGACGCCCTCGACAAGCTCGCCAAGGACGGCGAGGTCGGCGAGGACGAGGTCAGGCGTGCCGAGAAGGAACTCGACGACATGACGCACCGCTACGTGGCGCAGATCGACGAGCTACTCGAGCACAAGAAGGCCGAACTGCTCGAAGTGTGATGAGACTCGACGACGCCGGGGAGCCCTCGGGCTCCCCGGACGAGCCGGAGGTCGACATGGCCGGCCCACCCCCCGGTGAAGCACTGGACTCGCCCCCAGGGGCGGACGGCTCCGGCGACCCCCCGTCTTCCGGTGACTCCGTGCCTTCCGGTGACTCCGTGCCTTCCGGCGGCGCGACCCCCGCTCGGAAGCCTGAAGGCAAGACGGGGCGAAACCTCCCGCTCGCCATAGGCGTAGGCGTCGCGCTCGGCGCTCTCGTACTGCTCTCGCTGTACACGGTCAAGGAGATCTTCCTTGCCGTGATGGTCGTGTTCCTGTTCCTCGGCATGCGGGAACTGACCGAGGCCTTCAAGAGCCGTGACATCCGCGTCCCGTTCATCCCCGTCGCGACGGGAATGGTCGGTACGCCCGTCGTCGCCTACGTGTGGGGCGCCACCGCCACCGTCGCGGCGGTCTCGCTGACGGTCCTGGCGCTGCTGATGACGCGCATGACCGAGGGCGCCCCCGGATACGTGCGGGACGTCACCGCCGGATCGCTCGTGGCCGGCTACCTGGTGCTGATGGGCGGGATCGTCGCGCTGCTCATGCGTCCCGACGACGGCGACCACCGCACCGTCATCTTCATCGCCACCACGGTCGCCAGCGACATCGGCGGCTATTTCGCCGGATCCTTCCTGGGCAAGCACAAGCTCGCGCCCACGATCAGCCCGAAGAAGACCTGGGAGGGCGTCACCGGGTCCGCCGTCACCTGCATGATCGTCGGCGGGTGGCTGGTGTGGTGGCTCCTGGACGGCGGTCACATCTGGCAGGGCGTGATCATCGGGCTCGCCGCCGTGGTCACCGCGACCGCCGGCGACCTCGTCGAATCGATGATCAAGCGGGATCTCGGCATCAAGGACATGGGAACGCTCCTGCCCGGCCACGGGGGAGTGATGGACCGTCTCGACTCCCTCGTCGCGACGGCCCCCGTCGTCTGGCTGCTGCTGGAACTGTTCGTCCCCAGTTAGGACGTCCTGGGGGCGTTCCTTGGCCGGATGCGGACCGCCCCTGAAAGACGAGCCGCCCTCAGGAGACGACCCAGGAACGGCCTTGCTGGGCCAGACGCCGGATGAGCGCGTCGGATCCCTCGCTCTTGGCGAACCGGTGCTCCTCGCCCGTGATGGGCACGAGCCACAGCCATCGGACGGCGTCGCCGCTCAGCCTCAGCCCGGTCATGCCGGGGGCCTCAGGACCCGCGAGACGGTTCGGGTCGTCCAGGAGGAGCACGCCCTCCCAGGACGACTCGCCATTGCCAAGGGGGAACGTGCGCGCCTCGTGGTACCACTTGACGACGTCCCCAGGCGCGAACCACGTCACCGACCGCCACGGGTATTGCGCCAGCCACGGGAAGATGCTGCCCGACCGCTGGCTGGGCAGAGTACTGGCGACCGCCAGTTCAATGCGTCCGTAGGGGGCGACGTCGTCCTCGTACAGTTCGACCGTGGGCATCCGCTGGCGGCTCATCCCGACCGTGCTCAGAACGGTGAACTCCCGGTCACCCCTTGCGGGCCGCTCCGAGACCCCCACCGTCGGCGCCATGCTCGGCTTGCCGCTCGCCAACTGGCGTCCGACATCGTGCCAGTAGTGGCCACTCGGGCCCAGGCGTTGCAGCAGGTGACCGAGAATCGACTGCTGGAACTCCGCCCAGGAGCCGTCCGCGCGGCACCTCTTCCAGTGCTCGCGCGCCTGGTCGACGCGCGGTCCGAAGTCGTCGATCTCCTCGTCCAGAGGGAAGGCGAACGGGCTCTGCAGCATGGCGTCGCGGGCGTAGCCGGGAATGCCGCGCCCCATGTCCGACCAGCCGGGGATCACCAGCAGCAGGTCGCCCTCCTCCAGGAGGGCCACACCGTCGCCCTCCTCGAACCAGACGACCTCCAGCCCCTCAGGGTTCAGGGCTGGGCGTCCTGCGGGGTGGCGCACATGGGACTCCGGCAGCAGAGGGGCGTGGCCCGCGTCGAGCCGCGACTGCTCCAGATCGCGTGGGGCCTCGCGGTGGTTCGCGACCCACACCGCTCCGACCACCGAGTCACGCGCGTCCTTCAGATAGGCCGCGGTGACCTCGCCGTCGGTCTCGACGGTGAGCCGCCGGCTGCCGTACGGGCTGGCCGCCGCGTGGACGACGGTGGCCGCTGACCCCCGGGGCGAGGCGGCGCCCCTGCGCAATACCGACATGATCGAGACCTTAGCCGCAGACAAGACCGTGTGCAGGAATGTCGCTGTTCAGGTATGGAGGGCGTCCAGGACGGACGATGCACGCGCAGGTGTTTGCGACACTGGGAGGACCATGTCTACCACCCAGCCCTCCGCGACCGGCGCCGCGCCCAAGAAGACCCCGGCGAAGCTCGTCTTCGCCGCACCGAGGCGCGGCAAGCCGCCGAGGCATCTCGCCGACCTCACCACGGCCGAGCGCCGGGAGGCGGTCGCCGCGCTGGGGGAGAAGCCGTTCCGCGCCGACCAGCTGTCGCGCCACTACTTCGCGCGCCTGACCGACGACCCCGCCAACATGACGGACCTGCCGGCCGCCGTCCGGGATCGCCTCGTGTCCGAGCTGCTCCCTTCGCTGCTGACCCCCGTACGCGAGTTGGACTGCGACGGCGGGACGACCCTCAAGACCGTCTGGAAAGCCTTTGACGGCGTCCTGTTCGAGTCGGTCCTGATGCGGTACCCGGACCGGGCGACGATGTGCGTCTCGTCCCAGGCGGGCTGCGGGATGAACTGCCCCTTCTGCGCGACCGGTCAGGCCGGACTCACCCGCAACCTTTCCACGGCCGAGATAGTCGAGCAGGTCGCCGCGGGCGCGCGCGCACTCGCCCGTGGACGCGTCCCGGGGGGTCCGGGCCGCGTCTCCAACATCGTCTTCATGGGCATGGGTGAGCCTCTGGCCAACTACAAGGCCGTGATAGGCGCGGTCAGGCGCATCACCGACCCGGCGCCCGCCGGGCTGGGCATCTCTCAGCGTTCGGTCACGGTCTCCACGGTCGGGCTCGTCCCGGCCATCGAGAAGCTCGCCGCCGAGGACATGTCGGTCAGGCTGGCGGTGTCCCTGCACGCGCCCGACGACGAGTTGCGCGACGACCTCGTGCCCATCAACAACCGGTGGAAGGTCACCGAGGTCCTGGACGCCGCCTGGGCCTACGCCGACCGCAGCGGGCGCCGCGTGTCCATCGAGTACGCCCTCATCAAGGACATCAACGACCAGGCCTGGCGGGCTGATCTTCTCGGAAGGCTCTTGCGCGGGCATCTCGTACACGTCAATCTGATCCCGTTGAACCCGACGCCGGGTTCCAAGTGGACCGCCTCTCGGCCCGAGGACGAGCGCGAGTTCGTCCGGCGGCTGGAGGCCCACGGGGTC
This sequence comes from Actinomadura sp. NPDC023710, assembly GCF_040639875.1. Taxonomy (NCBI): domain Bacteria; kingdom Bacillati; phylum Actinomycetota; class Actinomycetes; order Streptosporangiales; family Thermomonosporaceae; genus Actinomadura; species Actinomadura sp. NPDC023710. The sequence goes on from NZ_JBFAGB010000005.1 coordinate 114,930, forward strand.
CCGGTCACGGTGCGCGACACTCGGGGCAGGGAGATCGACGGGGCCTGCGGGCAGCTGGCCGCGGCGACCAAGGACTGAGCGCGCCGCGGGCGCGTTCCTGGCGCCGTGCGGCGCGCGGGAACACGGCTGAGGAGCGCTGTGCCGGTGAAGACGGGTACACGGCTGCCGGTGGTCCTGCGGGGCTATGACCGGGGCCAGGTCGACGCCCTGCTCAAGCGGATATCGCAGGCGCTGAACGGCGGACCGCCGGTGCCCGTGGACGAGGTGCGCCGGGCCCGCTTCACCACCGTCCTGCGCGGCTACGACCATCGCGCGGTGGACGAGTTGCTCCGCGAGTGCATCAGGGAGCTCCAGGCCCGGGCGCCGATCGGGGAACGTCCCGGCCGCACCCGCGCCCAGCCTGCCTGGCTGATCAACTGGATCCAGAACGCGCGGTTCTCCGGCGCCGGCCTGCGCCCCGGCTACGACGTGCGGGACGTGGACGCCTTTCTCGAGCGCGTGATCGCCGGCCTGCGCGGCGTCGCCCCGCCCGTGACCGCCCGGGACGTGCGGGAGAGCGCGTTCCGCACCGTCCGCTTCGGACCGAGCTACGACGAGCAGGAGGTCGACCGCTTCCTGCTGCAACTCGCGGCCGCCCTCGAACGCTGACGAAGTTATCCACAATTTCGCGGGATGCTGCGCGCCGTGTGAGGGCCGCGCCACGCTACGTGCATGGATCCCTTCGCCCCCCAGTACCGACGGCTCCGAGCCCTCCTCGACTCCTTCCTCGCGCCGGAGATCACGGCCATCCTGCTGCCCCTGATCAGGCCCGGGCTGCGCCTTTCCTCCCACGGTGAGGTGCCCGTCCACCTCGGAGGCACCCCGCAGCTGCCGCCGGGCGAGCCGTGGCCGACGTGGAACGGCCGTCCGCTCGACTTCTTAGGCGCGATCGACTTCGCGGGCCTCGGCGGCCTGCCGAAGGTCCCGGGCCTGCCCGCCTGCCGCGCCGCGTTCTACTACGCGAGCGAGATCCCCCGTCCGTGGGGCGACGAACCCGACCAGCGCGACGGCTGGCGCGTCTTCACCGGCGACCTGCGCCCGGCGACCCCTCCGCCGGGCACCCTTTCCTACCCGCAGACCACCTTCGGCGCCGCTCCGTTCCTCTCCCTGCCATCTCCCCAGGAGGAAGTCGTCCAGCGCCTGGAGATGGTCTACGACGGCATCGTGCCGGTGTACGAACAACTGCACACCGCATGGACGCGCCACACCTGCCCGGACGATGCACCCGCCCACCAACTGGGCGGCTGGCCGACCCTCGTCCAGCGTCCTCTCGGCCCCGACTGCCTGTACGCCTCGACCGGCCGCACACTGAACTCCCTCAATCCTCCGGCCCTCACACCGGACGAGCAGCGCGCGGTCGAGGAGTGGCACCTCCTCCTCCAGCTCGACTCCGACGACCGCCTCGGCTGGTACTGGGGCGACCCGGGCCGCATCTACTTCTGCAACCGCCGCGACACCCCCTTGGAGCAGACATGGCTGACCGTCCAGGCCGCGTAACCCACCCTGGGTCATCTCCCGGGCGCCCGCCCGCTGGTACAGATCGAGCTGCGCCGCGGCGTGCCCACTGGAACGCGGAACGCGACGGCGGTCGGCCCTCGGTGACGTCCCCGTGGCCCTTGCAAGCACGCGGCGGCGCGACGTCTGCGGATAGAGACGACCGCGAACAGGTGGCGAGGAGCGTCAGCACACGGTCGCGACGGCCTGCTTCCTGCCGAGACGCTTTTACATCTTCGAGGGCGAACAGAAGCCGTCGCTTACCTCCGCCGGTGGGACCACGACTACGAGATCGGCCGCATCCCCGCGGGGCGCGGCGCCCTGGTCATGTGCGGTGGGCACGGCGGCGTGATGACCGCCCTGCTCGCGGGCGCTTCGCCCATCAAAGCGCCGGCTGCCTCACCGGCAAAGACCGCATCAGCGGGCGCAGGCGCGGTGTGAGCTGGTGCTCGCTGGCGCCCGCCCTCCGCGACGCCGTCCGCGCAACGGGCCGGGTGCCCCAACCCGTTCGGGTCGCGGCCCTCAGAGGCAGGAGATCAGGGGGCGCATGGGGGCCGGGTGGGCGAGGTCGGGGGCGCGGGGTGATCAGGAGGTGCGGCGGGTGGTGAGGAAATAGGCGGTGCCGACGACTGTGGACCAGACAAGGAGATGGAGAGCGGTGGTGGGGAAGTGCGAGACGAAGACGTTCGGGCCGTCGTGAGCAGCGCGCATCCATCCGATCATCGGGATGGAAAGCCAGGAGAGCCTTCCCATGCTCAGGAGAAGGAGCGCGGTCGCGCCGCCGAGGAGCGCCAGCAGCGAGACACCGGGATCGGGGATGAGGGCACGGCTCGTCCATGCCCCGAGCAGCGTGCCCGGGATGGCGACGAGGAGATTCAACGCGCAGCCCGTCAAGATCGCCCGTCCGGACGAACCCGCCTGGAGGGCCTGGATGAGGGGGACGGCCAGTGCCGCGACGCCCAGTGAGACGTTCACCCCGTACGCGGCGAGCAGGCCCGCCCACGTGGGCGCGGACGGGCCACGGGCCGCGGTGGCGGTCAGAGAGCGCTGCTCGTCGGGCTGCGTGTCGAGGAGGGCGCGGGCCGCCCACGCCCACACGGGGAACATGAACGCCGCCACGTCCGCGAACGTCCGCACGGCGAGTTCGCCGGCGTCAGGGCCGCTCGGTCCCTGCGCGAGGACCAGCGCCACGATCAGGGCCACCACGATCAGCGGCTGGAGGACGCGCAGCGAGCGGAGATATCCCGCCACGTGGAATCGGACGAGTGCGATCAATCTTCGCGCCTCCGCACCCGGTAGCCGTCGGCCCTCAGCTTCGTCTCCACGGTGTCGGCCTCGTCTCCGGGCACCTCGACCTCCAGGACGGTCCAATGGCCGGGGTCCGCGGAGGCCAGCGGGGTCACGGAGCCGTTGGCGACGTGCCAGCGGTCGACGCCGGGCATCGCCTCGATGCAGCGCTGGTGGTCGCTGACGACGACCGTGGAGCCGCGCGAGGCCAGCTCGGAGATCAGCTCGGGGAGCGAATCGCGGGTGGCGGCGTCCAAGCCCGCGAAGGGCTCGTCCAGGATCAGCAGCTCCGGGTCCGCCATGAGCGCCTGCGCGAGCCCGATCTTCTGAGCGCTGCCTTTCGACAGTTCGGACAGCCGAACATCGAGGAGGTGGTCGAAGCTCAGGCGCTCTGCCCAGACGTCGCCGGTGTCCGCGGGGACGCGCCGTATGGCCGCCATGTGGCCCAGGTAGGCCCGGACGCTGAAGGGCTGGTCGACCGGGAACCGCTCCGGCGCGTACCCCACTCGGGCGGGGCGGTCTCCGACGACGCCCTCTCGTGGCCTGCGCAGGCCGGCGATCACGCGGAGCAGCGTGGACTTCCCCGCGCCGTTATGCCCGGTCACCTCGGTCACGCTTCCTTCGGGAAGCGACAACGTGACGTCCCGGAACACCCAGGGGTCTCGGCGCCGATAACGAAAGGCGACACGCTCCAGCCGCATGGCACCCAGACGGTAGAGCCCCTCGCGTAAGAACGGCGTTAGCCCACCCCGCCGCCGAAGGCCGAGCCCTGACACGGGGACTACGGAGGGGACGGGAACGGAGGTTCGGGATGACGGTGAGGCGGGTGCGGTAGCCGGGGGCTCAGTTAGGTGGAGGTGGTGACTGCTTTGGAGAGGCGGCTTGCGTAGGTGGCGGCTTCGGAGTCGGAGGCGTATTTCTGGCGAGGCCAGAAGAAGCCGCGGAGGCCGTCCTTGGGGTTGCGCGGAACCACATGTACATGCAGGTGGGGGACGCTCTGGCTGATCCGGTTGTTCATGGCGACGAACGAGCCGGCTGCTTGGAGTACGGATTCCATCGCCCCGGCAAGGCGTTGGGCTTGCGCGAAGAACGGGCCGAGGAGGTCTTCGGGCAGATCCGTGAGCGTCTCGTAGTGCGTCCGGGGGACCAGCAGCGTGTGCCCCTTGAACAGCGGCCGGGCGTCGAGGAACGCCACCGCGTCCGGCGCGTCCAGCACGACGTGCGCGGGCCGCTCCCCCTTGATGATTTCGCAGAACAGACACGCCTTGCTCACAGCCTCACCCATCCCCCTATTCTCCAGCCCCACCCGCAAGGGACCGCAAGTCGGCCGAACGCCACCGACGGCCTCGGGGAGACGGCGCTGATCACCCTCTCACCCAAGGGCGGGCGGTCCTGGCCCGCGGCCGATCGCCCTGGGAACGATCCGCGCCCACGTACTTGGAGGTGCTGAGCCTGAATGTTTCCGACGCCAGCCGCAGGCCGGAGGCGGCGAAGGCCACTCTGAAGATTCCCCTGAGACCGGCCGAGCGCTGTCCGCGACCAGACCTTGTGCGATCGAGTCACAGCGCGGTGGCGGCTGTGATCGCGGTCGCGAGTAGAAGTAGCAGCGTAGGTCGCTCTGAATTTCCTGAGACCGTGTGGCCGCTGTCCACGACCAGAGCTTGTGTGATCGAGTCACGCCGAGGTGGCGGTGTTGATCGCGATGGCGGTGTTGATCGCGGTCTGCGAGCAGAAGCAGCAGCGAGGGGCGTTCTGGAGATTTCCTGAGACCGTTTGAGCGGCGTTCGCGACCAGTGCTTGTGCGGTTGAGTCACGCCGAGGTGGTGGCGGTGATCGCGGTCTGCGAGCGGGAGTAGCAGCGAGGGTTGCTCTGGAGATTTTCTGAGACCGTTTGAGCGGCGTTCGCGACCAGTGCTTGTGCGGTTGAGTCACGGCGCGGTGGTGGCGGTGGTCGCGGTCTGTGAGTTGGAGGAACGAGGTCGCCGGGGGTGGGTTTCATGATCGGCTTTGGAGGCCGCCTGGACGAGACCCTTGAGGAGACTGAGGCGCGCCCTTAGCCGGACCTGCCCGTTGCCAGGAGGGCCAGGGTCGTGTCCAGGGGCTGGGCGTCTTGAGGGTGGGGGGTGGACGGGCTCCACCAGCGGATCGCGGCTATCTCGGGGGTGGGCGTGAAGGTGGTGTGGCGGGTTGGGGCTTGGGCTGTGTAGAGGGCCGCGTATTCGTAGCAGGGCGGTGATGCCAGGTGGAAGCGGGCGTAGCCGGCGAGTGTGAGAGCGGGGAGGTGGAGGCCGGTCTCCTCATGGAGTTCGCGGACGGCTGCTTCCAGGGGTGACTCGGCCGCTTCGATCCGGCCGCCGGGGAGCTCCCATTGGCGGCGGTGGCGGTCATAGACCAGCAGGAGATGGTGGTCGTGCCAGACCGCCGCCAAGGCCGCGGGCATGGGAGCGTCACCGGGGACGGCGCGGTCGGCCGGGAGGAGGGCCGTCAGCGCATTGCCCTGGTGGTCCTTGGCCAAGGGATCGCACATGGAAGGGTCAGGACAGGGCCAGCAGCAGGGCCGTATAGGGAGGGATCGGGTCGGGGGCGGGCTCCGCCGACTCCTGGGAGGCGGCGTGTTCGTAGAGGTCGCGTTCGGCGCGGTCCAGGGCGGCTGACAGGACGAAGTCGGTGACCGACCAGCCGATCAGCTCGGCCGCCGCGCGGATCACGAGGAATTGCTCCACCGTGGTCCGAAAGGTGATGTGATCGTCGGCGGGATCGGCCGGAAGGTCCTGGCGAACCGACTCGGGCATGGCCGGTCTCCTTCCTCGCGGCCTTTCAAAGTACGCCGCGAGGAGTTGCCAGGACATCCCCTCTGAGAACGAGAATCGACGGGTGTCCGGTGGAGTCAGCGGGTTCCCCAGGAGTAGGTCTGTTTGCGAAGTTTGAGGTACACGAAGCTCTCGGTGGAGACGACGCCCGGTACGGCGCGGATACGGCCGAGAAGTTCCAGAAGACGTTCGTCGTCCTCGCAGACGAGCTCCAGGAGGATGTCGAACGAGCCCGCGGTGATGACGACGTAATCGATCTCGTCCAGGGCGGCGAGCTCGTCGGCGATCCTCTCCAGGTCGCCTTCGCACCTGACACCGATCATCATTTGGCGGTGGAAGCCGAGCATGAGCGGGTCGGTGACGCCGACGATCTGCATGACGCCCGTGTCGAGGAGCTTCTGCACGCGTTGGCGCACGGCGGCCTCGGACAGGCCCACGGCCTTGCCGATGGCGGCGTAGGAGCGGCGGCCGTCCTGCTGGAGCTGCTCGATGATCTGCTTGGCGGTCTCGTCGAGCTGGACGCGGGGTGCCCGTTCCATCCGGTTCTCCTAGCTGCGGCATCGAGGGTGTGAGGCCTCTGGGCCAAGTGAATCAGTCGTGAAATTCGATCGTAACAACGGAATCACTTGTGTTGGGCGGACACCTCTGTAAGGGTCGGGCCAACAGGACACAACGGGCGACGGCGCCCAGGAGGGACCTGAGGATGAGCGGCGAGCGGCTGCGCAACTTTATCGGCGGAGAGTACGTCGACGCCAAGGACGGGCGGACGCTGGAGGTGGTCGACCCCAGCACCGGCGAGACGTATGCGGAGGCGCCCGTGTCCGGCGCCGAAGACGTCGACGCCGCGTTCCGCGCGGCGTCCGACGCGTTCCCCGCCTGGCGCGACGCCACGCCGGGCGAGCGGAGCCTGGCGATGCTGCGCTTCGCGGACGCGGTCGAGAAGCGGGCGGAGGACCTCGTCAGGGCGGAGAGCCGGGACACCGGCAAGCCGGTCCAGATGACCCTGGACGAGGAGGTGCCGCCGATGGTGGACAACCTCCGGTTCTTCGCCGGGGCGTCGCGGGTGCTGGAGGGCAAGGCGTCCGCCGAGTACATGGCCGACCACACCTCCTCGATCCGGCGGGAGCCGATCGGGGTGTGCGCGCAGGTGACGCCCTGGAACTACCCGATGATGATGGCGATCTGGAAGATCGGGCCGGCGCTGGCGACGGGCAACACCGTGGTGCTCAAGCCGTCCGAGACGACGCCGGCGAGCACGCTGATGCTGGCGGAGATCGCGGCCGAGTTCCTGCCCCCGGGCGTCTTCAACGTGGTCTGCGGCGACCGCGGCACCGGGCGTTCGCTGGTGGAGCACCCGACGCCGCAGATGGTGTCGATCACCGGGAGCGTGCGCGCCGGCATGGAGGTCGCCGCGTCGGCGGCCAAGGACCTCAAGCGGGTGCACCTGGAGCTCGGCGGCAAGGCGCCGGTGGTCGTGTTCGACGACGCCGACGTCGAGGCGGCGGCGACGGGCATCGCCGAGGCCGGGTACTTCAACGCGGGCCAGGACTGCACGGCGGCCACCCGCGTGCTGGTCGCCGACCGGCTGCACGGGGAGTTCACCGAGGCGCTCACCGAGGCCGCCAAGGGGACGGTCGTCGGGCCTCCCAGTGACGCCGACGCCTTCTACGGGCCGGTGAACAACGCGAACCAGCTGGAGCGCGTCCAGGGCTTCATCGAGCGGGCGCCCAGCCACGCGAAGGTCCTCACCGGCGGCGAGCGCGTGGGGGAGCGCGGCTACTTCTTCGCGCCGACCGTCGTGGGCGGCCTCAGGCAGGACGACGAGATGGTGCAGAACGAGGTGTTCGGCCCGGTCATCACCGTCCAGAGCTTCTCGGACGAGGCTCAGGCCGTGGAGTGGGCCAACGGCGTCAAGTACGGCCTCGCCGCCAGCGTCTGGACGCAGAACCACGGCCGCGCCATGCGCATGAGCAAGGCGCTGGACTTCGGTGCCGTGTGGGTCAACACCCACATCCCGCTGGTGTCGGAGATGCCGCACGGCGGCTTCAAGCACTCCGGCTACGGCAAGGACATGTCGATGTACGGAATCGAGGACTACACCCGCGTCAAGCACGTCATGCACTACATCGGCGGCTGAGCGCCGCCGACCGGAGCCCGTGAAGGAAGCCCCGCCCATGACCGAGACCCACCCCGCCGCGGCGCGCGACGATCCGGCCCGCGCGGTCCCCGCGATCGAGCTCGCGGGAGTCGAGAAGGACTACCACGCCTACGGCGAGACCGTGGCGGCGGTCCGCGGCGTCGACCTGTCGATCGCGGAAGGGGAGTTCTTCTCCCTGCTCGGCCCGTCCGGATGCGGCAAGACGACGACCATGCGCATGATCGCCGGCTTCGAGGAGCCGACGGCGGGGCGGGTCCGGCTGCGCGGGCAGGACGTCACGGACGTGCCACCCAACAGGCGCGACGTGAACATGGTGTTCCAGTCGTACGCGCTCTTCCCCCACATGAGCGTCTTCGAGAACGTCGCGTTCGGCCTGCGCCGGCGCGGCGTTCCGAAGGCGCACCTCACGCGGCGGGTGGGGGAGATGCTGGAGATCGTCGATCTGGCGGGACGGGAGAGGCGCCGTCCCGCCGAGCTGTCCGGCGGCCAGCAGCAGCGGGTCGCGCTGGCCCGGGCGCTGGTCAACGAGCCGCGGGCGCTGCTGCTGGACGAGCCGCTCGGCGCCCTCGACCTGAAGTTGCGCCAGGCGATGCAGGTCGAGTTGAAGCGGATCCAGCGGGGGGTCGGCGTCACGTTCGTGTACGTGACGCACGACCAGGGCGAGGCGCTGACGATGTCGGACCGCATCGCCGTCATGAACGACGGGGTGATCGAGCAGCTCGGCACGCCGCGGGAGATCTACGAGCATCCCGCGACGCGGTTCGTGGCCGGGTTCATCGGGACGTCCAACCTGCTGGACGGGGAGGTCACCGGGGCGGGGCCGGGCGGCGCGGTGCTCTCCCACGGCCCGGACGGGCGGATCGAGGTCCCGTTGCGCGACGGCCGGGAGGCCGTCGAGGGGGAGCGGGTGGAGCTGACCGTCCGCCCAGAGAAGATCGGCATCGGGCCGGACAAGCCGGGGGACGGGCAGTGCGCCGTCCGGGGGACCGTGACCGAGGTCGTGTACCTCGGGACGTCGACGAACTACAACATCACCACCTCCGCCGGCGCCGACGTCGTCGTGTTCCTGCAGAACGCGACGTCCGCCGACGACATCGCCGTGCGCGGCGACAGCGTCTGGCTGTCGTGGGATCCGCGCCACTCGTACGCGATAGGAGCCCCGCAGTGAGCCAGTTCGACCCCGCTTTCCTCCGCGGACTCACAAGGCCGCGTCTGGCACGTTCCGACGCGGGCGGTCCGGCCCGCCGCGACGTCCTGAGGCTGATGGGCGCGGCGGGCGCCGGGCTCGCCATGTCGGCGTGCGGGGTGAAGGGGCAGGGCGGCAAGGAGAAGGTCAGCCAGAGCGACGTCGAGAAGTACTGGGCGGGCAAGACCGGGAGCGGTCGGCTCAACTGGGCGAACTGGCCGGGCTACATGCAGGACGACCGGGAGACCATCAAGGCGTTCGAGAAGGAGACGGGCGTCAAGGTGACCTACAAGGAGGTCATCCAGGAGATGGCCCCGTGGTTCGGCAAGATCCAGGCGCCGCTGGCCGCCGGGCAGTCCATCGGCTTCGACCTGATGGTGATGACGAACGGGATCCAGCTGGAGCAGTGCCGCCAGCTCGGCTACCTGGCGCCGCTCGACCTGTCGAAGCTGCCGAACTTCCAGGCGAACGCGGGCCCGTCGTTCAGGAACCCGTCCTACGACCCGGGCAACGCCTTCACGGTCCCCTACGAGTCCGGGGTCACCGGAATCGCGTACAACACCAAGTACGTGAAGGAGGAGATCACCAGCATCGCCCAGCTGTTCGACCCGAAGTACAAGGGCAAGGTCGGCATGATGGGCGACTCGCAGGAGCTCGGGAACTTCGGGATGTTCCTGCTCGGCATCGACCCGGAGAAGTCGACGAAGGCGGACTGGGAGAAGGCCGCCGCCAAGCTGCGCGAGCAGCGCGACAAGGGCATCGTCCGCAAGTACTACAGCCAGGACTACGTCGACGCCGTCAGCAAGGGCGACGTGTGGATGACCATGGCGTGGTCCGGGGACGTGTACAGCCTGACCAGCCCGGACGTGAAGTTCGTGGTGCCCAGGGAGGGCGGCACGATCTGGACCGACAACCTGTGCGTCCCGAAGACCGCCGAGAACCCGGTGGACGCGCTGACCCTCATGAACTGGCTCTACGTCCCGGAGAACAACGCGCCGCTGACCGAGTTCATCAACTACATGCCGCCGATCCCGGCCACCCAGAAGCTCATCGCGCAGAAGGCGGAGCAGGCCGGCGGCGCGGACAAGAAGGACCTCACCCGGCTCAGCACCAGCCCCCTGGTCTTCCCGTCGCAGGCCGACCTGGCCCGGCTGCGGCACTACCGGCGGCTCACGCAGGCCGAGGAGACCGAGTACCAGAAGATCTTCGAGCCGATCTCCAAGGGATCGTGATGGCGGGGGTGCGGGGGCGGCTCGCGCCGTACCTCATGATCCTGCCGGGCGGGCTGTGGCTCGCGGTGTTCTTCCTCGTCCCGATGGTGCTGATGGTGTCCCTGTCGCTGCAGACCGGGAACCTCATCGACGGCTTCCAGCAGACGCTGCACTGGCAGAACTACACCGACGGGTTCGGCACCTACGGCGACAAGTTCGTCCGGTCGCTCTGGTACGGGCTGGTCGCGACGATCGCGTGCATCGTGCTCGCCTACCCGGCCGCGTACTGGATCGCGTTCCGCGGCGGGCGCGCCAAGTCGACGTACCTCTTCCTGCTGCTGCTCCCGTACTTCGTCTCGTTCATCCTGCGGACGGTGTCATGGAAGCTCGTCCTCACCGACAACGGGCCGATCCTCGGGCCGCTGCGCGACCACGGCGTCCTGCCGGAGGGCTTCCACGTCCTCGACACCGGGGTCGCGGTGGTGTCGGGGCTCGCCTACAACTTCCTGCCGTTCATGGTCCTGCCGATCTACGTGGCGCTCGAGCGCATCGACCCGCGCGTGGTGGAGGCGGCCTACGACCTGTACGCGAGCCGCGCGCAGGCGTTCCTGCGGGTCATCCTGCCGCTGTCGCTGCCCGGCGTGTTCGCCGGCGTGATCATGACGTTCGTGCCGGTGTCGTCGGACTACGTCAACGCCGAGGTGCTGGGCGGCCCGCAGAACACCATGATCGGCAACGTCATCCAGACCGAGTACTTCAACAACAGCGCCTACCCGACGGCGTCCGCGCTGTCGTTCACGCTGATGGCGGTCCTGCTCGTCGGCATCTTCGCCTATGCCCGCACACTCGGCACGCAGGACGTCCTGGAGGCGGCGGGACGATGACGACGCACACCAAGGCCCCGGTGACGCTCACCAAGACCCCGCAGCGGCGGCGGCCCCGCAGGCGCCGGATCTCCGGCCTGCACCTCTACACCCTCGGGCTGATCGCGTGGCTGATCCTGCCGATCGCGATCATGATCCTGTTCGGGTTCAACGACACCCGAAGCAAGCAGAACTTCCAGTGGCAGGGCTTCACGCTCAGGTGGTACGCGCACCTGTTCGACAAGAGCGACCTCACCGCGGCCGTCGTCAACTCGCTGACGATCGCGCTGCTCAGCACGCTGATCACCACGGTCATCGGGACGTTCGCGGGCCTCGCGCTCGGCCGGTACCGGTTCCGCGGGAAGGGCTCGACGAACCTCGTGCTGTTCATGGCGATCTCCTGTCCGGAGATCGTGATGGGCGCGTCGCTGCTGTCGATGTTCGTCACGTTCAACCTGCCGCGCGGCTACCTGACGATCCTCCTCGCGCACGTGATGTTCTCGATCGCGTTCGTGGCCGTGACGGTCCGGGCCCGCGTCGTCGGGCTCGACCCCGCGGTGGAGGAGGCGGCGCAGGACCTCGGCGCGGGCCCCTGGACGCGGTTCCGCCTGGTCACCCTGCCGATGATCATGCCGGGGGTGCTGGCGGGGGCGCTGCTGGCGTTCGTGCTGTCCATCGACGACTTCGTCATCACCAACTTCACCAGCGGCGCCACCGTCACGTTCCCGCTGTGGATCTACGGCTCCACCAGGACGGGGACGCCGCCGCAGGTCAACGTGATGGGGACGCTCATCTTCGCGGTCGGCGTGCTGATCGCGGTGGTGTCGGCGCGGCGCAGCATCCGCGCGCGAACGTGAACGTCGCCGCGTCGCTCGCCGGCGCCGCCCCGGAGCCGTTCTGGCTCCAGGACCCGGCCCGCCCCGGCGCGGGCCCGGCGCTGTCCGGCGCGCTGACGTGCGACCTCGCCGTCGTCGGCGGCGGGTACAGCGGCCTGTGGACGGCGCTGCTCGCCAAGGAGCGCGACCCGTCCCTGGACGTGGTCGTGGTGGAGGCCGGCCGGATCGGCGCCGCCGCGTCCGGCCGCAACGGCGGGTTCTGCGCCGCCAGCCTCACCCACGGCCTGGAGAACGGCCTCGGGCGCTGGCCGGACGACGTCCACGCGCTCGAACGCCTCGGCTGGGACAACCTGCGCGCGATCGCCGAGACCCTGACCCGCCACGGCATCGACGCCGAATGGGAGCCGACGGGGGAGATGAGCGTCGCCACCGAGGAATGGCAGGTGCCCGCGCTCCAGGAGGCGGCGGAGAAGGCCTACGAGCACGGCTGGGAACCGATCATGCTCGGCCCGGAGGCGGTCCGCGCAGAGGTCGACTCGCCCACCTACCTCGCGGGCCTGTGGGACCGCGACGCCGTCGCCATGGTGCACCCGGCGAAGCTCGCCTGGGGCCTGGCGGCGGCGTGCCGCGCCCTCGGCGTCCGCGTCTTCGAGAACACCCGCGTCACCGCGCTGCGCCCCGACGCCCGCCGGCTCCGGCTGACGGCCGCCGCGCCCCCGCGGCGAGGCGACCGGGCACCCCGCCCGCTCGGGACGGTCACCGCCCGGAACGTCGCCCTGGGGACCGGTGCCTTCCCACCGATCCTGCGGCGCCTGCGCAACTACGTCGTCCCGGTGTACGACTACGCCCTCGTCACCGAGCCGCTCACCCCCGCGCAACGCGAGGCCGTCGGATGGCGGCACCGGCAAGGGCTCGGCGACAGCGCAAACCAGTTCCACTACTACCGGCTGACCGCCGACGACCGGATCCTGTGGGGCGGCTACGACGCCGTCTACCACTTCGGCAACGGAATGCGTCCCGGCCTGGAACGGCGTCCCTCCACGTACGCGACCCTGGCCCGGCACTTCTTCACGACGTTCCCGCAACTGGAGGGCGTGCGCTTCACCAACGCCTGGGGCGGCGTCATCGACACGTGCAGCCGCTTCTGCGCCTTCTACGGGACGGCCTACGACGGCAGGCTCGCGTACGCGGCGGGTTACACCGGCCTCGGGGTCGGCGCCACCCGCTTCGGAGCGGACGTCATGCTCGACCTCCTGCGCGTCGGGCTCGCGCCCGGCGAGGAGACCGAACGGACACGGCTGGCGATGGTGCGCTCCAGGCCCGTCCCGTTCCCGCCCGAGCCGCTGCGCTACGGCGTCATCGAGCTGACCCGGCGCGAGATCGCCCGCGCGGACCGCAACGCGGGACGCCGCGGCCTCTGGCTTCGCACCCTCGACCGCATGGGCCTCGGCTTCGACTCCTGACCCTGGGGGGAGGGGGGATCAGTCCGGCGACTCTTCGACCGTGCCGAAGATGACCGACGAGACCTCCAGGTAGAGCTGCTCCGGGTACGGCATGAAACCGACGTTGCGGAGCGCCTGCTTCTGGCCCGCGGACTCCATCACGAACTCGCCGTAGCCGAAGATCCGCCCGAGCACCGAGCGGTTCAGTGCGATGTCGGTGACCTTGGCGAGCGGCATCATCGCGACGTTGCGGTTGAGGACCCCGTTGACGACCATCACCCGGTGCTCGGTGACCAGGAAGAAGTCCACCGACCAGGCGATCACCTTCCAGGCCAGGTAGCAGACGGTGATCAGCCACAGCCACCAGATCCAGATCTGCCCGCTGACCGCGCTCGCCGCACCGCACGCGATGAGCCCGGCGACGACGACCGCCACCGGCAGCAGCAGGACGGCGGGATGCCGCCGCACCGCGATGACACGGCCCTCGTAGGACATCAGATACTTGTCGACGGTCCGCGACGAGGTGTCGCGGTGCACCATCATGTCCTGCAGATTCACGGCGGCGTCCTCGTCATGATCCGGGTGGGTCAACCGTAGCCGACGCGGCACCGGCGGTGCAGGGGCCCGCACGGTAAGGGCCCCGGCTCCGCGCGGGGCCTTGTCGGACGCGGATCCGTTCGCCGATCATGGTCTTCATGGACGGCGACGCCGAGAATCCGCAGGAGCCCGGCAAGCCGCGCGGCGAGTTCGCGCCCGACGTGACCGGACGCCCCATCTGGCGGCTGCTGCTGAGGGGCCTCGGCGTGTACCTGCCCGGCTGGGAGATGCCCGCGGGCGCGCTGCGCGTCCGGGACGGGGCGCCGCCGGCGGGGTTCGGCCCGCCCGCCTACCTGAACGGCGACGCCGGCTTCGGCGTCCAGGTCCCCGACCGCCGCCGGGGCCTGGAGCCGGACCGCGAGATCTACGTGCGCGGCCGGGAGAACCCGAGCTTCGGGATCGTCGTCGCGGGCCCGTCGGCGGCGATCGGCAGCCGCGTCGTGGACGCCGCGGTGCTGATGCGGTTCGCGCGGAGGCTGACGTTCGAGGAGCTCGTCGACACCGGCGACGCCGACTCCGTCCCGTACGCGGTGCGCGGGGCGCGGGCGGTGGAGAACGCGGTGTTCCTCGACCGCGCCGCCGGGATCGGCCTCTGCGTCGAGGCCGACCCGCGGACCGGCGCCCTGCGCTGCCCCCTGTACGTGCGCATCGGCGGCCCCGCGGAACGTTCCGTGCGGGCCTACGGGGCGGTGGCCCAGCCGGTGAGGTCCCACAGCTGATGGGACGGCAGCCGCCGCAGCCGGACGCTCGCGTCGGCCGGGTCCCAGAACACCTCGTCGCTCTCCAGCTCCAGCGACTGCGCGGCCGTCAGCACCGCGCACAGCAGCTCGTCGCGCGTCCGGACGGCCATGAGCGGGCCGATCTGCACGACGGCGCCCGAGCACTCCGCCAGCGTCCTCAGGAGCGACTTGAGGGCCGCCTCGTCCTCGGGCCCGCGCACGGCCTCCACTCCCGCGGGGACGCCCGGTTCCACCCGCGCGAGGCCCCGCCTGGCCTCGCCGCCGGAGGCGCCGTTGCCGGGCCGGGCACCGGCGCCCGCGGAGATGAGCAGGGCGCTGAACACGCCTGCCAGGTCCTCGCTGGCGTGCCCGCCGAGGAAGTAGCGGCGGCGCTCCGGTGAGCCGGGCGTGCCGTTCGGGCCCTCGGCCGTGCGGAACCGCACGGCCAGCCGGCTGGCGCGCACGCACCGCTCGTACATGTCGCTGAGGATGTCCTCGAGCTGCTCGTCGCGCGTCCACAGCCGCCCCGTCGCGGTGACGGCGTCGCCGTGGGCGCGGGGACGCCCGGTGAGCGCCGCCGTGACGGTGTCGTCGAGCTCGCCCTCGGTGAACTGCAGCAGCTCGGCGACGACGTCCTCGACGTCCTCCAGGGTGCGGGTGAGGGCGCGCTGCAGCTCCAGGATCTCCTCGCCGCCGCGCTCCAGGTCCGCGAGCCGGCCGAGCGCCTCGTCGACCTTGCCGTCGGCGGCCCCGCCGCCCGCACCGGTGGCGGCCCGCACCGACGTCTCGACCTCGCCGAGCTTGCGGCGCAGCGCGGCGAGGGTGATGCGCTGCTGCTCCAGCTCGTGCAGCCTGCCCGCCTGGGTCCGCAGGTAGTCGTCCGCCTGGTGGACGAGGCCCGCGAGCTCCTCCACCTGCCCGGTGTTCTGCCGGAGCCGGGTGTCGAGCGCGGGCAGCACGTCCTGCTTGACCCGCGACAGCTCCGCGGTGAGCTGCTCGCCGACGGTGACCAGCACGTTGTTCTGCTTGGTGACCTGGTCGTTCAGCTCGTCGATCCGGCGGGTGAAGGCATGGGCCTGGTCCCGGCTCTGCTTGCCCGCGTACAGTTCGAGCGCCCCCACCACGACGCACATCACCACCAGGATGACCGTCGTCATTGCACTCCTCGGGCGTGACGGTGATTACCGGAACGGGTTTTGATCGCGACCATAACTTACGATCACGTGCGCCGACCGGAACTTACGTAACCGACTGATCTCAGTGACCGGCCGGTCTCACCTGTCCTTCCCGTGCCATTCCGTAACGCCTTCCGTGCTCTTCGTGACGGATTCTCAGACGCAGCCCTCGAATTGCGGGACGGTGGTGGTCACCCTCAGCCCGGCGGGGCGGAACCACGTGTCCAGCAGCCGCGCCGCGGTGCCGTCCTGGTACATCCGCGTGATCGCCTTGTTGACCGCCTCGCAGCCGTCGACGTCGCCCTTGCGGATGCCGACGCCGTAGGGCTCGTCGGTGAAGGGGGCGTTGACCAGCGTGAGACCGCCGCCGCCCCCGGACGCCTTCGCCGCGAGGCCCGCGAGGATCAGGTCGTCGGTCGAGACCGCGTCGAGCCGCCCCTCGGTGAGTTCGGTGAGGCAGCCGGCGTACCCGCTCGCCTCGACCGGCAGCGCGGCCACGCCCTGCTCGTCGTGGACGCGCGGGAACGACACCGAACCCTGCACGCGGCAGAGCCGCCGCCCTTTCAGGCCGTCGATGTCGCGGATGGCGCGGGCTTCGGACCTGCGGACGAGAATGTCCTGGTGGGCCACATAGTAGGGACCCGCGAACGACACCTTCACCTTGCGTTCCGGCGTGATGGAATAGCTCGCCACCACGAGGTCGACGTCCCCGTCCTGGAGCATTTTCTCGCGGGTCGCCGACGTCACGCGCTTGAACGTCACGTCGCCGGGACCCACGCCCATCCGCCGGGCGACCTCTTTCGCGATGTCGACGTCGAATCCCGTGAAAGTGCCGTCCGCGCGCCGTTCGCCGAGTCCCGGCTGGTCGCCGTTCACGCCGATGACGAGAGCGTCCTTTCCGGCGACGGTGTCCTCACCGGCGTCGGCGATCCCGCACGCCGTTCCCGCGCCGAGGACGGCCGCCGCCGCGAGGACCGCCGCCGCGAGGCGCCGCACCCTCACTTCGACCACCGGTACTCGGCCAGGCGGGGGCGGACGCCGACCAGGACGAGCGCGGCGATGACGACGCCCGCCGCGGGCAGGACGGCGTACCAGCCGCTCGTGCCGCCGTCCCCGTCCTTCACGGCCTCGTCGAACGCCTTCTGGTGGATGGCGACCAGCGCCTGCAGGGAGCGGTCGTACCGGGTGAAGTCGGCGGCGGCGGCGCCGCGGGCGGCGACCGCCTCGTCGCGCCGATCCCGGTCGACCAGGTCGCGCATCCGGCGGTCGTTGGCCTGGACCTTCTGGTAGTCGGCGAGCACCCTGTTCATGACGTCCGTCAGCTGCGCCTTCTGCCGGGCCGACTGGACCGGCCGGTCGGCCTCGGTGCCGAGGAAACCGAGGAATCGCACGCGGCCGGGCTCGACGGTCAGATCCTTCTGGACGGCCGCGTTGTACTGGGTCAGGTTGCCGGCCTTCAGGTACAGGACGGTCTGGGACTTGCTCAGGTAGACCTGCTCATAGGCGTCGGCCCGCCCGGGGTCGAGCAGGAACCGCGTCTCGTCGGCGTTCGCGCTGTTGCTGATGGCGCGCGTCCGCGAGAGCCCCAGGATCGAGTCGAAGCCCTCCTCCTTGGCCTGGCGCAGATGGTTCGCCTGGCCGGTGAGCATGAGGGACCCGGCCGCGACCAGGGCGAGCGTGCCGAGCGTCGCCAGCGCGAGCGGAACGTTCAGCAGCCGCCGGAACCGCCGGGCCAGGAAGAGCTGGAACCCGAGGAGGACGGCCAGGAGCGCCACGCCCGCGACGAGGAGGCCCGTGCGGCCGAGGAGGACCGCCGAGCGCTTGTCCTCGTAGGTGTGCCGGACGAGGGTGCCGTTGTCGAGCGTCAGGTTGTAGGCCTTCGGCAGCAGGTCCAGCTTCATCAGGTCGGTCGCCTGCCGGTAGAGGTCGACGACCTTCTGGGCCGGCGGCCCGGACGCGTGCGGGGACTGCCGGTCCAGCAGCAGGGCCTGCCCGGCGAGGCGCTCGTAGCGGGCCAGCGCGTCCAGCAGGTCCCGGGCCGTGTTGTTCTCGGTGGTCTCGTCGGCGAGCTTCGCGGCCTTCAGCAGCGCGTCGCCGGCCTTGCGCCGGTTCTGGTCGTAGCGGGCGAGCGCCTGCTCGCGTCCGCCGCCCGCCGCGTCGCCGATCAGCAGTGCGTCGGCGAGCTGCGCGTCCATGTCGGAGAGCTGGAAGTACAGGTCGCCGGTGGCGACGACCTGCGGGCCCGCGTCGTGCCCGATGACCCGCACCCCCTCGCGGGCGTTCCCGATCGCCGCCCAGGCGACGCCGAGCAGCGCCACCAGCAGCACGAGCGACAGCACGGTGAGCGTCCTGACACGGGCCGCGACGGTGCGGGGGAGCAGCCGCGCGGGACCGGACGGCGTCCCGTCGCTCGGCAGGAGCAGCGCCTCGCTCCCGCCGCGGGTGGGCGGCGGAGCCTGCGCGGCGGGGGCCGGGCGGCCCGCCGGCGGGGACTGCTGGACGGCGGTCATGTCGCCTCGCCTCGGGTGAGCGTGATGGTGGTCCAGGCCCCCACGTGGATCCGGTCGCCGTCGGAGACCGGGATCTCCACGTTGTACGGGATGGGGTCGGTGGAGCCGTTCACGCAGGTGCGGTTGGTCGAGCCGGGGTCGACCAGCGTCCAGGTGCCGTCGGGCTTCGCCAGCAGCACCGCGTGGACGTGGGAGACGCCGGGGTCCTCGGGCGGCTCGCGCAGGTCGATCTCGGGCGGGGACGGCTGCGAGGAGCTGCGCCGCCCGATGCGGACCTGCTGCCCGGCGAGCGGGACCCGCCGCTCGGGCGCGTACGGGGGGAACGCCAGGGACGCCGAGTCGGGCCCCTCCTCGGCGATGACCGTGCTGTAGTACTCGCGGTCGGCGCGCACGACCGCCGTCCACACCGTCCCGGGCACCGGCGGCGCCGGAACGGGCGGGGCCGGGACCGGCGGGGCCGGGACGGGAGGAGCGGGCACGGGCGGAGCCGGAACCGGCGGGGCCGGAACGGGGGGAGCGGGCACGGGCGGCGCGGGCGGGCGCCGCAGATCGGACGGCCCGCGCGGCGTCGCGCCCGGCTCGGACGGGACGGGCACCGCGGGCTCCGGCGCGACCGCGGGCTCGGGCGCCGGCGTGGGCTTGCCGCCCCCGATGGCGAAGTCGTAGCCGCACGCCTCGCAGAAGCGGTCGGTGCCGGGCGTACCGCAGTCGGGGCACGCGGACCCGCCCGGCGACGACCGCGGACCGGACGCGCCGGGGGCCGCGCCGGAAGGGGCGCCCTCGATGCGCTCGCCGCAGACGTCGCAGTAGTCCTGCGCGTGCGAGGTGTGTCCGCTGGGGCAACTCGCCATGCTCAGCCCTCGCCCCTCCTGGTGGTCACCGTCTCGTCCTTGCGGGTCCGGACCGTCTTGCTGGAGCGCGTGTCGAGCTCCATCTCGTCGGCCTTGGCGATGTCGCGCTTCAACCGGACGGTACCGGTCGCCTCGTCCACGACGTCCACCACCTTGCGGAGCATCGCGGTGATCTCGTCGTTGCCCGCCTCGCCCGCGAGCACCACAGCCCGGCCGAGCCGCGCCGTCGCGGTGTCGAGGTCGCCGTCCTTGCGGGCCTGCAGGCCCTCCTGGATCGCCGCGGCCAGCTCCGCCTGCCCGGTGTAGCCCGCCACCCGCGGGTTGATCCGGGTGGACTCCGCCTCGTCGTCGGTCCACTGGGCGAGGACGTTCGCGGTCGCGACGACCCGCGCCTCCTCGCCCGGCGGGCCGGGCACGACGAGCTTCACCCACGCGGCGCGCAGCTCCTTGCCGATCTCGCCCGGCGGCACCTCCACGCAGATGTGGTAGTCGCGGCTCTCGGCGCCCCACGCCCCGAGCGGGTAGTCGCCCGCCTGCGGCGCCGACTCCGCGCGCTTGCCGGTGAGGTCCTCCACCGACGGGGAGACCTGCTTGACGAACCGCAGCCGCGCCGTCTGCGGCGTCCACACGCGCAGGGCGACGTCGGCGACGGACTTGCCCATCGCCGCCTCCGTCATGGCGCGGAAGTCCTCGACCAGCCCGGCGGGGTCGGCCACCATGCCGACGCTGCCGAGCAGCGCGGACGCCACCTTGCGCAGCTCGGCGACCTCCCAGTCGGTGCCGACGCCGCGGCAGTCGCAGACGAACCGCCCGCCGCAGCGGGCCAGGGCCGCGTCGAGCTCCTCCGCCGTCTCGTGCTGGTTCTTGCCGTCGGTCAGCAGGATCGCGTGCCGGATGCCGTCGCGGCCGCCGAAGAGGTCGTCGGCCAGCCGCAGCCAGGATCCGATCGCGGTGCCGCCGGCGGCCGTCAGCCGGCTCAGCGCGTGCTTGGCCTCCGCGCGGGTGTCCGGCGTCGCCGGGACCGTCCCCTGGTGCCGGGGGAAGACCATCTTGGCCGCGTTGGAGCCGGAGACGACCGCGAACTCCACGCCGTCGCGCAGCGTGTCGACCGCGACCTGCGCGGCCGCGATCGCCGCGCGCAGCTTGGTCCCGGGGTAGGACATCGAGCCGGAGGTGTCGATGATGACGACCTCGGACGCCCGGGTCGAGGACGGGACGGGGGCGCCCTCGGCCGCGCCCTCGGCGGCGCTCGCCTCGACCGACACGATGGCGTGCACCTCGCGGCCGCCCTCGGGCAGGTACTTGTTCTGGTCGATGGAGATGGTGAACTGCGGCTCACTCATCGGGGCTCCTCCGTGCTCTGGGGGATGCTCTCGTGGACGCGGCCGCCGGAGCCGCCGGGGGAGGGGACCGGGATCACGGCGACCGT
Organism: Actinomadura sp. NPDC023710; assembly: GCF_040639875.1. NCBI lineage: Bacteria > Bacillati > Actinomycetota > Actinomycetes > Streptosporangiales > Thermomonosporaceae > Actinomadura > Actinomadura sp. NPDC023710. Next base: position 135,537 of record NZ_JBFAGB010000005.1, read on the forward strand.
GATGTTGTCGCGGCCGCCGGCGTCCAGCGCGCGGCTCACCAGCGTCCGCGCGGTGCCGAGCGGGTCGGCCGCCGGGCCGGGGGACTCCCCGCCCCCGGGACCGGCCAGCAGCGCCGCCAGGTCGGCGGCGGCCGGGAAGTAGTTCCACAGGCCGTCGCTGCACACCAGCAGCGTGCCGGGGCCGCCGGGCCGGAACGTCGCCACGTGCGGGCTGACCTGCCCGGCGTCGGCGCCCAGCCACCCGGTGATGACGTGCGCGTTCGGGTGGGCCTCCGCCTCCGCCTCGGTCAGCGACCCCTCGGCGACCATGAACGCGGCCCACGAGTCGTCCTCGGTGAGCCGGCGGGACGCGCTGAGCTCGGCCATGTCGCCGGTGCTGACCTCGGCCGCGTCCATCTCGTCGGGCGCGGGCCCCGGCGCGGCGTCCTCGCCCGGCCCGGCGGGGCCGTCCGCGGCCAGCCAGTAGGCGCGGCTGTCCCCGATCCAGCCGACCGTGACCGCCGGGCCGCGCGTCACGGCGGACACGTAGGTGCACGACGGTGCGTCGGACGGCGAGGTGGCGAGCGCGGCGACGGCGGCGGCCGCGCGGAGCGCCGCGTGCCGGGTGGCGTCCTCGGCGTCCTCGCCGGCGTCGAGCCGCGCCACCAGCTCGGCGAGGCCGGTGTCGGCCGCGGCGCGGGACGCCTCGTCGGGACGCTGCGAGGATCCGACGCCGTCGGACACGACGGCGGCGATCCCGGACAGGTGCGCGGCGAGGGCCAGCGCGTCCTCGTTGCGGCTGTAGCGGCGGCCGCGGTCGCTCGCGCCCGCGGCGACGACCGGGCGGGTGCCGTTGCCGCCGGATCCGCCCGGCAGTTCGATCTCGACGTGGTCGCGCTCGGCGGGCTGGCGCAGGCCGCACGTCTCGCAGTAGCCGTCGGCGTCGATCGCCGTCCCGTCGCATCCGGGGCACGGGCCCGCTCCGTCAGCCCGCCGGGGCCGGCCGGCGGACGGCGCGGACTCCTGCCTGATCGTGGCGCCGTCACGCCCGGTGGACTCGGCGGGCGGGCCGTCGGCGAGCCGGTGCCCGCACTCCTCGCAGAAGATCTCTTCGGCGAACACCACGGCGCCGCAGGAGGGGCAGGCGAGCTCGGCCGCCTTTCCCTGGTCGGTTCCGGCCGTGCCGGTTCCGGTCGCGTCGGTTCGGGGGGCGTCGGTTCCGGTGATGTCGTCGGCTCCGGTGTGGTCGTCGGTCACAGCAGCGTCCTCGGGCGTACGGCGTTGGCGGAGTCGACGAGCCGGCGGCACTCGTCCCTGTCACGGGTGCGGCGTGCCAGCTCCCGGTATGTCCCTTCCAGGAGGCGGCGCAGCGGGGCCTCGGCGAGCGCGGCGCCGAACAGGGAGCCGCCCTGCGTCCCGGGCGCCGTGCCGGGACCCGCCAGGATCCAGCCGAGCGCGGCCTCCAGCACCTCGGCGGCGAGCCTGTCGCGCCGCTCGGCGTCCAGGTCGAGGGCGGCGAGCCGGTGGCCTGCGGCGACCAGCTCGCCCGCCGTCAGCTCGGCGGGGGGACGGCCGCGCACGGCCGTCACGACGGCCGCGACCTGCGCGGGCACGTACCGGATGGAGATCTTCGGTACCGAGTCGAGCGCGGCGACGGCGGCGCGGCGGTCGCCCGCCGCCAGGTGCACGCGGGCGAGGCCGAAGGCGGCGTTGATGTAGCTCTGGTCGGTGCGCCACACCGTCTCGTACAGGCGGACGGCGTCGTGCGGCGCCGAAGGCTCACGGCAGCAGGCGAGGGCCAGCTTGGGGGCCGCCTCGCCGGGCAGCAGCCCGTACAGCCGGTCGAACAGCGGCGCGGCCGCGTCCACCCGGCCCTGTGCGAGCAGCCCGACCGCGCGGTACCAGCCGACCCGCCAGTCGGAGGGACGGTCGGTGGCCAGCGCGTCGAGCAGTTCGTCGGCCTCCTCCGCCGCGCCCAGTTCGATCTTGGCGCGGGCGAGCGCCAGCCTGACCTCGGGCGTGCGCTCGGGCGCGTTCGCCGCCGCCTCGGCGGCCTGCGCCGGCTCCAGCGCGCCGAGCCCGGACACGAACGCCGCCGCGGGGTCGGCGCCGTCCACCAGCGGAACCGGCAGCGCCGCCGCGGCGACCGGCGGCGGGACGGGCGGCAGCGCCGCCTCCTCCCGCGCCTCGCCCGCCATCCGCGTCGTGAACCGCTCCGGTCCGAACAGCCCCGACGGCGCCGGACGCGGGGCGCCGTCCTCGGCCGCCAGCACCTCGCGCAGCACGCCGGTGAGCTGCTCGGCCATCTCCGCCGCGTCCTGGAAGCGCGCGGTCGGCTCCTTGTGCGTCGCGCGGCGCAGCAGCCGGTCGTAGGACTCGTACCGCTGGAGGACGGGGATCTCCTCGCGCGGCGGCAGCGAGTCGGCGAACCCGCGGGTGTAGCCCTTGAAGGGGAAGCTCAGCACGGCGAGCGCCCGTCCGACCGTGTAGAGGTCCGAGGTCACCGAGGGACCGGCGTCGGCGATCTCGGGGGCCTGGTAGCCGACCGTGCCGTAGATCGCGCCGTCCGGGTCGTCCAGCCGCCGCACCCCGCCGAGGTCGATCAGCCTGAGCTGCTCCTCGGACTGGATCACGTTGTCCGGTTTGAAGTCGCAGTAGACGAGGCCCTGCGCGTGCAGGTACTCGAACGCCCGCAGCACCTCCAGCCCGTAGGCGATGGCCTGCGCGAGCGGCAGGTGCTTCTGGCCGGCCGGCAGCGGCTGCCGGAGCAGGATGTCCTTGAGGGACTCCCCGCCCACGTACTCCATGACGATGTAGCCGTCGCCGCCGTGCTGGACGAAGTTGTAGATCTTGACGATGTTGGGGTGCTCGACCTCCGCGAGGAACGCGCGCTCGGCCGCCGCCGCGGCCATCGCGTCGGCGTCGCCGCTGTCGAGCAGGCCCTTCAGGACCACCCAGCGGTCGCTGACGTTCTTGTCCTTGGCCAGGTAGATCCAGCCGAGCCCGCCGTGGGCGAGGCAGCCCAGAACGCTGTACTGGCCGCCGACGAGGTCGCCCGGGCCGAGCTTCGGGGTGAAGGAGAACCGGGCGCCGCACTTGGGGCAGAAGCCCTCCGTGCGTCCCGGGCGGTCGCCGCGCCCCCGGCCGACGGGCTCGCCGCAGCCGCTGCAGTACCGCTTGGCCTCCGCGACCTCCGGGTCGCTCATGACCGCGCTGGACGGGTCCCGGTAGGGGACCCGCGGCACCTCGACGAGCCCGGCGCCGAGCATGCCGCGGCGGCCGGAGGAGCGGGCCGACCCGGTGCGGGTGCTGCCCGTCCGGGTGCTGCCGGTCGCCGTGCTTCCCGACGTCGCCGTGCTTCCCGCCGTGCCCGTGCCCCCGGTCGTGCCCGCGCCGCCGGCGCCCGCGGCCGCCTGGACGCGGGCGGTGTAGGCGGGCGGCGAGCCGCACACGTCGCAGTAGCCGTCCGTGATCGTGCCGGTGCATCCGGCCTGGTGGCATCGGTCGGGCTGCTCGGCGGGCGGCCGCGGGGCGGGGACGCTCGGCGCCGCGGTCGCCGCGGGGGCGACGGCCGCGGGGGGATTGCCGCAGACGTCGCAGTAGCCGTCCGCGATCGTTCCTCCGCATCCCGGCTGCGCGCACTGGCTCATCGATCCGCTCCCTTCGACCGCGAGGTGACGGCCCGCTGGTACGCGGTCAGGGCCACGGTGGCCTTCCGCAGATCGCAGGGGGAGGTCCACAGCAGCTCGCGTGCCTGCTCGTAGGACCGGGCCAGTTCGGCGTCCTCGGCGTGGCCGAGCCGCGAGGCCTTGACCCGGTAGGCCTGCAGGCGGCCGCGCAGTTCCTCGCGCCGGTCCAGCAGGCCCCGGATCAGGCCGGTGGTCTCACGTGCCCGCTCCAGCGCCGCGTCGGCGGCGTGCTCCAGGTCGGCGACCCGCTTCGCGGTCTCGCGCCAGCCGCCGTCCCGCGCGGCCGCGCCGGGCCGGGGCCGGGTGACGGCGGCGAGCCGGTCGGCGAGGGCTGCGGAGGAGTCGGGAAGGTCCGGCAGCGCGGGCGCGGTGATCTTGACGAGGACCTCGTCCCGGGCGGCGCGCGCCTCCGCCTCGGCCTCGCGCAGCAGGTCCAGGACGGCGGAGACGCCGCGGATGCGGGCGGCGAACCCCTCGCGCAGCCGCTCCGCCTCCTCCAGGCCGCGGCGCACCTCGGCGAGGCCGGAGCGGATCGCGTCCAGCCGCGCGGTGTCGGCGCTGCCGTCCCGCGCCAGCGCGAGCGGGTCGGCGCGCACGGTCGCGGCGACGGTCTCCAGTTCGTCGCGGAGCCGTTCGAGGGCGGGGTCCGCGCCGCCGGCGGACTCCAGCAGCTCCTCGGCCGCCCGCCGCTCGGCCTCGACCTCGGCCAGCCGCGACAGCAGCGTCGACCAGACGGCGTCGAGCGCGGCGACCGCCCGCGCGACCTCCTCGTAGAGCGGCGTCATCCGGTCGACCGCCGCCCGCAGCGTCAGCCTCTCGCCGGACGGGGCGGCCAGCAGCGTCCGCCGCTCCAGCGGCACCTCCCCGGCGGGCAGCTCCACCGACGGTCCGTCCAGGAGGCGGGTGAGCTCGGCGAGCTGCGCCTGGCCGGGCCTGGCGTGGCGGGCCCGCAGCTCCTCGGCGGCGGACAGGACGCGCCCGTGCAGGTCGAACAGCAGCCAGAGGGACGCCGTCGACGACCGCACGTCGGACTGCACGCGCAGGGTCGCGCCGCGCAGCGCCGCGCCCTCCAGCAGCTGGTAGCCCTGGTGGGCCTCCAGCTCCAGCAGGGCCGCGCCGATGCGCTCCCTCTCGTCCTGGAGGCGCGCGAGCATTCTGTCCGCCTCGTCTCGGCTCATCGGAGGCCGGTCCAGGCGTGGCTCACTCAACGCCGGTCCACGACTTGACCCATGTTCGCCCCTGATTCCCCCGAATAGAGCATGTTTTCCGGGGCCAGTTTTCACCATGCGAGGCCGCCTTCTCAAGCGCGGGGCCGATCGCCGCCTCCGACGGGCCCCGGCTGCGCCGCGACGCCCGTCCGCCCCCGCGCGGACCTCCAAAATGTCAGTGTTCGAACGTATGATCGAACCATGGCGAACGTTGCGACGCACCCCCAGACCGCGCACACCGCGCCGGCCGCGCTCACGGCGGCGGAGATCGCCGCCCTCGCGCTCTCGCTCGCGCACCTCGGCACCGGCCCGCAGGCCACCACCGCGCGCCGCGCCCTGCACACCCTCCTCGACGCCACCCCGCACGACGACGTGGTCACCACCACGCTCGCCACCCTCACCACGCCCCTGGACGTCTCCACCTCCGACCGCGCCCGCGTGGTCGCCGCCGCCATCACCGAGCACCGCGTCGTCCGGCTCTGCTACGGCGACGCCGGCGCCAACGTCACGATCCGCGAGGTCGAGCCGGTCACCTGCCTCGTGCACCGCGACCACTGGTACCTCGTCGGCTGGTGCCGCATGCGCCGCGGCGTGCGCGCCTTCCGCTTCGACCGCATCCTCGCGGTCGAGTCCACCGGCCTGCTCGCCCGGCACCGGCGCGCCGACCGCTACCTCCCCTTCCAGAGGCGCCGCACGGACTGACCGCCCGCCACCGGGACCGCGCCGCCGTGGTCCCGGTGGCGGCCCGGGGCGAATCGGCGGGTCAGACCGCCATCGTCCGCTGGACGGCGGCGGTGACCACGCTCCTGATGTCGCCGTTGCGGGCGTAGGCGGCGCGCTGGAAGCGGGCTCCGTTCCCGCGTTCCAGCACGCCGCCCAGAAGCTTGGTGACGATGTCGAGGTCGCCGGCGCGATCGAGCGCGGGGGACAGGTGCTCGACGAACGCGGTGAGGACCTCGCGGGCGGGGGCGGCGGTGTGGGTGCGCGGGTGCACGAGTTCTCCGCGCAGGCCCGAGCGCCCGGCGCGCCACATGGCCAGGCGCATCAGGTCCGTGCGCACCGGGTCGGGCGGCTCGCTCCGCCGCCACGCGTCGGCGGCGGTGTCGACCAGCGCCCGCACGAGCGCGCCCATCAGCACGGCGTCGTCGGCGTCCAGGCACACGTCCGGGACGCGGATCTCGACGGTCGGGTAGTGCCGTGACAGCCGGGCGTCGAAGTAGATCATGCCCTCGTCCACCAGGACGCCGGTCGCCAGCAGCGCCTCCACCGCCGTCCGGTAGGCGCTCTCCGAGCCGAACAGCTCGGTCGGGCCGCTGGAGGGCCAGCGGCCCCAGACCTGGTGGCGCCAGCTGTCGGAGCCCGTGTCGGTGGCCTGCCAGAACGGGGAGTTCCCGCTGAGCGCGAGCAGCGGGGGCAGCCACGGCCGGATCCGGTCGAGGACGGCGACTCCCTCCTGCGGGGAGTCGATGCCGACGTGCACGTGGCAGCCGCAGGTGAGCTGCTCGTCGGCGGTGGGCCCGAAGGCGTCGGACATCCGCATGTAGCGGTGCGACGGGGTCAGCGACGGGCGGACGCTGACCGGCGACGTCGCCAGGGCGGCGACGGCGGCGCCCACCCCGGCCGCCGACTTGCCCGCCGCCACCCGCGCCGACCGGACGTGGTCGGACAGCTGGTTAAGCGAGCCGCAGACCGGGGTGGCCGTCTCCAGCTGCTCGCGCTGGAGCTCGGTCTCCAGCGCCTTGGAGCGCCGTCCGCCGGTCAGGAACAGCTCGTCGTGGCGCCGGGCGTGACGGATCACGGAGCCGGACAGGGCCTGGGGCACGCCCGTCTCCGGGTCGACCAGGAGCAGCTCCTCCTCCACGCCGAACGTGCGCGCACCCGCGCGAAGTGTCACCAGACCATCCTTCCCGGCCAGCACGGATGTACGTCCCGCGAGGGGCTCGTTCTGGTCGCACGGGCATGCCAGAATGCGCCCGCGTTGACCGAGCGCTTGGTCAAAAGGAGGTGGTATGTCCTATCTCGTCGGCCAGTGGGGCACCGGACCCGTCGGCAGGTCGTCGCTCGGAGCCCTGCTCGGGCACCCGGACCTCGAACTCGCCGGGGTCGTCACCGTCGATCCCCGGCACGCCGGCGTCGACGCCGCCGAACTGGCCGGAGGCGGCCGCCCGGCCAGGATCCATGCCACCGAGGACCCGGCGCCGCTCCTGGCCCGGCGGCCCCATGTCGTCTGCCACACGGCCTCCCGCTCCCGGGACGTCGCGGGCGAGCTGTGCCGCATCCTGGAGTCGGGCACGGGCGTGGTGTCGGACGTCCTGCCCTCGCTGGTGCACCCGCCCTCCGCCGACCGCGCCCTCGTCCGCCGGCTCCGGTCCGCCTGCGCGACCGGCGGCGCCGCCTGCCTCACCCTCGGGCCCGGCCTGGTGAACGACGTGCTCCCGCTCCTGCTGAGCGGCGGCTGCCGGCGCGTGCACGGCGTCAAGGTCACCCGGTTCACCTGCCTGGACGACCCCGAGGCCGGCGCCAGGCTCGGCTTCGGCGGCCCTCTCGGGCACCGTCCGCAGATCGTGCGGCCGGGCGCGCCGAGGCGTGCGTGGGGCCCGGTCGTGCGTCTCCTCGCCGAGCACCTGGCCGTGCCGCTGGACGAGGTGTCCGAGACCTACGAACTGTGCCCGGCGCCCGAGGACATCGGCCGCGTCGCCCAGGGGGCCCTGGCCGGCCTGCGGTTCCAGGTGTCGGGACTGCTGCGCGGCCGTCCCGTGATCACCGTCGAGCACGTCGCCCGGCTGCGCGCCGACATCGCGCCCCACTGGCCCGCGCCGCCGCCCGGGGAGACCGGCGGCCACCGCGTCGAGATCGACGGCGAGCCGCCCTGGCGGATGGACCTCGCGGGGCCCGCCGCCGCCGACCCGGCCACGTCGACCGCGCTGCGCATGGTCAGCGCCGTCGCCGCCGTGGCCGAGGCGCCGCCGGGCCTGCACACCCCGCTGACCCTGCCGCCGTTCACCGGCCGGCGCCGCCTCCGTTGAGCCACGCGGCGAGCATCGTCCCGGTCTCCTCGAACCGGTCGACGTAGAGCATGTGCCCGGCGTCGATCTCGCTGATCACGAGGCTGGGGCCGAGCGCGGCGCGCAGGTCGACCACGAACTCGGGGCGGACGAAGTCGGCCTCCGTCGCGATGACCAGGTGGGTGGGCAGGTCCGCCGGCGGCGCCAGGTGCGGGCGGGCCATCTCCGAGAACGCGGTCACCACGGCCGCAGGCTCGAACCGCCACCGCAGCCGCCCGTCCGGGCCGTGCTCCAGGTGCTCGGCGACCTCCTCGTCCACGGCGTCCCGCGGAGACGCCGGCCAGTGCGCCGCCCGGTCCGCCCGCGCCTCGGCGACGTCGCCGAACGACGCGGGCGCCAGGTGGCCGCGCGCCTCCCGGGCCGCCGTCGCCGGGTCGAGCCCGATGGCCGGGTCCAGCAGGAGGAGCCGCCGCACCCGCCTCGGCGCGGTCCGCGCCAGATGCAGCGCGATCATCCCGCCGTAGGAGTGCCCGACGAGGTCGGCCCGCTCGACGCCCTCGGCGTCCATCATCGCCAGGATGTCGCCCACATGCCGTTCGACGGTCCACGGCGGCTCGTGCGTCGACCGCCCGTGCCCGCGCAGGTCGGGCGCGAGGACGGAGTGGTCCAGCAGGTACCGCTCGGCGGTCCGGCGCCAGCGCGCCCCGTGCCCGGTGACCCCGTGGAGCATGACCACCGGAGCTCCGGCCGGGTCCCCGTACCGATGAACATGCAGTACCGCGTCCGCCATGGGGTCAAGCGTATGCGCGCAGGGCCCGCCGCGAACGGCCTTCACCGGTCACCGGACCGGTCAGGAACGTTCCCAGCGGACGGACGACAGAGCCAGCAGCGCCACGTGGAAGGACACGCACGACTCCACGTCGTCGAGGTCGGCGTCCAGGACCCGTTCGATGCGGCGAAGCCGCTCGTAGAAGGCGGGCCGGGACAGGTGCGCCCGCTGGGCGGCGACCGCCTTGTTCCGCCCGGATTCGAGATACAGCTCCAGGATGCGGGTGAGGTCGCTGCCGCGCTGGGCGTCGTACTCCAGGAGCGGGCCGAGTTCGCGTTCGACGAAGGTCTGCACGCGGGCGTCGTCGCGGAGGAGGTGCAGCAGCCCGCGCAGGCGCAGGTCGGGCAGGCGGTAGTAGAGGCGGGCCCCGGAGCCGCGCGCGGCGACGTCGGCGACCTGCTCGGCCTCCAGGAAGGAGCGGCGGACGTCGCGGATCGTCTCCACCACCGAGCCGGCCGCCATCACGGTGTCGCCGGACTGCTTGCGGATGCGGGTGGCGACCTCGGTGAGCGCGGTCTCCACGTCGGCGCGGGCGGGCAGGGAGGCCAGGACGCCGACGCGGGCGTGCGGGCCGCCCTCGTCCAGGACGCCGACGAGCGCGGCGAGGCGCGCGTCCTTGCAGGCGGCCGCGGCCGTCTCGGCGAGCTGCGACAGCTCCCCGACGGGCGGGGCGGACCGGGACAGGGCGGGACCGCGGTGCCGGAGCACGGCGCCGAGCAGCCGGCGGCCGGACAGCGGGACACCGAGGGCGCGGGCGCGGGCCGCCGCCTCCTGCGGGTCGGAGTAGGCGTGCGCGAGGATGCGCGCGATGATCGTCCCGTGCGCCTGCCGCTCGACGCTCTCGGCGTGCCGGTCGAGGAGCCGGCCGAGGGCGAGGGTGGTGGCGGCCCGCTCGATCAGCACGGTCTCACGCGGGGACGGCGGCGAGCCGAGGTCGACGATCAGCCGGCCCCAGTCCTCGCCCCGCGCGCCGACCATCGTGACCAGCCAGCCGGACGCCTCGTCGTAGCCTGTGCGGCGGCCGGGACGGACGGCCCGCGAGCGGGTCTCCCAGGCCGACAGCAGCTCGGCCGGGTCGGCGCCGCCGGCGTCCGCGGCGAGGACCTGGTGGGCGAGGTTCTCCAGCACCACCGGATGCCCGCCGAGCGCCGCCACCTGCCGGACGACCTCGTCGGTGGAGGCGCCCTCGACCGACAGCTGGGTGAAGATCTCGTGCAGCTGCTCGGAGGCGCGCAGCTCGGCGAACTGCTCCTGGACGATCCGGGCGTGGACCGACTCGGTGATGTCGACGAACGCGGGCTCGTGCGCCAGCACGATCACCGGCAGGCCGAACTCCTCGGCCGCGGCGATCAGCGCGGGCGGCAGCACGCTGGCGTAGCGGCGGCCGAGTTCGATCATCAGGCCGCTGACGCCGACCTCGGCGAGGTCGGCGATGTAGGCGCGCAGCCGCTCCGGCTCGTCGGGCAGCGCGATGCCGGTGGTGAGGACGAGCTCGCCGCCGTGCAGCAGGTGCGCGATGTCGGTGACCTCGGCGACGTGCACCCAGCGGACCCGGTTGGCGGTGCGGTCCGCGCCCGCGACGACGTGCGGCTGGCCGCGGCGTACCGCGTCGAGCTGGAGGACGTCGTCGACAGTGGGCAGCATCACCGGCGATGGTATCCATACAGGGTGTCAGCGGCACTGATCAGGTCGTTACAGGCTGTCAGCCCGCCAGCAATCCGTTAAGCGGAGGTGCCCTGTCCTGACACTCTGCGGGTGGTCGCGGCCGCCCGCGGAAACGAGACTTGTGGCATGTCGGAACACGCGAACCTGCTCCGGCGCCACCGGGCGGTCATGCCGTCCTGGATGGCGCTCAACTACCGGGACCCCATCGAGATCGTCGGCGGCAAGGGCAACCGCGTGACCGACGCGGAGGGCAACTCCTACCTCGACTTCTTCATCGGCATCCTGACGAACATGCTCGGGTACGACGTGCCCGAGGTCCGGGACGCGGTGGAGCGGCAGCTCGCCACCGGCGTCGTGCACACCTCCACCGCGTATCTGCTGCGCGGGCAGGTGGAGCTGGCCGAGAAGATCGCCCAGCTGTCGGGCATCCCGGACGCGAAGGTGTTCTTCACCAACTCCGGGACGGAGGCCAACGAGACGGCGCTGCTGCTGGCCGCGTACGCGCGGCGCAGCGACCAGGTCCTCGCGATGCGGCAGAGCTACCACGGCCGGTCGTTCGCCACCACGGGCGTCACCGGGAACCGCGGCTGGACGAACCTGTCGTACTCCCCGCTGGACGTCCACTTCCTGCACGGCGCCGACCGGCGGCTCCCGCAGTTCGCCGGGATGTCGGACGAGCAGTACATCGACGCGTGCACGCAGGACCTGCGGCACGTGCTCGCCACCGCGACCGGCGGCGACGTCGCCGCGCTCATCGCCGAGCCGATCCAGGGCGTCGGCGGTTTCACGATGCCGCCCGACGGCCTGTTCGCCGCCTACAAGCGCGTCCTCGACGAGTTCGGGATCCTGTTCATCTCCGACGAGGTGCAGACCGGGTGGGGACGGACGGGCCAGGGCTTCTGGGGGATCGACGATCACGGTGTGACCCCGGACGTGATCACCTTCGCCAAGGGCCTCGGGAACGGCTTCGCGGTCGGCGGCGTCGTCGCGCGCGGCGACCTCATGGACGGCCTCCACGCGGTCGGCATCTCCACGTTCGGCGGCAACCCGGTGGCGATGGCCGCCGCCAACGCCACGCTCGACCACCTCCTCGCCCACGACCTGCGGTCCAACGCGGCGCGCCAGGGCGCGACGATCATCGGGGGACTGTCGGCGGCGGCCGGCCGGTTCCCGATCGTCGCGGACGTGCGGGGCAAGGGGCTGATGTTCGCGGTCGAGCTGGCCGACCCGGAGACCGGCGAGCCGAGCCCGCCGCTCGCCGCCGCGCTGATGGAGGCGGCCCGCGAGCGGGGGCTGCTGGTCGGCAAGGGCGGCCTGTACGGCAACGTGGTGCGCATGGCGCCGCCGCTGACCCTGACCGACGACGAGGCCGAGGAGGGCCTCGGCATCCTGATCGCATCACTGGAGGCCGTGAACGAGGCCGCCGTCGCCGGAGGGCGCGGGCCGTCCGCCCGCCGGGAGGACGCATGACCAAGCATGTGACGCACTGGATCGGCGGAAAGCCGTTCGGCGGGGAGAGCGACCGGCGGGGCGACATCTTCGAGCCCGCGTCCGGTCGCGTGGCCGGGACCGTCGACTTCGCCGGGCCGCGTGAGGTCGACGCCGCCGTGGCCGCCGCGAAGGCCGCCTTCCCCGGCTGGCGGGACGCCTCGCTCTCGCAGCGCGCGAAGGTGCTGTTCCGCTTCCGCGAGCTGGTGGACGCGCACCGCGGGGAGCTGGCCCGGCTGATCTCCTCCGAGCACGGCAAGGTGGTCTCCGACGCCGCGGGCGAGGTCGCCCGCGGACTGGAGGTCGCCGAGTTCGCCTGCGGCATCCCGCACCTGCTCAAGGGCGGGTTCTCCGAGAACGTCTCCTCGCGGGTGGACGCGTACTCGATCCTCCAGCCGGTCGGCGTGGCCGCCGGGATCACCCCGTTCAACTTCCCGGCGATGGTGCCGATGTGGATGTTCCCGGTCGCGATCGCGTGCGGGAACTCGTTCGTGCTCAAGCCGTCCGAGAAGGACCCCTCGGCGTCGGTCCGGCTGGCCGAGCTGTGGGCCGAGGCGGGGCTGCCGGACGGCGTCTTCAACGTCGTCCACGGTGACAAGGCGGCGGTGGACGGCCTGCTGCGCCATCCGGACGTCAAGGCGGTCAGCTTCGTCGGCTCCACCCCGATCGCGCGGTACATCTACGCGACGGCGGCGGCGAACGGCAAGCGGGTGCAGGCGCTCGGCGGGGCCAAGAACCACATGCTCGTGCTGCCGGACGCCGACCTCGACCTCGCGGCGGACGCCGCGGTGTCCGCCGGCTTCGGGTCGGCGGGGGAGCGGTGCATGGCGATCTCCGTCGTCGTCGCCGTGGACCCCGTCGGGGACGAGCTGACGGCCAAGATCGAGGAGCGCGTCGCCGGGCTGAGGGTGGGGCCGGGCGACCACCCCGAGTCGCAGATGGGGCCGCTCGTCACGCGGGCGCACCGGGACAAGGTGGCCTCCTACCTGGACGGCGCCGTCGCGCAGGGCGCCACGCTCGCCGTCGACGGGCGCGACCCGGACGTGCTGGGCGGCGCCGGCGACGGGTTCTGGCTCGGCCCGGCCGTCCTGGACCACGTCATCCCGGACATGGACGCCTACCGGGACGAGATCTTCGGCCCGGTGCTGTCGGTCGTGCGGGCCGGGTCCTACGACGCGGCCATGGAGCTGATCTCCGCCAACCCGTACGGCAACGGGACCGCGATCTTCACCAACGACGGCGGGGCGGCGCGCCGCTTCCAGAACGAGGTGGAGGTCGGCATGGTGGGCGTGAACGTGCCGATCCCGGTGCCGATGGCCTACTACTCGTTCGGCGGCTGGAAGGACTCGCTGTTCGGCGACAGCCACGCGCACGGCATGGAGGGCGTCCACTTCTACACCCGGACGAAGGCCGTCACGGCGCGCTGGCTCGACCCGTCCCACGGCGGGGTGAACCTCGGCTTCCCCACCAGCGGCTGAGGACCCGCGATAAATTACCTACCGAGTGCGTTTTTCCGTTGTCAATTTTCGTCCGGCGCGGCCGGGTGAATAATGGCACCACCCCATTGACTGGGTCTGTGTCCGGCGACACAATCTGACTGTCTCCCTTAATTGAGGCGAATTCAAAAGTCAGGGTCGGCAGTCAGAAGCCCGTGGTCATCGGACCGCGGGCCGGTGAAGCCGGATGTGCAGGAGAGCCGCGCTATGACCGCAGGCGACCACGCCGCCGAAGTGGACGCGCTCGGAAGGCGATTCCCGGGCTGGACCATTTGGTTCGGCCTGTTCACCGGCCATTGGTGGGCGCTGCCGCCCAAGGACCGCGACGTCGGGGACTTCCTCGAGGCCGACACTCCGCAGCGGCTCATCGCGCGGATCGAGGTGGTCTCGGGTGCCGCGCCGGCGCGGCGCCCGGCCGGCGGGCCGGCGCCTCCGGGCGTCCGCTCCCGGCCGTCCCGCGACACCCGGCAGGACGTGCGGCGTCCCTCGAACCTCCTCCGTCTCGAGGGCGTCACACCGCCGCCGTCAGGCCGGGTACCGGTGATCGCGTGGCCGGGCGGCACCGCACGGTGATCCGCTGTTCCCCACCCCCGCCACGCTCACCGGTGCCGCCGCGGCCCCGGGCAGGACGCGAGCCCGCGCCATATCCTCTCCAGCAACCTCCGTGTATGGCGCGGACGCCAGCACCCACCGTCCTTCCGGGGCCCCGGCGGCCTCCCTTCCAGCGGCTCGGCCAAAATCCGCATCAAAGGGCGCGGTAATGGTCATGCTCCCGTCACCTTTGGGATAGTCCGCAAGGAAACAGACGAGTCGCGATCATTGGTAATTCGGGCTGGGCGACCCCAGGACGGCGGGAAAGTTCCGTGAAACCTGCGATCACATCGTCCGCGCCCGCCGCGAACCGCGCAATGGCGGCCGGAGGTGCCCGGCACCCGCCGACCGCGTCCGGGGCCGGTGCGTCCGGCCGGCGCGGAGACGCTACGCTGCGCCGACGGGCCGTTCGCGAGGGGGAGGGCCCTGGCACGGATCGGGAGCGACATGCGGCGCAGGGCCACGGCACGGGTCAAGGCGGCGACGGCCCTGGCGGCGGCAGCCGCACTCGGCGCCGCGGCGCTCGGCGCGTGCAGCGGCGGGGACGACAAGCCCGTGGGCGTCGCCAAGGTGATGAGCACCCTCGGCCCCGGCGAGGGGACGCTGAACCTCCTCACGCTGCCCGGTTCGGTGGAGAGCGGCGGCACCGACCCGCGCGTGGACTGGGTCACGCCCTTCCAGGAGCGCACCGGCTGCAAGATCGGTATGAAGGTCGTCAAGACGCCCGAGGAGATGGCCGACCTCATGCGCGACAAGGACCGCCGCTACGACGGAGTCGCCGCGCCGCCGGAGGTCGCCGGGAGGCTGGTGGAGGAGAACCAGGTCGTCCCGATCAACCCCGACCTCGTGGACGGCTACAAGAAGCTCGAACCGAAGCTGCGCAAGCTCCTGGAACGCGACGGCAAGCACTACGGCCTGCCGTACGTCTGGGGTTCCAACCTGCTGATGTACGACACCCGGGCCGTCCCGCCGCCGGCGGGCTGGGCCGCGCTGTTCGATCCCGGCCAGGCCCGCCGCTACGCCGGAAAGATCGTCATGCGGGACAGCCCGCTCGCGATCGCCGAGGCCGCGCTCTACCTCAAGGGCCGTCAGCGCAAGCTGAAGATCCGCGACCCCTACTCGCTGACGCCGGCGCAGCTCGCCGCCGCCGGGCGGGTCCTGGCCCGGCAGCGCCCGTACGTGGGGGAGTACTGGGACCTTCCGGCCGACGCCGTCAGCGCGTTCGCCGGGGGCCGGGCCGTGCTCGGCCAGGCGTGGCCCTACCACGCGGACGTGCTGAACCGCGCGTCGCGGCCCGTCCAGGGCGTCATCCCGTCCGAGGGCGCGACCGGATGGATGGACGCGTGGATGATCGGCGCCCGCGTCCAGCACCCCAACTGCATGTACCAGTGGCTCCAGTGGACGGCCTCGCCGGACGTCCAGCAGCAGGTCGCCGAGTGGACGGGGGTCGCGCCCGCCAACCCGCAGGCGTGCTCGGGCGACCGCCTCAAGACCGGCTTCTGCGCCGCCTACCACGTCGGTGACCGCGGCTACCTCAACAAGATCGTCTTCGCGCACGAGCCGTCGAAGGCGTGCGGCGGCGATTCGGGCGAGAAGGACTGCACCGACTACGCCGAGTGGACGCGGACCTGGATCCAGGCCACCAAGGCCTGAGGCACCGCGCGAGAGTCTCTCCGGCGCGCCCGACCGCCCCCAGCCGGGCGCGCCTGACGGGTGGTCCCGGGCTTCCCCCCGAAACGCCCGGGTCACCCTCTCCCTGGAGAGACCTCCATGACGGCGGCGCCCGCCGCCGTCCGCGCCGGTGGCGGCTTTCCCGCCGCCGATCCGGCGCCCGTGAACGGCTCCCGGGGGCCCCGCCGTGCGCGGGGTACCGGCGGGGCGGGTGCGCAGTCGTCGCACGCGAACACCCCGGACGAGTCCGGCAGGCGGCCGACGCGGACGCGCGGCCGGGGCCATCTCTTGCGGCAGACGACGCACGCGTCGCCCAGACGCTGGGCCGTGCTCAACCCTCGCGGATCGACGACCGGCTCGCCCGTCTGGCCCATGTCTCCATCCCCCCGGTGGGAGTCGCCTTCACGTCCTCCTTTATAAGCGGGGAAGCGTGTTGTTGCCGCTACGGAAGGTGAAAAGGGCGGCAAAGCCTCCCGTGTCGCCCCGCGGTTCAGGGACCGTCGCGCTAGGCGCGGCGGGATGTGCACGGCGGTCCGCGGCGCCGCGGACCAGGCTATGCGGTCACAGGCTGGGCGCTTTGCCCTCCTTTGGGGGGTGCTTACGTACAAAGGAAGCATGTCGGCCAGGAACGTCGAAGATCGGCGAGTCCGGCCGCACAGGCCCCGCCGTCTGCGGGCGCGTGTGACGTCGGCGACGGCCACCGCCCTCGGCTCCCTGATGGTGGCCGCGGTGGCCGTGGCGGCCGCGGTCCTCTACATGCTCGCCGATGTGGGGCGTCCCTGGGCGCTCGCGGCCGTCATGGCCGCGCTCGCGGCGGTGGCCGTGGCGTCGGCCCGGTGGGGGGTGGCGCGCTCCGCGCGCGGGTCGCTCCGACCGGTGGAACGGCTCAGGCGGGAACTGGAGGGGCTCGCCGATGACGACGGGGCCGGCCGCGTCGCCGTCCCGCCCACGGGCGACGAGGCGGAGCGGCTGGCCGAGCGCGTCAACGAGCTGCTCGCCCGGCTGGAGCGCGCGATCCTGCAGCGGCGCGCGTTCGTCTCCGACGCCTCGCACGAGCTGCGCACGCCGATCGCCGGGCTGCGCGCCCGCATCGAGCTGGCCCTCGCCGCCCCCGACGACGGCGACGCCGTGGAGCCCCTGCGCCACTCGCTGGTCGACATCGACCGGCTGCACCGGATCGTCGAGGACCTCCTCGTCCTCGCCCGCATCGACTCCGGCGACATCCCCGCCCGCGAGCCCATCGACCTCGGGGCGCTGGTGGAGGCGGAGGCCGCGCTGCGCACCTCGCCGGTCCCGACGGCGGTGAAGGTCGAGCCGGGCCTCATCGTCGGCGGCGACCGGCAGCAGCTCGGCCGCGCCGTGCGCAACCTGCTCGCCAACGCCGAGCGCTACGGCGCCGCGCAGATCGAGATCGAGGCGCGCGCGGACGGAGACAAGGCCGTCGTCGAGGTGCACGACGACGGCCCCGGCATCCCGTTCGCCGACCGGGACCGCGTCTTCGAGCGCTTCACCCGCCTGGACCCGGCCCGCAGCCGCGAGAAGGGCGGCAGCGGTCTCGGCCTTCCGATCGCGCGGGAGATCGCCCTCGCCCACGGCGGGACCGTGCAGGTCGCCGACGGCACCCGCGGCGCCCGCCTCGTGCTCCGGCTCCCGCTCTCCCGCTGACTCAGCGGAACGCCCCGAGATTCTCCTCGGTCCACTGCGCGAAGGACCGGGCCGGGCGTCCGAGCACCTTCTCCACGTCGGGCCTGACGCGGCGTTCGTCCTCGGTCGGCCGGCCGAGGATGTCGAGGGTGCCGTCGACCACCGGCGCGGGCATGAACGCCGTCATCTGCGCCCGGGCCTCCTCCCGGGTCTGCTCGGCGAACGCCACCGGCACGCCCAGCGCGTCGCCGATCGTCCGCGCCCGTTCCCGCGGCGACACCGGGGCGGGCCCGGTGAGTTCGTAGACGCGGTCCTCGTGCCCGCTGTCCCGCAGGACCGCGGCCGCGACCTCGGCGATGTCGGACGGATGGACGAACGGCAGCGCGACGTCGGCGAACGGCGCGGCGGCCGCGCGGTGGGCGCGGATCGGCTCCGCCCACGCGAACGCGTTGCTGTCGAAGCCGCCCGGACGCAGGATCGTCCAGCCGACCCCCGACTCCCGGACGGCGTCCTCGAACGCCCTGAGGTGGCTGTGGCCGTGCGCCGCCGGGCGCGTGCCGGCGCCCTGCGAGGACATCAGCACGACCCGCTCCACGCCGGCGGACTTCACCACGTCCAGGACGGCGCGCGGGTCCAGGTCCTCGGGCGAGCCGAGCAGGTGCCCGGCGACGAGCAGGAAGAGCGCGTCCGCCCCGTCCAGGACGGGCCGGAGGGTCTCCGGCTCGGCGAGGTCGGCCGCACGGTGGGCGACGCCTGCGGGCAGGTCGCCGGGGTCGGTGCGCGACACCGCCGTCACCTGCTCGCCCGCCTCGGCCAGTGTCCGCACGAGCGGCCGCCCGACGTTCCCCGTGGCGCCCATGACAACGATCATTGCTTTCTCCTTCTGAGCTGCACTGACATCGCCCGAGGGCGGTGCCGTCGCGGTGCGACTCGGTGAAGCTAGCATCCTCGGTATAGTAGGTACCTAGAAGAAAGTGACTACCCGGGAGGCCGCAATGATGGACGCCACGACCGAGGAGGCGCTCGACGCCGAGCTGGCCTGCCCGATCGCCCCGGTGGTCGACATCGTGTTCAGCCGCTGGACGACCCCGATCCTCTGGACGCTGCACGAGTACGGGCGGCAGCGGTTCGTGGAGCTGCAGCGCCGCATCGCCACGATCACGCCGAAGGTGCTGACCCAGCGCCTGCGCCAGATGGAGCGCGACGGGCTCGTGATCCGCACGTACCATCCGGAGGTGCCGCCGCGCGTCGAGTACGAGATCAGCGAGCTGGGCCGCAGCCTCGCGCCGCTGTTCGCGGCGCTCGCGGAGTGGTCCGCCGAGAACCTGGAGAAGGTCGGGCGGGCGCGGAGCGCCTACGACGAGGGCCAGGGCTGACACGCGGGGCGGGGCCGGCACGGCGGCGGGGCGAGCGGCGTCCGCGCGATCCCGGGGCGGCCGATGCCCGACAATGGACGCGTGATGTCTCCTTCGAGCCCCGACGGGGCCGCCCGCGAGCTGGTCGTCCTCGGCTCCACCGGTTCCATCGGCACCCAGGCCCTGGACGTGATCCGCCGCAACCCCGGCCGGTTCCGGGTGACCGGGCTGGCGGCCGGCGGCGGGCGGGTCGACCTGCTGGCCGAGCAGGCGCTGGAGTTCCGTCCCGAGGTCGTCGCGGTGGCCAGGGCGTCCGCCGCGCAGGAGCTCCAGCTCGCCTTCTACGCCGAGGCCAAGCGGCGCGGCTACGCCACCGGGGACTACTCCATCCCCAAGATCGTGGCAGGTCCGGACGCGGTCGCCGAGGTCGCCGCCTGGCCGTGCGAGGTGGTGCTGAACGGGGTGACCGGCGCCCTCGGCCTCGCCTCGACGCTGGCCGCACTGGACGCGGGGCGCACCCTCGCCCTCGCCAACAAGGAGTCGCTCATCGTCGGCGGCCCCCTCGTCAAGGAGCGGGCGCGCCCAGGGCAGATCGTCCCCGTCGACTCCGAGCACTCCGCGCTCGCCCAGTGCCTGCGCGGCGGGCGGGCCGAGGAGGTGCGGCGGCTCGTGCTCACGGCGAGCGGCGGGCCCTTCCGGGGGCGCGGCCGCGACGAACTGGCGGACGTCACCCCCGAGCAGGCGCTGAACCACCCGACCTGGGACATGGGCCCGGTCATCACGATCAACTCCGCGACCCTGGTCAACAAGGGCCTGGAGGTCATCGAGGCGCACCTGCTCTTCGACGTCCCGATGGACCGCATCGAGGTCATGGTGCATCCGCAGTCGGTCATCCACTCGATGGTCGAGTTCACCGACGGCTCCACGCTGGCGCAGGCGAGCCCGCCCGACATGCGGCTGCCGATCGCGCTCGGCATCGACTGGCCCGACCGGGTGCCGGACGCCGCGCCCGGCGTCGACTGGACCAGGGCGCACACCTGGGAGCTGTTCCCCCTGGACGACGAGGCGTTCCCCGCCGTCGCGCTGGCGCGCCGCGCCGGCGAGCTGGGCGGGACGGTCCCCGCCGTCTACAACGCCGCCAACGAGGAGTGCGTGGACGCCTTCCGCGCGGAACGCCTCCCGTTCCTCGGGATAGTCGACACTGTCGCGCGGGTAATGGAGGAGCACGGTTCGGGCACCACCGGAGGCCTGACGCTCGACGACGTCCTCGCGGCGGACACCTGGGCGCGGACCCGGGCCAGGGAACTGACCGCAACCGCCTGACCCGGGGACCCGCCTCGGGAGGAACCCCGGAGGGGACCCGATGGCCTTCTTCCTCGGCGCGGTGGCGTTCGTGGTGGCACTGCTGGTCTCGGTGATGCTCCATGAGGGCGGGCACCTGCTCACCGCCAAGCGCTTCGGGATGAAGGCCACCCAGTACTTCGTGGGTTTCGGCCCGACCCTGTGGTCCATCCGCCGGGGCGAGACCGAGTACGGCGTGAAGGCGATCCCGCTGGGCGGTTTCGTCAAGATCATCGGCTACACGCCGCTGGAGGAGATCCCCGCGGCCGACCGCCCGCGCGCGTTCTACCGGCAGCCCGCCGGCCGCCGCGCGGTCGTCATCGTCGCGGGGGTGGTCGCCAACTTCGTGTTCGCGTTCCTGCTGCTCATGGTGATGGCCATGACGATCGGCGTGCGGGAGTCCGGGACGGTGACCAGCACGGTCGACGAGGTCACGGCCTGCGTGCCCGCCTCGATGTCCAGCGGCTGCGGCGGGGACCGGCCGCCGTCCCCCGCCGCCCGGGCGGGGCTGCGCGCGGGCGACCGCGTCGTCTCGTTCAACGGCACCGCGGTCTCCGACTGGGCCGGGCTCACCAGGGCGATCGACGCGGCGAAGCCGGGCCAGACGGTGACGGCGGTGGTCGTGCGGCCGGGCGCGCCGGGGCCGGTGACGCTGCCGATCACGCTCGCGGACATGGACGGGCGGCCGTTCGTCGGCATGTCGGCGAAGGTCGTCGGCGCGGGGTACGAGCGGACCGGGCCGCTCAACGCGGCCGTGTTCGCCGGGCAGGGCATCGGCCGCACCGTCGCCGGCATCGGGCGGGCCGCGGCGGATCTGCCCTCCGCCGTCCCGAAGCTGTTCTCGCCCGAGCGGGGGAGCACGCCCGGCGGCCAGGTCGGCAGTGTGGTCGGCGCGACCGAGGTGTCCGGGCAGATCTTCTCCGCCCAGAGCTCCGCCCGCGACAAGCTCGCCCTCTACCTGTCGCTCGTCGTCTCGGTGAACATCTTCCTCGGCGCGCTCAACGTGCTGCCCCTGCTCCCGCTGGACGGCGGACACCTCGCGGTCGTCGCCTACGAGCGGGCGCGGGCCGGCGTCAACCGGATCAGGGGACGGCCGGATTCGGGCACCGTCGACATGACCCGGCTCATGCCCTTGACATACCTGGCCGTCCTGTTGCTGGTGGGATTCGGGGTGCTGCTGATCCTCGCCGACCTGCTCAACCCCCTGCGACTACCGGAATGACGTGAAACGTTTACCGAGTGTGCTCAAATGGTCACACTGGTGGAAGCCGGGTGCCGTCAACTCAGCCGCGCGGGGCACCTAGGCTTTGTACGGGGCCGAAAATTGAGGAGAGGGATGAGCGTTTCACTGGGTATACCGAGCGTTCGCGGCGAAGGCGACGGGCAGGGGGCGCCGGGTCCGATCGCGCCCCGCCGCAGATCCCGGCAGATCATGGTCGGCGCCGTCCCGGTGGGCGGCGACGCCCCCGTGTCGGTGCAGTCGATGACCACCACCCTCACCGCCGACGTGAACGCCACGCTCCAGCAGATCGCGGAACTGACCGCGTCCGGATGCCAGATCGTCCGCGTCGCCGTGCCGTCGCAGGACGACGCCGAGGCGCTGCCGGCGATCGCGCGCAAGTCGCCGATCCCCGTCATCGCCGACATCCACTTCCAGCCCAAGTACGTCTTCGCGGCGATCGACGCCGGCTGCGCGGCCGTCCGTGTCAACCCGGGCAACATCAAGAAGTTCGACGACCGGATCGGCGAGATCGCTCGCGCCGCCAAGGACGCGGGCGTGCCGATCCGCATCGGGGTGAACGCCGGCTCCCTGGACAAGCGCCTGCTGGAGAAGCACGGCCGGGCCACCCCCGACGCGCTGGTGGAGTCGGCGCTGTGGGAGTGCTCGCTGTTCGAGGAGCACGACTTCCGCGACATCAAGATCTCGGTCAAGCACAACGACCCGGTCGTGATGATCGAGGCGTACCGGAAGCTGGCGGCGGCCTGCGACTACCCGCTGCACCTCGGCGTCACCGAGGCCGGCCCGGCGTTCCAGGGCACGATCAAGTCGGCCGTCGCGTTCGGCGCGCTGCTGGCGGAGGGCATCGGCGACACGATCCGGGTGTCGCTGTCGGCGCCGCCGGTCGAGGAGGTCAAGGTCGGCGCGGCGATCCTGGAGTCGCTCGGGCTGCGCAAGCGCGGCCTGGAGATCGTCTCCTGTCCCTCCTGCGGCCGCGCGCAGGTGGACGTGTACTCGCTGGCCGAGCAGGTCACCGCCGGGCTGAAGGGCTTCCCGGTCCCGCTGCGCGTCGCGGTGATGGGCTGCGTGGTGAACGGGCCCGGCGAGGCCCGCGAGGCCGACCTCGGCGTCGCGTCGGGCAACGGCAAGGGCCAGATCTTCGTCAAGGGGGAGGTCGTCAAGACCGTCCCCGAGGCGCAGATCGTCGAGACCCTGATCGAGGAGGCGATGCGCATCGCCGACGAGATGGGCATCGAGATCGCCGAGGACGGCACGGTCTCCGGACCGGGCGCCGAGGTGGTGGTCGGCTGACCCCCGCGCGCGGGCCGGCGCCCGCGCCGCGGCAGGCGCCGTAGCAAGCCTTCAGGGCCCCGGGTCTTGCGACCCGGGGCCTTTTCGCGTGCCCGGAACCTGCCCCGGAGCTGGGCATCCGCGACCGGAACGTCCGGAGTTGTCACAGAGTTCCGCTGATCTTGTCACGATTCCGCATCCACTCTGACGGGCCTCTGTCGGGCCGTACGCCAGAACCGCCACAATCTTCACTCATTTACCCGTATGTCTGACTCAACCGGAGTCGGCACGATAGGGGGATATGTGAAGAGGATCGTTGTCGTGGCCGCGGTGGCCGGGCTCGGTCTCACCGGTCTCGGCGCCACAAGCGCACAGGCCGCGAGCCCCTCCGCCGGAACGGCCGGAGGATTCAACCCCTCGGCGGCCAAGTGGCACGCCTGCCCCGCGGACTTCGTCCAGACGGTGCACGACCTGTACGACGCGCTGTACCCGGTCTCCAAGATCGTCCAGTGTGCCGAGCTGTCGGTGCCGATGGACTACGCCAAGCCGCAGGGCAAGAAGATCACGCTCCAGCTCACCAGGACGCCGCACACCGGCTCCGGTGCGGCCAAGGGCGACATCGTGGTCAACCCCGGTGGACCGGGCGGCGGCGGCGCGCTGTTCGGGCCGCGGGTGTTCGCGCAGAACTCCGCCCCGATGCGCGAGGCGTACAACGTCATCGGCTTCGACCCGCGCGGCGTCGGCATGAGCGTCCCGGCCCTGAGCTGCGACCCGAACTACACCAACGCCCCGCGCCCCGACTACGGCACCGGTGACCGCGCGTCGGTCAACACGTGGCTGAAGCTGTCCAAGGGCTACGCCGAGGCGTGCGGCAAGGCCGACAAGACCGGCCTGCTCAACCACATCAAGACGATCGACTCGGTCAACGACGTCGAGTCGATCCGGCGGGCGCTCGGCAACAAGAAGCTCGACTACTACGGCGCCTCCTACGGCACCTACCTCGGTTCCACCTACGCCACCGTCTACCCCAAGAACGTCGGGAAGATGGTGCTGGACGGCAACGTCGGTCCCTCCGACGCCTGGTACGAGGCCAACCTCAACCAGGACATCCAGTTCGACATCAACATCGACTACTACTTCGGCTGGGTCGCCAAGTACGACTCGGTGTACCACCTCGGCACCACGCAGAAGCAGGTCCGGAGCTTCTTCTACGACCTGCGCGCGAAGCTCAAGAACAAGCCGCTCTACTACACCGACCCCGACAGCGGGCAGACGCTCGCCGTCGGGCCGGACGAACTGACCGACGTGATCCTGAACGCCGGGTACCGGCGCAGCCAGGCCGTCTGGCACGGGTACGCGGCCGCGCTGTCGGCGTACAAGGCGGGAGACACCGCCACGTTCGCGCAGACCTACGGCGCGCCGACGACCGGCGGCTCCGACGACAACGGGTACGCCGTCTACCTCGGCGTGCAGTGCACCGACGTCCAGTGGCCGCTGAGCTGGAACAAGTGGCAGCGCGACAACGAGCGGATCGACAAGAAGCACCCGTTCGAGACCTGGGCCAACGCCTGGTACAACGCCCCGTGCCTGTACTGGCCCGCCAAGGCCGGCAAGCCGGTGAACATCGGCCACACCCGTGACCTGCCGCGCAACATCCTCATGTTCCAGTCGACCGCGGACGCGGCCACGCCGTACGCGGGCGCGCTGGAGATGCACCGCAGGCTCAAGGGCTCGCGCCTGGTCGTCCAGGACGGCGACCGCACGCACTGCATCGTGCACCGCGGCTCCGCCCAGGTGGACGCCTACTTCGACGCCTACTTCCTGCGGGGAGAGCGTCCGGAGCAGAGCACCGTCCACGTCCCGCAGCTCGGTGACCCGACGCCGCCGTCGACGGCGACCGCCAGGACGCTGAGCGGCTCGCAGAAGGCCGCGCAGCTCAAGGCCGACGTCATCCGCTGACGCCGGTCGCGGCCCATGCGGTCCGGACCCCGGGGAGCGTTCCCCGGGGTCCGGCACCCGCCGGCACACAGGTAGCGACACACAGGTAGCGACACACGGGTTGCGAAACGCAGCCGGTACGCAACAGCCACGCATCGGCGACACCCCCCTCCGGCATGGCGCCGGCCCGGAGTCGCCGATCTGAGGGGGTCAAGTGAAAAGGATCGTTCTCGTCGCGACCGCTGCGGTCGTGGCGGCGGGGGGCGCAGGGTACGCCGTCTCCGCGAACGCGGACACCGGGGGCTCCGGTGCCGCCACGGTCGCGGCCAAGGGCATCGACTGGGGCGCGTGCGAGGTCAGCGGCCCCAGTGACCCGATGAACAAGGCGCAGTGCGCCCAGGTCGAGGTGCCGCTCGACTACGGCCGGCCCAACGGCCGCAAGATCTCCATCGCGGTGTCGCGCTTCCGGCACACCGACGAGAAGAACTACCAGGGCACCCTGTTCGTGAACCCGGGCGGCCCGGGCGGCACCGGCATCGAGTACGCGCCCGCCCTCGCCCGCTGGATCGGCGGCACCGGGCACGCCGACGTCGCCGCCAAGTACGACATCATCGGCTTCGACCCGCGCGGCGTCGGCTCCAGCAAGCCCGCGCTGAGCTGCGACCCGAACTTCTCCGACCCGATCCGGCCGGACTACGTCCCCTCCTCCGCCAAGGAGGAGAAGGCCTGGATCGCCAAGTCGAAGAAGTACGCGCAGGACTGCGCGAAGAAGTTCGGCTGGCTGCTGCCGCACATGCGCACCACCGACGCCGCGCGCGACGTCGACGCGATCCGCGCCGCGCTCGGCCAGGACAAGATCAGCTGGTACGGGTTCTCGTACGGCACCTACTTCGGCGCCACCTACGCCACGCTCTTCCCCAAGCGCGTGAAGCGGATGGTGCTGGACGGCAACGTCAACCCGAAGACGGTCTGGTACGACGCCCAGCTGGAGCAGGACAAGGCCTTCGAGCACAACATGAAGGCCTGGTGGGCCTGGATCGCCAAGTACGACTCGCTCTACCACCTCGGCAAGAGCGAGAAGGCCGTCGAGGCCAAGTACTACGCCGTCCGCGCAGCCGCGAAGAAGGCGCCGATCGGCGGCAAGATGGGGCCGGACGAGCTGGACGACACGGTGCTGTCCGCCGGCTACAACACCGGCTACTACATCCCCTTCGCGCAGGCGCTCTCGGCTTGGGCCAACGACAAGGACGCCTCCGGGCTCCTGGACTGGATGAGCCCCGGCGGCGACGACAACGGCTTCGCCGTCTACAACGCCGTCCAGGCCGCCGACGCCCGCTGGCCGCGCAACTGGAGCAAGTGGCACTACGACGCCGCGAAGCTCTACCGGCAGGGCTACAGGTTCAACACCTGGAGCAACGTCTGGTTCAACGCCCCGGTCGCCTTCTGGCCGTTCCAGGGCGGGCCGGAGTTCAAGCTGAAGGGCGCCAAGGGCCTGGCGGGCATGCTGCTCGTGCAGTCCACCCAGGACGCGGCGACCCCGGTCGCGGGCGGCCTGGAGATGCACAAGGTCTTCC
This sequence comes from Actinomadura sp. NPDC023710, assembly GCF_040639875.1. Lineage (NCBI taxonomy): Bacteria > Bacillati > Actinomycetota > Actinomycetes > Streptosporangiales > Thermomonosporaceae > Actinomadura > Actinomadura sp. NPDC023710. The sequence goes on from NZ_JBFAGB010000005.1 coordinate 161,519, forward strand.
CGTCCTCGCGCCTGGTGTTCGAGGTCGGCGGCAAGACGCACGCCAACACGCTCAACGGCAACACGTGCCTGGACGACAAGGTCGCGGCGTACCTCGACACCGGGGCGCTGCCGCAGAGCCACCGCGGCCCGGACGCCTACTGCAAGGCCGTCCCGGAGCTGAACGACCCCGACCCGACGGCCGTGACCGCGAAGGCCGCGCGCGCCTCCGCGGGCAAGGACCTCCCGGTCGGGCGCCCGTGACACGTGGCTAGTACGGCACGCGGGTAGCACGCCGTTCCGCGGTGTGCCCGTCCCCTCCCCTCGCGGGGCGGGCCGGGCACACCGCGTTTCGCTTTGCGGGCGGGCGGTTCTCGGTACTGGTCCCGGTTAGGGCCGGAATCGCGCGATCCCCGAGGTACGCGTTTCCCGGCCGTCCCGCCGGTAGAAAGCGAACGTGCTGAACGACGCTGGAAAGAGGGCCGCCGCCGGGACGGCGGCCGCCGCGGTCACGCTCGCCGTCGCCGGGGCCGCACTGGGGACGCCCGCGGGCGCCGCCCCCGCCCTCCACCCCGAACCGAGGCCCGCCGGCCTCGCGTGGAAGTCCTGCCCCGCCAAGGATCCTGTGGAGGGCACCCGGCTCAAGGGCCTGCAGTGCGCGTCCCTCCGGGTGCCGCTCGACTACGCCGACCCGGCGGGCAGGCAGATCACCCTCGAACTGACCCGCGCCCGGCACACGGCGTCCAGGTCCAAGGGCGCGGTGCTGCTCAACCGGGGCGGGCCCGGCGCGCACGGGCGCGACCTGTCCGGTTTCTTCGCGGGGTCGCTGCCGAAGCAGGTCGCCGCGTCCTACGACTGGATCGGCTTCGACCCGCGCGGCGTCGGCGCCAGCAGGCCCGAGCTGATCTGCGACCCCGGCTACCAGAGTCCCGGCCGCGCCCGCCCCGACGCCGTCCCCGCGAGCGCGGCGGAGGAGGAGGCGTGGAAGGGCAGGGCACGGCACTACGCCGGCGACTGCGCCCGCCGGTACGGGGCGGTCCTCCCGCACATGGGCACCGCCGACTCGGCCCGCGACATGGACGCCGTCCGCGCCGCCCTCGGCCAGCAGAAGATCAGCTTCTTCGGGTACTCGTACGGGACGTACCTCGGCGCGGTGTACGCCACGATGTACCCGCAGCGGGTCGGCCGCATGGTGCTCGACAGCGTCGTCCGGCCGAGCGGGGTCTGGTACGACGACAACCTCGACCAGAACGTCGCCTTCGAGAAGCGCATCCACGCGTACTTCGCCTGGATCGCCCGCCACCACAAGACCTACCGGCTCGGCGACTCCGGCCGGAAGGTGGCCGCCGCCTACGCCAGGGTGCGCGCCGCGCTCAAGGCCAAGCCGATCGACGGGCGGATCGGGCCCTCCGAACTCGACGAGGCGTTCCTTGCCGACGGGTACGGCGACTACAACTGGGCCGCGCACGCGAGGGCCCTGTCGGCCTACGCCGTCCGGCACGACCCGGGGCCGCTGCGCAAGGTGTGGCAGCCGCCGTCACGGCTCGACCAGAACAACTACACGGTCTACAACGCCGTCCAGTGCCGGGACGCCGCCTGGCCGCGCGACTGGCGACGCTGGCACGCCGACAGCGAGCGCCTCTACCGCCGCGGCTACCGTTTCGAGACCTGGAGCAACACCTGGTACAACGCGCCCTGCGCCTTCTGGGGAGTGCCGGGCGGCCCGCCGCCGCGGGTGGGGGGCGGCTCCGGGCTGCCGCCGATCCTGATGGTGCAGGCCACCGAGGACGCCGCGACCCCGTATCCGGGTGCGCTGGAGATGCACCGCCGGTTCCCGACGTCCAGGCTGCTCGTCCAGGCCGACGGGCGCAACCACGGCGTCTCGCTGTCCGGCGACAGGTGCGTCGACGGGGCCGTCGCCGCCTACCTCGGCGGTGGGCGGCTGCCCGCGAGCCGGCCGGGACCGGACCAGAAGTGCGCGGCCGGGCCCGAACCGGTCGTGGCCAAGGCGGGCAGAGCGGAGCAGGCGGCCGCGCACCGGTGACCCCTCCGGGGACAGGGCCGTGACCGAGGCCGCGGAGGTGCGCGGCGCCGGGACGGCATAGTCTTGGCCACGTGGAGCTTTCAGTGGTGAGGGCCGGGGGCCGGTAGCCGTGCGGATGCTGGGCTCGATGCCGGTGCGCGTGCTGGACGACCGGTACCGTGCGGAAGCCCTCGCGATCCTGGACGCCGACCCGGTGTCCAACGTGTTCGTGAGTTCCCGCGTGCACGCCGCGGGGCTCGATCCGCGCCGCCTCGGCGCCCAGATGTGGGGCTACCTGCGTGAGGGCAGGCTCGTCGCGCTGTGCTACTCGGGCGCCAACCTCATCCCGGTCGCGGCCGGGCCGGAGGCCGTCCGGGCGTTCGCGGAGCGGGCCCAGGCGCAGGGACGGCGCTGCTCGTCCATCGTCGGGCCCGTCGGCGCCGTGGGGGAGCTGTGGGAGATCCTCGCGCCGTACTGGGGGCCGCCCCGGGCCGTCCGCGCCGCCCAGCCGGTGATGGCGACCTCCAGCGTCCCCGACGTGCCCGCCGACCCCGGCGTGCGCCGGGTCCGGATGGAGGACTTCGACATCGTCTACCCGGCCTGCGTGGCAATGTTCACCGAAGAGGTCGGGGTGTCGCCCAACGCCGGCGACGGAGGCGTGCTCTACCGGGCCCGCGTCGCCGAACTGATCCGTGACGGCCGCGCCTTCGCCCGGATCGAGGACGGCCGCGTCATGTTCAAGGCCGAGGTCGGCGCCGTCACCCCGCGGGCCTGCCAGGTGCAGGGCGTGTGGGTGCCCCCCGATCTGCGGGGGCAGGGCCGGTCGGAGACGGGGATGTCCGCGGTGGTGCGGGAGGCGCTGCACGGCATCGCGCCGACCGTCTCGCTGTACGTCAATGACTACAACACCCGGGCGCGGGCGGCGTACCGCCGGGTCGGGTTCACCGAACTGGGCTCCTTCATGTCGATTCTGTTCTGAATTGTCATTGCGTGCCTGATCTATCCCGGTACCTGAATCGATCTTCTGGGCCGGGTACCATCCCGCCGTGGAGTTCGCCGGGGCACTGCGGCAGGCGATCCAGGCGAGCGGGCTGACCCTGGAGCGGATCCGCCACCGGCTCGGCCGGCGCGGGCTCACGGTCAGCGTGGCCACCCTCAGCTACTGGCAGCGCGGCCGCAGCCGGCCGCGCTCGCGCACCCTCGTCGCCGCGCTGGAGGAGATCCTGCAGGTGCCGTCCGGCGCCCTCGTCGAGCTGCTGGAGGACCCCGCGCCGAACTCCGCGCCCGTCCGGGGAGCGGTCGTGCGCGGCGGCGCCGGCCAGCCGAACGGGACTGAGCGGGGCCGCGGCGTCCGTGACCTGTGGCCCGACCCTGAGCGCTACGCCTGCCTCGTCGGGCAGCTCGACCGCTCGGGCGACCACCGCCTCGAACGGCTCGGCGTCCACGACGTCTACCGGCTGGACGAGGCGCGCCGGTCCTGGACGCTGTCGGTGCGCACCGTCCTGCGGGCGGCCGGGGACGACATCGACCGCGTGGTCTGCGTCCACCGGACGGGCGACGCCGACCTGGCCGGCACTGCGGAGGGGGACGCCGCCGTGGCGAAAAGTGACGCGGTGGGCGACCCGGCCGGGCTGCTGGACGTGCGGTACTGCCGCCCCGGCCGGATCCGCGCCGAGGGCGGGCTGGTGGCGTTCGAGCTGGTCTTCGACAGGGTGCTGGCGACGGGGGACACCGCGGTCATCGAGTACGAACTGGGCGCGATCGGGCCGCCCGCGCCTGACGGCTACGACCGGCGCTTCTCGCATCCCGTGCACGACTACGTGGCGCTCGTCCAGTTCGACGGCGACCGGCTGCCCGCCCGCTGCTACGGCTTCACGGCCGAGAGCTCCGCGTCCCCGCGCCGGCGGCTCGGCGAGTTGTGGATCGGCACTTCGGGGAGCGCGAACCTCGCGGCCGGAACCGTCCGTCGCGGAATAGTGGGCATCGAGTGGGAATGGCATTAGCTGCGCGGCGCCCCCGGCGTCGCGCGCATCGAGCAGGACGCGGTCGTCCACGCCGACAGCACGCAGCAGAACCCCCCGTCGTGGGGCATCGACACCGCGCATCCGCAGTTCGGCGGCCGCGCGTCCAACGTGTACGACGCCCTAGGCGGCAACGGCGCCGCCGCGGGCAACGACGCCCGCAACGCCTGCGACCACTCGCCGGGGAGCGCGGCGAACACCACCACCGTCGCGGCGAGCACGATCACCGACGCGAGGGCCTCCTACAGCAACTACGGATCCTGCGTCGACCTGTACGCGCCAGGGTCGTCCGTCACCTCGACCTGGCTGAACGGCGGGACGAACACCATCAGCGGCACCTCGATGGCCACCCCGCACGCCACCGGCGTCGCCGCCCTCTACAAGGCCGCCGACGGCGACGCCTCCTACGGCGTCATCCGCAGCTGGCTCACCTCCAACGCCGCGGAGGCCAGGGCCGACGGTTGTGACAGTTTGCCTGTTGGCATCGGGGCCGCGGAGCCTTACAGTGAGCGCGGAAGTTGCAATTGCGGTAGTCAAGGCCGTTTTGCGGGGGCCGGCCGGAGCCGATCCGGAGGCCGAGCATGCAGAGTGTCGCAGAGGACGATCTTCTCCAGGTCCTCCAGTACGGGCCGTTCAACGTCGCCCTGCACGCCGCCATCCAGGCGCGCGGCCTGAGCCTGGACTCCCTGCGGCGCCGGCTGGAGGAGCAGGGCATCGCGGTCAGCCTGTCCACGCTGAGCTACTGGCAGCGCGGCCGGACCCGGCCCGAGCGCGCCGACTCGCTGCGCGCCGTCCGCGGCCTGGAGACCATCCTCGAACTGCCGCGGCACTCCCTGCTGACGCTGCTCAGGCCGACCACCGACCGTCCCGCGGGGCCCTGGCTGCCGGTCGAGGAGCTGTGCCCCGAGCCGGGCGTCCGCGACCTGCTGGACGAGATCGGCGACCGCGGCGAGCGGCAGCTGACCGGGCTCAGCCTGCACGACCAGTACCTCATCGGGCGGCGCCGGGAACTGCGCGAGGTCCGCGTCCGCGCGGTGTTCCAGGCCCAGCAGCGCGGCGTGGACCGCTGGATCGCCGTCTACCACCACCCGCAGGGCGTGCTGCCCTCGTCCCGCACCGTGCGCGGCTGCCGGTTCGGCCGCGTCCGGATGGACGAGACGAGCGGCCTCATCGCCGCCGAGCTGCTGTTCGACCGGGCGCTCGGGCGCGGCGAGACCTACCTGCTGGAGTACGGCTTCGGGTTCGAGGAGACCGGCCCGCCCGTGACCGAGGAGGGACGGGGCTTCCGCACCCCGCAGCACGAGTACCTCATCGAGGTCCGGTTCCATCCGGCGGCGCTGCCCGCCCGCTGCTACCGGACGTGGCGGCCCGACGGGCACACCGCGCTGAAGGACTCCGCCGACCTGCGGTTGTCCAGCTACCAGAGCGTCCACTTCATCGAGTTCGGGATGGCCGCCGGCTACCACGGCATCCGCTGGGAGTGGACCTGAGCCGGGAGCGGAACCGAGCGGCGGGCCCCCGGTCCGCTCGCCCGGCCGCTACCGCACGAGCAGGTCGAGGAGACGGTCGAGTTCGGCGGCCGGGTCCCCGGTGAGCCCGGCGTGCACCGGGCCCGGCTGGACGATCGTGCTGCGCGGCGCGGTCAGCCACCGGAACCGCGCGCCCGGGGCCTCCCGCGCCGCCTGGCCGGCGCGCTCGCCGCCGCAGCACACCGCGTCCACCGCGGTGAGGGCGGACCGGACGCCCGCCAGGTCGAGCGAGGCGTCCAGGGCGAGCAGGCGCCGCTCGTCCAGGTGGGTGCGGCATCCGAGGTAGTCGAGGGCGCGGCAGTACACGACCACGCCGACGTTCATGGACTCGCCGCGCTCGACGCGCGGGACGACGCGCAGCGCGGCGTACTCGAACACCGCCGGTTCGGCGGCCGTCCTGATGTTGGTCGTCCTGGCGGCGGTCACGAGGTCCCCCCGAGCCAGCCGGGACGGTTCTGGCCGCGCCGCGCGGAGGTGTCCGGGCGGTGGGCGCTGACGTCGAGGTCGGGCAGCCACTCGCGCGGCTTGCCGGCGCGCGGCAGCAGGATGTCGAGGTAGGCGTCGCGGAGCGCCTGCGGGTCGGCGAAGCCGGGCTCGCCCTCCAGCCAGCGGTCCGGGACGAGGCCGGCGACCTCGCGCAGCAGCCCCTCGGTGATCTTCGGGGCGAGCTCGGCCTCGGCCTCCTCCAGCCGGGTCGCGTACGGGGTCAGCACGTGGTCGTCCACGTCGTAGGGGCCGGAGAACAGCCGGGCGGCGTTGGACCACGCGTGGTGGAAGATGAGGCTCGCGCCGTGGTCGATGAGCCACACGTCGCCGTGCCACACGAGCATGTTGGGGTTGCGCCAGCTTCGGTCGACGTTGCCGATGAACGCGTCGAACCACAGCACCCGGGAGGCGAAGCCCGGGTCGGTGCTCCAGCCGAGCGGGTCGAAGCCGAGCGACCCGGGCAGGAAGTCGACGCCGAGGTTCCAGCCGGGGCTGGCCTTCAGCAGGTCCTGCACGTCGGGGTCGGGCTCGTGTCGACCGATCGCCGGGTCCAGGTCGATGAGCACCTGCTCGGGCACCCGCAGGCCGAGCCGGCGCGCCAGCTCACCGGCGATCACCTCGGCGATCAGCGCCTTGCGGCCCTGCCCGGCCCCGTGGAACTTCATCACGTAGGTGCCGAGGTCGTCGGCCTCGACGACGCCCGGGAGCGATCCGCCCTCGCGGAGCGGCGTCACGTAGCGGATGGCGGTCACATGTGGCAACACGTCGCAACGCTATCGGCTGGGGCGGCGGCCGGGATAATCGGTTTCATGGGCGTTGAGCTGCTCGACCTGTCGGTGCCGATCGTCACGGGCATGCCGGTCTATCCGGGCGACCCCGAGGTGGAGGCCGTCCCGGCCCTCACGGTCGCGGAGGCCGGGGTGAACGTGCTGCGGCTGCACCTGGGGTCGCAGACCGGAACGCACGTGGACGCCCCTTTCCACATCGACGACACGCTTCCGAGGCTGGACGAGCTGCCGCTGACGCGCTTCACCGGTCCGGCCGTGGTGATGGACGTCCGGGGCCTGCCGCCCCGCGCGCCGATACCACCGGAGGCCGTCCCGCCGGGTCTCGCGCCGGGCGACGTCCTGCTCATCGCGACGGGCTGGTCGGGGCACTGGGGGACCGAGGGCTACCTCGCCCATCCCTATCCGGCGCCCGAGACCGCGGAGGCCATCGTGGCGGCGGGCGTCAGGACGGTGGGCATCGACGCGCTCAGCGTGGACCGGACCCCGCCGCCCGGCTCGGACGACTTCTCGCTCGCCGCCCACCGCGTCCTCTGCGGCGCCGGGGCGGTGATCGCCGAGAACCTGACCGGTCTCGGACGCCTCGCCGAGGCCCAGGCCGCGGGCTGCGCGATCGAGGTCTCCCTCTTCCCACTGGCCCTGGTGGGCGCGGACGGCGCCCCCGTCCGCGCCGTCGCGCGCGTGGACGACCGCGCCGTCCTCGTCTGAGGGCGGAGCCCGCGCCGTCCGGCCCATACTGGGGGCCGGTCGACGGGAGGGCGTGGACGGATGCGGGTGGAGTGGGCGACGGATCAGGGCAGCCCCGAGCGGCCCAATGAGGACTTCGTGGCGGCGGCCGCCGGGGCGGTCGTGGTGCTCGACGGGTGCGGGCTGCCACTCGGCACCGACCTCGGCTGCGCGCACGGGACCGCCTGGTACTCCCGCTCGCTCGGCACCCGGCTTCTGGCGCGGACGCTGGAGGGGCTCGGTCCGCAGGCGGGCCCGCCGGTGGGGCCGCCCGAGGGCGCGCACCGGCCGGGGGCCCGGCCGCTGGTCGCGCGGCTCGCCGGCGCGATCGCGGACGTGGCGTCCGCGCACCGGGCGACCTGCGACCTGCGGGTTCCGACGACCCCGGCGGCGACCGTGCTCGCCCTGCGGCTGCGGGGCGGGCTGGTCGACTACCTGGTGCTGGCCGACTCCACCGTCCTGCTGGAGGGCCGCGACGGCCTGCGGGAGATCACCGGCGGGCGGAACTACGCCGCCGCGGACCCGGCCGTGGCCGACGCCGCGATCACCGGCACGGTGCCGGCCGCCGACCTGCGGCGCGCATTCCTGCTGACCGACGGGGCGACGCGCCTCGCCGACCTGTTCGGCGTCACCGGCTGGGCCGGGCTGGCGGCGCTGGCCGTGGACCCGGGGCCCGCCGGGTTGATCGAGCGGACGCGGAAGGTCGAGCGCACCGACCCAGGGGCCGTCCGGTGGCCCCGGAACAAGGTGCACGACGACGCGACCGCGGCCGTCTGCGACCTCGGCGGCTGACCCGCCCGGTCGAGCAATCGCTTGGTCGTGTCGGTAGGGTGCGGAGCCCGCGGAGAAGGGACACGGCATGCGCCTCGGCATCACGATGTTCGCGACCGACCTGACCATGGCGCCGCACGAACTGGCCGCGGAGGCGGAGGCGCGCGGCTTCGCCTCGCTCTACCTGCCCGAGCACACCCACATCCCCGTGTCCCGCGCCACCCCGCCGCCGACGGGCGACGCGGCCCTGCCCGAGGAGTACGCCCGCACGCTCGACCCGCTCGTGTCGCTCGCGGCAGCGGCCGTGACGACCGAGCGGATCGTCCTCGGCACCGGCGTCCTGCTGCCCGCCCAGCGCGAGCCGATCGTCACCGCCAAGGCCGTCGCCACCCTCGACCGGCTGGCGCCCGGACGGGTCGCGCTCGGCATCGGCTTCGGGTGGAACGCCGAGGAGGGCGCCGACCACGGCGTCCCGTGGAAGCGGCGGCGGGCCGTGGCGCGCGAGCACGTCCTCGCCATGCGGGCCCTCTGGACGGACGAGGAGGCCTCCTTCGCGGGGGAGTTCGCGGGCTTCGCGCCGAGCCGGGCGTGGCCCAAGCCGTCCCGCCGCGTCCCCGTGCTGCTCGGCGGCGCCCCCGGCCCGACGCTGTTCGCGCACATCGCCGAGTACGGGGACGGGTGGATGCCGATCGGCGGTGCGGGCGTCCGGGAGGCCCTGCCCGCCCTGCGCCGTGCCTGCGAGGACGCGGGACGCGCCATGGTGCCCGTGGTCCCCTTCGGGACGCTGCCCACCCCCGGCAAGCTCGACCACTTCGCCTCGCTCGGGATCGAGGAGGTCGTGCTGCGGGTGCCCGCGGGCGACCGCGACTCGGTCCTGCCGGTGCTGGACGGCTACGCCCGCTCCCACCTGTGAGCCGGCGGATCCTCGGCGCTAACGGATCATGCGGTAGCAGAAGAAGGTCGGGAACCGGTAGTACTGGCCCTTGCCGGCCTTCACCGCGCCGAGGATGAGGAACACCCACCCGCCGATCAGCAGCTCCAGGTACGGGAGGATGAACAGCGCGAGGAACCCGGGCGCGTCCAGCAGGATGGCCGGCGGGACGCAGACCGCCGCCACGGCCACGAGGTGGATCAGCATGGTGAGCTGGTAGTTCATCGACTGCGCCGCGTGAAAGCGGGTGAACGGCGAGGTGTTCTTCTTCACCAGGTAGATGACCAGCGGCGGCAGGAAGCCGATCAGGATGTTACCGACGTAGGCGAAGATCGCCCATGTCGTCTCCTCGCCAGGGTTCTGCATGCCCGGGCCGTAGGGGACGCCGGGAGGGCCGTACCCGTAACGCGGGTCGTACGGACCGGCGGACGGCGGGCCGAACGGCGGGCCCGGCGGCTGACCCGGCGGCGGGCCCGGGGGTTGACCCGGGGGCGGGCCTGGTGGCTGACCCGGTGGCTGGCCGTAGGCGCCGTGATACGGCGGCGGCTGATGGGGAGGCGGTGGCTGGTCTGGCGGGGGCTGGTCGGGCGGCGGTTGATCGGAAGGTGGCGGGGGCTGGTCCGTCACGTGTCGTCCTCATGTCCTCTTCGGGCGTCCCGTTGCGGGATACTGCAGGAATCTATAGGAACCGGGCTCGCCGGCGCGGGTCTCACCGGGTCGGGAGGCACACATGTCGGCGGCGGGCACCCTGCGTCCGGGCGACCCCGATCGGCTCGGCCGCTACCACCTGGCCGGCCGGCTCGGCGAGGGCGGTCAGGGCGTCGTCTACCTCGGCGAGGACGAGGGCGGCCCCCACGGGCGGGTCGCGGTGAAGCTGCTGAACGCGGGTTTCGGTCAGGAGTCCGAGGCGCGTGCGCGGTTCATGCGCGAGCTGGAGACCGCCAAGCGGGTCGCGGAGTTCTGCACGGCCGCGATCCTGGACGCCGATGTGGCGGGCGACCGCCCCTACATCGTGAGCGAGTTCGTCGACGGCCCGTCCCTGCACCACGTGGTGATGAGCGAGGGGCCGCGCACGCGCGGCGCGCTGGAGCGCCTCGCGGTCGGGACGGCCACGGCGCTGGTGGCGATCCACCGGGCGGGCGTCGTGCACCGCGACTTCAAGCCGCGGAACGTGCTGCTCGGCCCGGACGGGCCGCGCGTCATCGACTTCGGCATCGCCCGCGCAATGGACGGCGCCACCATCACCTCCAGCGGAGCGATCGGCACCCCGGCGTTCATGGCCCCCGAGCAGTTGGAGGGGCTGCGCGCCGGACCCGCCGCCGACGTGTTCGCGTGGGCCGCGACGATGGTGTTCGCCTCGTCGGGGCGGCTGCCGTTCGCGGGCGAGACGATGACCGCGACCGTCGGGCGGATCCTGCACGGCGAGCCGGACCTCGGCGAGCTGACCGGCCCGCTGCGCGACCTGGCCGTCCGGTGCCTGGCGAAGGACCCGGCGACGCGTCCGGAGGCGTCGCAGGTTCTGCGGACCCTGATCGGCGACGAGCACCAGGCCCCGGTCCCGCCCGCTCCGCACGCTCCGGCGGCGCCGTACGCGCCCGCCGGGGGGCCGACGGTGCTGATGCCGCCCCCGCCCGCGCGGACCGACCCGCCGCGGCGGGGCGTCCCGGGCGTGGTCGCCGTGTCGGCGGCGGTGGTCGCGGTCGCCGCGGCCGTCGCGGTGACGGCGTACGCGATGTCCGGACGGGAGGGCGGCGGCGCGGACCCGGCGGGTCCGGGCGCGGTCGGCCCCTTGCCCGCCACCGCGTCCAGCACCCCGGCGACCTCGCCGCCCGCGCCGTCCGGCCCGGACGCGGCGGAGTCCCGGCAGACCGGCGTCCCGGCGCGGTACGCCGGGACGTGGACGGGACAGGTGACGCAGAACGACGGCAAGGTCTTCCCGGCGAGACTGGTGCTGCCCGCGGGCGGCGGCGCGGGCCGGATCACCTACCCGGAGCAGAACTGCGCGGGCACCGAGACCCTCGCCGGGCGGACGGGCGAGACGCTGCGGTTCCAGGAGCGGATCACGTTCGGCGCGGAGCGGTGCGTGGACACCGGGACCGTCACGCTGACCCCCGGGTCCGGCGGGGACCGCCTGATCTTCCACTACAGCGGGACGTCGCCGAGCGGCCGGCAGTGGACGGTCACCGGGCCGCTGTCGCGCTCCTGATCGTCTCCCGGCGGCCACCGGGCGACCGCTGAGCGGGACCGGCGTCCGGACCGCCCTCCGACGTATTCTAGAATTTCGTTCGGCCCATGGGGCGATGGGGGCATGCCCCGCGAGGAGGCTGGAGTTGAGCGCGATCCCGATGGAGCGGCCCGTGCTGGAGGACGACGAGGCGGCGGCGCTGACGGGTCTGGCCGCCCGCGTGCGCGAACTGGCCGAGGCCACCGTCCTCACCGGCGCCGACGCCGCCGAGGCCGCCGCGGTGGCGGACGAGGTCGCGGCGCTGACCGCCCGGCTCACCGCCGAGCGGCGCGGCGCCCCGCCGTTCGTCACGCCCGGCGAGCGCCGCATGGACCGCCAGATCGCCAACCCCGTCACCGGGCCGCTCAACCCCTTCGCGCCGCCGATCGGCCTGGAGGTGACCTCGGACGGCGTGGTCAGGGGCGAGTTCACGCTCGGCGCCGTCTACGAGGGCCCGCCGTCGTACGTGCACGGCGGCGTCTCCGCGATGGTGCTCGACCAGGCGCTCGGCATGGCGGCGGCCGCCACCGGCACGCCCGGCATGACCGCGACCCTGGAGACGCGCTACCGGCGTCCCACCCCGCTCGGCGTCCCGCTCCAGGTGGAGGCGAAGGCGAGCCGCGTGGAGGGGCGCAAGGTCTACGCCTCCGGGACGATCAGCGCGCCGGACGGGCGGGTCACCGTGGAGGCCACCGCGATGTTCATCATGCCGCAGCGGTTCGTCACGTCGGAGTACTGACCTGCGCGCGCTCCTCCGCCGGGGCGGGCAGCAGCGCGAGCGCGGCGAGGGTCAGCACCGAGGCCACGATCATGCTGATCGAGATCGCCTGCCAGCCGTAGTCGTGCAGCAGCCACGTCGCGAGCAGCGGCGCGGGGCCGCCCGCGAACACCGAGGCGAGCTGGTAGCCGATGCCCGCCCCGCCGTAGCGCAGCCGCGTCGGGAACGTCGAGGCGATCAGCGACGCCTGCGGCCCGTACTGCACGGCGTGCGGGATCTGCGCCACCACCACCGCGACGACGACGAGCGCCGCGACCTCGGTGTTGAGGAGCGCGAAGTACGGGAACGCGAACAGGGCCACGCAGATCGAGCCGACCGCGTACACCCGTCGCGGGCCGATGCGGTCGCCGAGGTGCCCGGCGGCCGGGATCGTGACCAGCTCCAGCGCGGCCGCCGCCGTCACCGCGCTCAGCGCGAGCCCCTGCGCCATGCCGAGGTGCTTGTGCACGTAGGTGAGCGCGAACGAGGTGAACAGGTAGAACGGCATCTGCTCCGAGCAGCGCAGCAGCGCGCTCAGGATGATCTCCCTGGGGTGCCGCTTGACGACCTCGACGACCGGCACCCGGGCGACCTCGTCGCGCTTGACGACCTCGGCGAACAGCGGCGTCTCCATCACCCGGATCCGCACCCACAGCCCGATCCCGACGAGGACCAGGCTGAACAGGAACGGGACGCGCCACGCCCAGCTCTTGAACGCCTCGTCCGCCGACAGCGCGATGGCGGTCATCATGCCGGTGCCGAGGATGAGCCCGATCGGGACGCCGAGCTGCGGCAGGCTCGCCATCAGGCCCCGCCGCTTCTGGTCGCCCCACTCCATCGACAGCAGCACCGAGCCGCTCCACTCGCCGCCGACCGCGACGCCCTGCAGGATCCGCAGCAACACCAGCAGCACGGGCGCGGCCCAGCCGATCGTCTCGGTGCCCGGCAGCACGCCGATCAGCGCGCTCGACACGCCCATCAGCACCAGCGTGACGATCAGCGTCGCCTTCCGGCCGAGCCGGTCGCCCCAGTGCCCGAAGATCGCCGCGCCCACCGGCCGGGCCGCGAAGCCCACCGCGTACGTCGCGAACGCCGACAGCGTGCCCGCGTAGTCGCTCGACTCGGGGAAGAAGACGTCCTTGAAGACGATCGCCGCGGCGGTGTTGTAGAGGAAGAAGTCGTACCACTCGATCGAGGTGCCGATCACGCTCGCGGCGGCGGCCTTGCGGACCTGCGCGCGGCGCTCCTCGGCGTCCGCGGCGCCGGCGCGTCCGGCCTCTCCGGGATCCAGAACCATGGGAGCCGTTGACCTTTCCGACCGCCCCCGCCGGTCCCAGCGATTTGACCCACTGTTTCCCGCTGGATTCGCCGCCGAAACCGTCGCACCGCGAAACGGTCGACAATCCGGTGGTTTGTCGCTCAGTACTCGTAGACCTTGACCGTCGGGGCATGCTCGTACCAGGACGCGATGACCGACGAGGTGTGCTCGTCGGAGAGGAAGTCGACCCGCAGCCAGCCCTCGGCCTGCGTCACGCGCGTCTCGTAGCCGGGGTTCGGCGTGGCCGACACCAGCCGCACCCGGTCCTTCTCGATCGACATCGCGGCGCTCCCGCCGCGCGTCGCGTAGCTGCGCACGTGGTCGGTCGGCCCGGCGGAGGAGCCGCCGCCGGGCTTGGCGGGCGGCGCCTTCGGCGGCCTGGACGGCTCGGGGCCCTTGTCCTGACCGGTCGGCGGGCTCGACCGCGCGGGGGGCGACCCGATGGTGGTCGGCCCCGGGGGCTGGGACGGGCTGGAGTGGATCACCGGTCCGGCGATCGGCGGCGGCGCCGACCGGTCCGACACCGCGCTGCGCACGACGCCGCGCACGCCGAGCCAGGAGAGCGCCACCGCGAGCGCGGTCACCCCGGCCCAGGGGGCAACATACGACATTGCGCGACGCATGGGCACATGGTGGCATACGGTTCCGCCATGGCGAGTGTGTTGGTGGTCGAGGACGACGCGAACGTCCGGACCGCCTTGATCAGGGAGCTGAGCGTCCGGTCGCACGTCGTGCGCAGCGTCGGGACCGCGATGGACGCGTTGCGCGAGGTCACGCAGTCCCCGCCCGACGTCGTCGTGCTCGACCTCGGCCTGCCCGACCTGGACGGTGCCGAGGTCCTGAAGATGCTGCGCGGCATCTCCGACGTGCCCGTCATCATCGCTACCGCACGCGACGACGAGCCCGAGATCGTCCGGTTACTGAACGCCGGCGCCGACGACTACCTCATCAAGCCGTTCTCCATCGAGCACCTCAGCGCCCGGCTCGCCGCGGTGCTGCGCAGGTCGGCGCGGTCCGGGCCCACCGCCGAGCTCAGCGTGGGCGGCCTGCACATCGACCTCGACCGCCGGGAGGCGCGGCTGGACGGCGAGCCGCTGGAGCTGACCCGCCGCGAGTTCGACCTGCTCGCCTACCTCGCGGCCCGTCCCGGACGGGTCGTCGCGCGGCGCGAGCTGCTCGCCGAGGTGTGGCGGCAGGCCTACGGCGACGACCAGACCATCGACGTCCACCTGTCCTGGCTGCGCCGCAAGCTCGGCGAGACCGCCGCCGCTCCCCGCTACCTGCACACGGTCCGCGGCGTCGGAGTACGCCTGGCCGACCCGCGCGCATGAGGCGGACGCTCGTCCTGGTATCGCTGGCGGTCACCTCGATGGTCGCGCTGGCGTTCCTGATCCCGCTCGCCCTCACCGTCCGGGAGATCGCCCGCGACCGCGCCCTGACCACCGCCGAGCGGCAGGCCAGCGCGCTCGGCCCCGTCCTCGTCGTCACCGAGGACCCCGCCGCCCTCGAACGCGCCGTCGCCAGCACCCAGGCGGGCGCCGCCGGGCGGATGACCGTGCACATGCCGGACGGCGGCCTCGTCCCGAAGAACCCCCGCGAGGACGAGGGCGCCCGTCCCGAGCAGCTCACCGAGGCCGGGCGGCGCGGCCGCTCCTACACCGCCCGCGTGGACGGCGGGTTCGCGCTGCTCCAGCCCGTGTCGCTGGACGCGGGCCGCACCGCCGTCGTGGAGGTGTTCCTGCCCGACGATGACCTGTCGCGCGGGGTGTGGAAGGCGTGGCTCGTCATGACCACGGTCGCCGCCGCGCTCGTCGCCGGATCCGTCGCCGTCGCCGACCGGCTGGGCGCGCGCATGATCCGCTCCACCCGCCGCCTCGCCGAGGCCGCCGGCGCGTTCGGCGACGGGGAGCTGTCGGTGCGGATCGAGCCGGACGGGCCGCCCGAGCTGGTCGAGGCGGGCCTGGCGTTCAACGCGATGGCCGACCACGTCGTCCAGCTGCTGTCGGCCGAGCGGGAGATGGCGGCCGACCTGTCGCACCGGCTCCGCACCCCCCTGGCCGCGCTCCGCCTCAACGTCGAGGCGCTCGGGGACGGGCACGTCGCCGAGCAGACCCGTGAGGCGGTCGACCGGATCGAGCGCGAGGTCGACCAGATCATCCGGACCGTCCGGCGGCCCACCGGCCGGGGCAGCTGCGACGCCTCGAAGGTGCTGCGCGACCGGGTCGCGTTCTGGTCCGTCCTCGCCGAGGACGAGGGACGCTCCTGCGAGCTGATCGGCGCCGAGGGCCCGGCGCCGCTGCCGATCCCCGGCACCGAGCTCGCCGCCGCCGTGGACGCGCTGCTCGGCAACATCTTCCGGCACACGGCCGAGGGCACCGGCTTCGTCGTCACCCTCCACCAGGGGCAGGGCGTCACCGGCATCCT
Organism: Actinomadura sp. NPDC023710; assembly: GCF_040639875.1. Taxonomy (NCBI): domain Bacteria; kingdom Bacillati; phylum Actinomycetota; class Actinomycetes; order Streptosporangiales; family Thermomonosporaceae; genus Actinomadura; species Actinomadura sp. NPDC023710. Next base: position 177,492 of record NZ_JBFAGB010000005.1, read on the forward strand.
CGTCGCCGACGGCGGCCCCGGCATCGCCGACCCGGACGCGGCGCTGAAACGCGGCAGCAGCGGCGGCGGCTCCACCGGCCTCGGCCTGGACATCGCCCGCCGCGCCGCCGAGTCGACCGGCGGCTACCTGCGCATCCACCGCAGCGTCCTCGGCGGAGCCCAGGTGCAGATGTGGTTCCGCACGAGGTGGCTGCCCCCGGCCCGCCGCTCCCGCCGCCTCGTCCGCCGCCGCCACTCCCGCACCTAGCGCCCGCCGTAGCGCCGCCTTAAGCCCGCCTTAACCAGGGCGGCGGCGGCGCGGGGCGCCCCTAACGTGACCCCCATGAGACGCCTCCGCCCCCACTACGTCGCCGCCGCCCTCATCGGCGTCGTCGGCCTCGTGGTCGCCGTCCTCATCGCCGTCGCGGGCCTCGTCGCGGGGGACAACGTCCCCACGGCGCCCACCTCGTACAAGCTTCGGGTGACGGGCCTCGCTCCGGCCGCGGACGACGCCGTCCCTCCGGGACGGGCATGAACGCCGAGGCGATTCTCCGGCCGCTCCCCGTCGCGTCCGCGAGCTAGCCGGCTTCGCGGACGTGGTCCCCGGTCGCGCCGTCGAGGAGCTCACGGACGATGTCCATGTGCCCGGCATGCCGCGCCGTCTCCTCGACCATGTGGATCAGGACCCACCGCAGGGTCACCGCCGCGCCGTGCCAGGCGGTGCCCCGGTCCTCGAGGGCCAGTTCTCCGATGACCTTGTCGGCTTCGGCGCGCGCCCGCCCGTAGAACGCGACGATGCCCTCGATGGTCTCGCCGGGCTCGATCCTGAGGTCGGCCTCCGGGTCGTCGTCCCTGAACGGGAGCGGCTCGGTCTCCCGCCCGAACGTCTCGCAGAACCAGTTGTACTCGACGGCGGCCAGGTGCTTGGTGAGGCCGAGCAGGCTCGTCCCGGAGGGCGTCATGGGGCGACGCGCCTGCTCCTCGTCCAGGCCGTTCAGCTTCCACAGGACCACGTCCCGATGTCGATCGAGGGCGGCCTTCAGACTTTCCTTCTCACCACCGGTGTACGGCACTTCCTCCATGCGGGGGACGCTACCAGCGTGATCGGACCGGGCCGGCGCCCGGTGGACGCCGGCCCGGTGGGAGCGCGATCAGCAGTTGGAGTATTTGACGTACCACTTCCCGACGACCGCACCGGTGTCAGCGCCGAGCTTGTAGTCGGCGATCCAGTGGGTGGCGTTCAGCCGGACCCATAGGTACCCGTCCCTGCGCTGGACGCTGTCCCAGTCCGTCCGGACCCTGGAGTCCTTCGCCAGGACCCCGACCTTCGTGTAGCCGAGGCCCGGCCCCGTGCGGACGTTGAGCCCGTCCGCAGGGAGAACGACCCCGTCGCACAGCCGAACGCGCTGCTCGTCGCGGACGAGGAGCCGGTTCATCGCCAAGGCGGCGCCCTCCGGCCCGACCTCGATGGCGCCCGGCCCGTGCCCTTCCTCCTCCTGCGGAGGGCTGGCCTGAACCGCGGCCGACCCTTCCGGGCGCGGCGGCGGCGCGGCCCCGGCGACCGCCCCGGCGCTCAGCGCGCCACCGGCCAGCGTCGTGGCGACCAGAACCACGCCGAGCTTCCTGCCTACATGCATCTGTACCTCCCGAGTGAGGCGGCGGACTTACAGCATCATGTTACCCAGAGTCATGCAAGATGAGCAGAGAGTTGCGAAGTCTCTTCTATGTGACACCGAGAAGGTCACCCCTCACCGCCGTCCCGAATGGCACCGGACCACAACACCGACGAGCCCAGGACGACGATCCGCGCCCCCGCTCCCGGCACGCCCCAGCAACATCCCGCGCCGACCCGCCCCAAAAGCGAACACATGTCTCTTTTGGCTCGCCACAGCAAGAAAGAGCCAAGCCGAGCCGACGACACCCCCCACACCGAACGGCTCCTCCGACGCCCACCGCCCGTTCCCGCAGGTAAACCCCCCTCAGCGAGACCACCTCAGCCAGCCCCGGACGGGCCGCGAATAAGGCTGGCTCAGGGGTTCCCTAAGTGAGGCCCAAGCCTGGATTCTGCGTTGATCCAGGTAGGGGAGGGGCGCCTTTTCGTCCGGTGCCTTGGGGAGCCAGGTCGGGAGCACGCTCGTCCCTACGCGGACTTGGTGTTGCGGGTGAAGATGTCGTTCATGTGCTCAGCCCCGTCGCGGATCTCGGGCTTGAGTTGGTGGCGGTAGACGGTTTCGGTGATCTTCGTGCTGGAGTGCCCCACGAGGATGCTGATCTTCTCTATGGGGACGTCGTGGTCGCTCATGAGGGACACGAAGGTGTGCCGTAGCTCGCGGGGGCACCACTCGGCGGGGTTGAGCTCCGCCGCGGTGAGCACCTTGCGGAACCGGTGGCGGACGTGTTGCGCCGTGTAGGGGCGCCCGTCCTCGTGGCAGAACACGAGATCGTTGTCCTGGTACTCCTCGCCGGCTTTGAGCTTCTCGGCCGCTTGCCTGGTCTTGTGGCTGCGGAGCACGTCCACGCCCATGTCTGCGATGCCGAGTCCGCGACGGCTGAGCGCCGTCTTGGTCTCGCCCTTGTGGCGGTCGGCTCGGAGGACGTAGACGGTTGCCTTGTCCAGGTCGACGTCGCTCCACTTGAGGGTGCGGAGTTCCTCCGTTCGAAGCCCTGAGACGATCGCCAGGACGACGTATGCGCCAAACCGGTGCACTGGCTTGCTCGCCTCTTCGAGCAGCGTGCTCGCTTGCTTGAGGCTGAGCGAGCGCGACTTGCGGGCGGGCTTGCCGTCCGGAGTGTCCACCAGTTCGGTGACGTTCCGCCCGATGCGGTCATGGCGCGCCGCTCTGCGGATCGAGCGCTTGAGGATGCTGTGAACGATGCCGAGCGAGGACGAGGTGAGGTGCTCGGCTCTGCCGTTGAGCCACGTCTCGACGTCGTCGGCCGTGAGTTCCTTAAGGCGCGTCCGTCCGATGAACGGGATGAGCTGGTGATCGGCGAGTGACCGGTAGACCTCATTGGTCTTCGGCGACTTGCCGGACTTGGCGAACGCGGCGAGGAACTCCTCCACCGCGTCCCGGACGTAGTAGTTGCGGTCCGTCTTGACGCCCTTGCTCAGCTCTTCGACGGCCTCTTTGAGCTTGTCCTTGACCTCTGTCTTGGTGCGCCCCTTCCTCTTGAGCCGCTTGCGCTTGCCGTCCGGGCCGAACCCGAGCGAGAGCGCGCCGGTGTACCCGTCGCCCTCCTCGTAGATCGATCCCTCGTACTTGCCGACCAGGATCTTTGCCAACGGATCCCTCCTCGTATCGGTCGAGGTCACCACCGACCATAACTCAAGACGTCCCAAGACGTCCCTAGGTTGGGAGGCCCGTTCTGCGGAGCGAGGTGTCCGGACGGGCCTCCCGTGTGGGTGTCAGCGCTTGGCCTCTTCGAGGGAGGGCTCTTCCAGGGAGGTGACGAACTCGGCGAGGTGCCGGTCAGTGATGCGGCGCAGCTTGCCGATTTTGATGCTGCGGAGTTGGCCGGTGCGGATCAGGAAATAGACCTTGTCCCGTCCGATGCTGAGGATCTCGGCCACTTGCTCGACGGTGTACGCCTGCAGGGGACACCACCTCCTCTCACCCGGGCTTCGTCCCGGGGCCGTGCGCGGATGTGGGTGGGGATCAGCTCCTTGGTTGCGGTGTGTGATCGTCTCTCGTCTCGTCTCATGGACGTCTCAGCCGCCCATACGTGCAGACGCGTGCGCGAGACGAGACGTTGAGACGATTACCGGGTGTGATCGGGCGCCTTGTAGCGGCCTCGTCCGACTTGGACGGCGTGGCCGGCCTTCACCAGTTCGGCGAGGCGCCGGTAGAGGGTGGGACGGCTCAGCTCTGTGAGCATCAGAAGGTGAGCGATCGGGAGGCCCTCCTCCGGCGCGCCGTCCAGGGCCTCCCTCAGCGCCGTCTCGGCGCGGTCTTCGTGGGTCGGTGTGACGAGGGCGGACGGCTCCAAGACGGGCGTCATGTGGGCCTCGTCCAACGCGCGCAAGGAGACCTCGTCCAGCGCGGGACGAGTGGACGCGTGGCGCTCTGCCGTGTCGGCCACGGTGGCATCGGTGAGCAGGTAGGCGCGGCCTCGCCGAGGTGTGTCGTGTTCGGGCGCGGACAGCAGGAACTTGCCGGGCGCATCGAGAGTGTGGGCGTGCCATCCGGCGCTGAGCATCCCCTGCCCGAGGATGAGATCGACGTCCTTTCGCTCCCGGACGCGGAAGCTCACCCGTACGTCCATTTGTGATCGGACGGCGCCCTTACCCATGGCTTTCTGCGTAGGCCGCTGCGTGGCCGCGATGAGCGTTACGGCGACGGCGCGCCCTCGCCGTGCGATCGAGTCCGTGTCGCTCGCTGCGTCGGGAGCGTCATCGGCGAGTTCGGCGTACTCGTCCACCACGATGACAAGCGCGGGATGTTCCGGCGTCGGATCCCATACGCGCCGCCCGTTGGTCGCGAGCCATTCGGCACGCGCTTCCAGGATGGTGACGGCGTCGCGCAGCATGGCGCGGGCTTGCTCCGGTGTGGTGGCGAGTCGATCGATGCAGGACGCCCACGGCTGGAGCTCCATCCCGCGCTTGAGATCGATAGCCCAGATGACGACGTCCCGGCACGCGCTGAGGTTGCCCATCAGGACGTTGATTCCGCCGCTCTTTCCGGAGCCGGCGACGCCCCCGAAGAGCCCGTGACGTCGCAGCAGCAGAACACGCGCGCCGGTCGCGTCCTCGAACGGCCCGAGGGCGATCGGTTCGGTAATGGAGGAGACGGACGGTCCCGGCCACGGGATCGCATCGGCGTGCGGGTCCCTGTCGAGCACCCGCAACTCGAACCGGTTGGCCTTGCCATCGCGTGTCGGTGCGACGCGCACAGCGCCCCTAAACGTCCCAAGCGCCGACTCGATAGCCGGAACCTTGGCGATGACGTCCTGGATCGTCTGACCACGTGCCAGGGCGAACCGTGCGCGCCATCCCCACACGTCCACTACCGCGGACTGCGCGCGCGAGCCAGCGAGCCCGACGTCCTTCGCGATCTCCGGCCATGCGGCTATCTGCCGATCGACTCGCACTCTGGCGCGCCGCCTCCGATGGGCCCACCACGGCGCAGCAAGCGCGATTGCGCCCCCGACGAGCATCACAGGAAGCGGCGGGACCGTGGGCCCGAGTGCCGTGCCCGCAGACAGCCACCCACCGGCCCCAAGCGCGACCGCAGCGGCATACAGCCGCTCGATACGCGGCGAGAGCCCCAACCTCTCGCCGAACATGGCGAGAGCCCACGCAGCCAAGCCGGCAAGGGCCAACAGCCACGGCCACCACTCCGGATGCGCGAGATGCAGAACCGCACTCCCTACGGCAAGCGCGGCCACCAGGTAGACCGGCCCTAGCTCGGACCGGTACCGCCACAGGGCCCGCGCGAGGAGCACGGCGGCCACGTCCGGGAACTGGTCGTCACGGTCGATGATCACCATGGGCTGCAACCCACTGCGCCGCATCTTCTGCGCATGCCGTCGCATCTGACGCGTCCGGCTCATGGGCGCCCCCAGGACTCCGGGGGAAGGTGGCCTTGCGCGCGTAGTTCATCGCGCAGGTAGTACAGCGGATCCGGCTCACCGTCGCGGTCGGCTCGGAGAGTGGCTCGCCCCGCAGCCGCCAGATTCGCGCGGTCCCGCCGGACTTTCGCTAGCAGGGACGAGAGCCGAGAGATCTCGGAGAGGAGTTGGGGAACATCGGCGAGCGCGGCGTAGAGCCGCGCCCACAGATCCTCGATGGACGGCATCGCGTCGGAAAGGCTGGAGAGGATCTCACGCGCGGCAAGGCTGCGCGTTCGCACCTCTTGAACGTTGACTTGGACATGCGGCGGTGTATCAGGCACCAAGGCATCCCTCCCTTCGGTAGGGGACGTCAGTGCTGAGAAAGCGACCGGACGAGAACGGCCACCACCCGGCGGATTTCCGGCGCGGCGCTGGTTGCAGCGAGGAAGAACCCGAACAGCAGGCACACCGCGATGTGCCAGCCGCGAAGTCCCATGTACCGCCACGCGACCCACACCACGGCGCCGAGGATCGCCACCAGGGGAAGAGAGACGTTCACTGACGCACCCTCCTCACAGCCAGGGAGCCGGGTACTGCGGGCCGCGCCCGCGCCGGAGCCACCGGGCGCGAGCGCGGCACTTGCGGCACCTCCGGCTACCGGGCTCGACGCGTGCGCCGCAGGGGCACGTGTGACCGGTGATGACGCGAGGCATCCGCATGTTCACCGCCCCGCCGGTACGCGGGCCGGCATGTCGTCGCATGTGCGGGTGCTGAGCACACGCCTGGACGCGGTCCCGACGCGGGACGTCTCGGCGAGCCCTCGTGCGGTCCGGCGCTCCTCGGCGTGGATGCCGATGACGAGCATCGCGAAGATCCCGCAGGTGGAGCCAGCGAGGAAGACGGCGAGGATCGCTGCCAGAACAAAGATCATCTGTGACCACTCCTCTCGTAAGGCCCGTATCCGGCGGGGACGGTCCGGGCGGTCGGTGTCTACGAGAAAGAGAGTGCGCCTGACCTGCGGGACGAGATCACTACATGACTGGACGTGTTCATGACGTCCTCATAGGCTTGACCGCGTCCTAGGACGTCCCGGAATCCGGACGGGTGCATGCCAAACGAACGCCTACGCGCCGCTCTACTAGAGCAGGGCCTCACTATCGCCACGCTCGCCGAGTCGCTCGACGTGGACCCGAAAACGGTAGAACGGTGGATCACTAAGGACCGCACCCCCTATCGCCGGCATCGCTACGCAGTAGCTTCGCGATTGGGCGTGGACGAGACTTTCCTGTGGCCGGACGCCCTCTCTAACGAGCAGGTCACCGCAGCGTCCAGCAGCGAACTAGTGACGATCTACCCGCACAGGACATCTGTCCCGAGGGACGCATGGGGACGTCTCTTCGCCACAGCGAAGGAAGAGATCGGCGTCCTGGTCTACTCCGGCCTCTTCCTCTCCGAAGATTCCGGTATTCAACGCACGTTCGCCGAGAAAGCTGAGGCCGGTGTCCGGGTCCGCATCCTCCTCGGCGACCCGGAGAGCCCACAGGTAGCCGAACGAGGCGACGACGAGGGCGTAGGCGACGCCCAGGCCGCAAAGATCCGCAACGCCCTGGTCCTCTACAAGAACCTTCGCAGGCAAGAGGGCGTCGAGTTCCGCTTTCACCGCACGGTCCTCTACAACTCCATCTACCGCGCCGATGACCAGCTCCTCGTCAACACCCACGTCTACGGCGTCACCGGCCCCCACGCCCCCGTCTGGCACCTCCGCCGCATAGCCGGCGGAGACTTGGTCAACACCTACCTAGAGAGCTTCGAACGCGTCTGGGAACGCGCCACACCCATACCGGGGGACTGACATGGGCCGCAGGATCGACTACTACGACGACCCCCACGCCCCCAAGGCCAACAGCCTCGTCCCATCCGTCAACGTCGCCGTAGAGAACGACCGAGGCGACATCCTTATGATCCGCCGCACCGACAACGACAACTGGGCTCTGCCTGGTGGAGCCATCGATCTAGGCGAGTCCGTAACGCAGGCCGCAATACGCGAGACGAAAGAAGAAACCGGCATAGATGTAGAAATTGCCAAACTGGTGGGTATTTATAGCGACCCTAAACATGTGATCCACTACACAAGTAACGGCGAGGTTCGTCAGGAATTCACTATTCTACTCAAGGGTCGAGTTGTCGGTGGAGATCTCCGCACGAGCAATGAATCGGCGGAAGTTCGTTGGATGACATACCGAGAGGTCGAGCACAAACGTCTAGATGACTCGATGCGCAAGAGAATTAAGCATGCTCTCGACGGCAGTGAGACTGTAGTTTTCGACTAAATAGTATATCGTTGGGATCAGCATGGACGCAAACTCGCTGAGAATAATTGTCGAGAATCGGATTGCTCAGCTTGAGGGTAATGCGTTTCAAGATTTCTGCGATCGACTTTGTCTTGAAATCTTTCCTGATGACTACCACCCTGTTCGGCCCGGTGGGCCGCGAGGGGACACTAAGAACGACGGATACTGCGCCAAAGGCGCGAATCTTCTTCGCGGCACATGCTACCCGAGGCGAAACAGAGAAAAGGACCAAAAATAAGATCACGGACGATCTAACGGGGTGTCTCAAGAGCCATCGAGATGTTCTTATCTGGCGTTACCTTACGAATGACACTCTGACGGGTTCTGTCGATCAGTACATCGACAATGAGCTTCGCGCTGCTCATCCTGATGTGACAATTGAGATCTGGGGTCCTAAGCGCCTGGCGAACGAAATCCTGAAGCTCGCCCCTGATAAAATCGACCACGTTCTGCAACTTTCACTGCACTCAGGCATTGGGGAAAGCAGGAGAGATTTTCTGCTAGGTGAGGCAAGCCTATGCAAAGGTCGCCTGCTGAGCCGATGGCTTGCGACCGGGCTGAGTGAGAAAGCTGCTACAGAGCTTGCCGAGGATGAAGAGATCGGCGCATGGAGAGAGTTTGAAGCCGAGTTCCCTAATCCGAGGCTAGCTTTTATAGTAGGTGAGTTCGGATCGGGAAAGTCAATCACCGCATTGAGAATTCATTACCGCGGTATCCAGGCGGCACTAATAGACCAAAACGCGAGACTTCCCATATTTCTGCCTGTGCGAGAGATGGGTCCATCTCTCGGCGACAAGATAAGGGAAATTATCGACAGGTGTCCCGGAAGTCGAACTACTGGGATAAAGCTCATTATTGACGGGCTAGAAGAACTCGGACTTGGCGCTGCTGCCGCTCTGTTGGATCAAATTCGAGCATTTGCCCTTAGTGACTCGATTAACCAAGTTATAGTCACCACCCGGCCTGGCCCCAATCTGGCCAATGATGACGTATTCCAGCATCCTAAATTGACGGAAGATCGCGCGGCTGGTCTTGTCGAGCGCCTCGGGGGCCATAGGGGCATCCTGTGGAATGAATCTTCAACAATCAGAGAGATGCTTCGTCTGCCGCTTTTTCTTATCATCGCAGCGACTCGACAACAAGGGGGAGGGCCTATACCTCACTCTAGAGGCGCATTTCTTAATGCACTGGCTAGAGAAGTTCTAGGTCCCCCATCTTTCCGAACCGTTGAGACCGAAAATGCTCTAAAGGACATCGCGAGATTGAGCATGGATTATCGCGGGTCAGTGCCTTTGGGGGAATTGGAGAATGATCTATATCTTCCTGATGTGCTGGCGACGAGGTTTGTGGTCCAACAAGGCGGCACGATAGCATTTGCATTGCCCATTCTTCAACAGTACTTTGCTGCCCGGTCAGTGTTGGAGAGCGGATTCGAGGCCACTGACCTTCGCGACCTCACGCTTATGGATCGTTGGAGATACGCCCTTCTCTTGGCTATTTCCGGAGGATCCTGGCGGCAGGTCAACTCTCTCCTTGAACAGTTGGTCGCCCATGTCCCCGGACTTGCCTCATGGCTCATTAGGAATGCCATTCCATCCACTGGAGAAAGTTCCTCCGTCTCACTTCCTAATGATTTGAAATATGCTCGTCGCATACGTGACTCGCTCACTTCTTGGACTGCGATCTTCAAATTCCCTGATATGCTCGGATTTGTTGACGAGCAGGGTATAGTGAACACAGTCGGTACTTCTATTTCTGAGAATCGCGTTCTGGTGGGATTAAGACCCGGAGGTCGACAAGAAGAAGTCGCAAACCTGCCTCCGAACTTCACTGCTCCGCAAGTCGACGGTTTGCGCTGGTCTCCGGTTCAGATGAGCGAGATACAACCAGATCTTGTGGCTTGGCCTTGGCGCTTCGCCCTTGATTTTATCTCAGCTGACTTGGAGATCCTACTTAAGGCAAGGGTACTTCCTTTGCCACATTGTCCGGCCTATGTGCGAGAGCGGGAGTGGATGCTCGCTAGAGCGATAATGGGTAGGCAGGACGTCCTCCACCGGCCGATTCCACGACGGAGCTTGGTCGCTTCGGCTAGGAATCTCATAGGTTTTCTGGCCGATAATGAGATAGATGTTTACACCTTGCAAGGTTATCGCCCGTTTGTTGGAAGCAAAGAAGAGCTAGGTGCGTTCATTGAGAAGCTCGATACATTGGATGTCGAGTTCATTGAGAGACCCTACATTGCACCCGATAACCTACAGGATCGTACCGGTACGATCGCCGGACTCTACTCCATGCAAGCTATAAACCTTCTTGTGGCAGAAGTTATGAAAAGCGCACTCGAAATCTATAGTTCACTAGTAGACACCTACTTTTCGAGTTTCAAGTCCACTCTTGGCTTGGCGTGCATAATGCCACTGAAAGTAGCCGGCACGGTCCGAGATATAAGAAATAACTATATTAAATGGTCTCTTGCTTACAGTATAGAACCCACTGCTGATGAGGCCAATGTTGTGCAGATATCGATCAAAGACGATATGCATCAAACTATAAAAACTAAGGAGCGGGTATTTGAAGAACACGATAGGATCTTTAGTCTTATCCGTGCTCTGCATCCCAACTCTGTGCGGTGGGCGAGACCGAGAACGGGGAGCATGGCCATTTCCATGTTCAAGGACATGCCGGCAACGGCCCTTGCGTACCGGTGGCTGTGGGAAGACTTGAAGGAGCTTTCTGTGGTGACAAGTTCTCCTCCGTATCGGGAGGATTAAGTTCCTTCATTTCTGAATCTAGCTTGTTGACGACAGCAATTATATAGGGCGCAGACTCTTGTATCGTGCGAGTAACGACATGCCCTTCTCCGTAACGGCTAAGGATTTCTTTGAGGCGTTCTTGAACTGATAGTTTTTCACCGTTCGGGCTGGTGGTCATGTCGCAATAGGTAAGAAACTCACCCAATGGTGGAGAAGTGAAACCAAATTCAAGTGCAAGAGTGTCGGCTAGGCCGCGTTCGCGGGCTTCCACAGGGGCGCAGGAGTGGTGGGCGACAAGGCGGCAAAGGTGCCTATCCACCTGATGGGTGTCTCGTAGATATCGGGCTCCATCTATGGGGTGGAAGCCTGTGTCTGTGAGGTCAGGGGCGTAGCCGATGTCATGGAGCCACGCGGAAGCCTCTAGAAGATCGGCCATGTCTCCGAGAATGGGCGCCAGCGTGCGGGCTTGCCGAGCTACGCCCTGTGTGTGTGCCCAGCGGCGGGGGAGTGAAGTCTCTAGGTGCTTGCATGCGAGGTCGCGGGCCCATGCTGCGGTGTTCTTCTTCATGGGTTTGACGCTACGGGGAGGCGGATGGACATCCACGGGCGTGTGCGGCTCATGTGGGGACGTCTTGGCTGACGTAGCGTCCTTTGCCGTGGACGCAGGCGACCAGGCCGGCGGCTTCCAGAGTGATCAGGGCCGTGCGGGCGGTGGAGCGGGATACGCCGTGGCGTCGGGCGAGTTCCTTCTCGCTGGGGAGCGCATCGCCCGCTTGGAAACGTCCGCTCTCGATCTGGTGGCGCAGCTTTGCAGCGATGTGCTCTGTACGCGTGCGCGGTCGGGCGTCGGGGTCATGGGCGAATCGGCCCACGCCAGGGCGGACGGTGAGGAGTCCTTCGGCTTGGAGGGCTGACAGGGCCCGCCGCACGGTGTTGCGGGCGACGCTGAACTCGGCGCAGAGGGCGGCCTCGCTCGGTAGACGGGTGCCGGGGGTGTAGGTGCCGTCGGTGAGGCGGTGCCGTAGCACGCGGGTGATGTACACGTAGGTGCCCCATGCCGTGCGGCGGGTCATGTCAGAGTTGCTCGTCTCTCAGGGGTTCGAATGCCGCCGCAACCCAGGGTTGGAGCAGGATGTTCAGCTTGTCTGCGGCGAGGCAGAGGCGTTTGCACGGCGTGAGCCATAGGCCGGTGCTGGAGAGGTACCACCAGGTGCCGTTGCCCCAGGCCACGGAGATGCTCTCGCCGATGGTGGGCGCGTCTTTGGAGTAGACGCGTAGGAGGGTGCGGGGAGTCTCGGTGCGGAGTTGGGTCGTCCAGCCGTCACAGCGCAGGACGAGGGCGAGCCGCGTGAGGTGCCAGCGTGCGCGCCATGGACCGCTGTAGGTGGGCGGAGGGAGCGCGGTCGGTGCGTTCGGGGGAAGCAGCACCAACCGCGCCACCTCCTCCCCACCCCAAGAGGCCGTGCTCCCCATCACGGCCTCCTCCAGTGACAGCTGCGGGGCTCGCTCCCGTGCCATCACCGGGTCCTTGGGCGCGCGTTCCTGGCGCGCTCGCCCTCGTGCACGAGGGCCTCACGCAACGCGGCGGGGTTCGATGCGATCACCGTTGGATCCACACCGGCGCGTGGGTCGTGCAAGCTCGCCACCCAGTCTCCGAGACGTCCGTCCCACCGGGTGGCGCGCCATATGCGGTAACCGGTGAAGTCCCGGCGCAAGTCGGCGAGCGCCCTCTCTGCCGCCTCTGTTCCGGCTTTAAAGGGGTCGGGATTGGTCTGAGGGGGCTGTTCGGTGGACATGGGGTGGGCTCCTCGTCTTGCGGGTTCGTTGGTACGAGGTGGCGTGTTCGCCTGTGTCCTGAGCCTTCCGTCCGGGGCGGGACCTCTCTATCGGCATCTAGGGACGTCTAGGGACGTCTTCTGTTAGCGTCGTTCTCAGTTGCATCGCGGGAGGCCCGGTGAACGACTTGTTGCGGCGTGCCCTTGCCGACGCGCACCTGACCGAAGCCGACGTTGCGGCGCGGTTGCGTGTGGACCCCAAGACCGTCCAGCGGTGGGTCGCGGGGCGCGTGCCCTACCCGCGCCACCGGACGCGGGTCGCGTCACTGGTCGGGCGGGACGAGGCCGACCTGTGGCCACACCTCGCCATGGCGAACGTCAGGGCAGATCCGCCGGCGATCGACGTCTTGGCGACCTACCCGCACCGTTGGGCCGTGCCTCGTCCGGTGTGGCATCAGCTCTTCCGGGCCGCGCGCGACGAGATCGGCGTCCTGGCCTACGCGGGACTTTTCCTCGCCGAGGACGCGGGCATCTTGCGCGCGCTCGCCGAGAGAGCGCGTGGCGGTGTCCGCGTGCGGATCCTGCTCGGAGAGCCGGACGGAACGTGCGTGGCGGAACGCGGGAGCGATGAGGGGGTAGGCGAGTCTATGGCGGCAAAGATCCGGAACGCCCTCTTCCACTACCGTGCACTCGGTGAGGTAGACGGCGTTGAGATCCGACTCCACGACACCGTGCTTTACAACTCGATCTACCGCGCGGATGACGATCTTCTGATCAACCCGCACGCCTACGGCATCGCCGCGTCCCATGCGCCGGTGCTCCACCTGCGGCGCGCGGAAGACGGGGACATGGCAAGCACATATCTCGAGAGTTTCGAACGTGTTTGGGGCGGAGGTAAGCCGGTTGCCTAGACGGAATGGCTGCTGCTTGCGGGTGATGAGCCTTGAAGACGGCTAATGCTAGTGTCCCGTCTATCTTTTTGGTATCATCGCAGCTAGCTTAATCAATGTCTTGCCGATGTGATCTACCGATTTCCCGGCGGCTGTCTCTATGCAGTGACAGTAGATAATGAACCGGCGAGTCCTTCTTGATGCGGGTCTTTGCCTGGAAGTGCTTTCGCCAGCTTTCGGCGACACTCAGGGCGAGGCCACCTCCAAGCCCTAGCCCGGTCATAACCGGACCTTGGCTGAGTATAAGGGATAGCGTCGCTGCGATGGAGGGTGGCAGGGCGGCTTTCAGGGAGATTGAATCCAAGATCAAGTCCACTCGAGAGGAACGTAGTTCCCGTTTCAACTCTGATAGCGCAGGCATCAAATGCCGCTGATAATCGATTAGCAACAGCTCTCGAATATCGCTCCTGCTTGCGAGAAGGCTTGAAGTCTTGACTATTTCCCCATCGGGCCCGCATGCTTTCGTTAGATACTCTTGCAGTGTGGTAAGCGCGCCACGTTGTTGGTTGCGAAAATCTGCAATAAACTTCGGCGATAGAAGGGCGGGGTGCTTTGGAATTGCCATCTGGACTGCCAGCATTCCGTACATTCCAGTCGCAGTCACACCTGATTGTTCGTTGCGTGGGATAACGGGAACGGTGGGAGGTTGGAGCATAGAGCGCAAGATCTCGCGTACTTCCTGCTTGTCCCACGAGCCCGCCCCAAGGATCCAGTGATCCTTGTTTCCGGTCGGTGATGACGCGAAGTTTGAGGCCAGATGCTCAACCAGCGCGCTAAAATAGATCCGACCCACCGGCGATGGTATTCGCAAGTAATCATATTGTTGATAGGTGTTAGTCTTTTGGAAAGCTAGCCCGTGCTCGAGAAGCGCGGCTTTGAGCGTCGTGGAATACCAAGGGGCAGTTACGGTGTAGGCTCTTTCTCCACTCTTGGGCCAGGCTTCACCGTCAAAAGCATAGCGTTCGCGAAGTTGATCGCGAAGATCCTCAATGGATTCGATTAGCCTAGCCCCCGTGATCTCTGTATGGTCACGATCAAGCGTATGAATCTTGACTATATCGAAACTTTCGAGATCGCGCATAAAGGGAGTAGGGGGTTGCGCGCTCAGAAGTGGCCAGTCCATTCTACCTGGAACTACGATATGCACCCGATCAAAGAACAACGCTGCGAGAGCTACGTTGTTGTCTCGGACCTGTTCTCTCATCAAAAGCGCGGCCGGCATGTCCAGAATTTTACCACTCGTGATGCAATCGGTACACGGGTGATCGTCACGACTGCAAGCTAACTAGATTGCGTTTCTTTGTGGATCTCCGATTGGGGTCCTGACGGGTCTTCCACCCGTGGCAGCTGCTGACATGCGAGAGCCCCCACCCCGTCCGGGTGGGACGAGACAGGGGCTTTGTGGCTCACGCTGGTACGAGGTGCTCCGCGTTGGTGATGATCTGTTTGACCTTACGGCGGTCGATGCCGTACTTCTCGGCTAGGTGGCGCTGCGAGACGGGACGGCCGGGGCCGTCCAGGCTTGCCAGGTACTCGGCAAGTACCGCCTCTTCGGCGGCTTGCTCCGGTTTGGTGTCGGGTGGCTCGGGCTGTTCCACAGTGGCACCTCGCTCGCCCGGCACCGGTACGGCGTGGCTCACCGCGTTGCGCGTGAGGGTCATGAGGAGTTCGAAGCTGCCTACGAGGGCGAGGGCCGGCCAGGCGCTGACTATCGCGCCTATGGGGCCGTTGGTCGCGCCGTGCGCCACGTTGGCGCCTACCGTGGCCACGATGCCCACGGCGAGGCTCCACTTGGCCAGCGGTGGTGCGGGGTGTTTCCGGCGGCTGGCGTCCAGGATCACCATGGAGGCTGCCCAGATGAGGCCGTCCACTGTGAACGGGACGAGGCGTGCGGTTCGGCCGGACTCGCCGTGCGAGTGGACCAGTTCGTACGCGTGACGGTAGGAGATGACGGCTGCCACGGTGGCTACCGCCACCACGGCGAGCGCGGTTGTGATGCGGATGAGGCGGTCAGTCACGGCCCAGCTCCCTTCGCCACTCCTGGGCGCACGGGTCGTCCTCGCCGTGGGTGATGAGGCGTTCGGCGAGCATGAGGGCCGTGATTGCTGCGTTGCGGTCGAGAGGGCGTGGGCACGTGGTGACGTGCCATCCGCAGTCGGTGCGTGTGGCGGTGGCGATGACCTTGCCGTCTGCTGTGGCGGTCATCGTGGTTGCGGTGATTTCTAGGGCCATGGGGGTGGCCTCCTCCCTGCTGAGAGGGGGAGCCACGGGAGCCAATCCGGGGAGCCAGCGTCAGTCGGTTTGGTTCGACGGTGCTGGACGGGCCCGGACTGGTCCCGTGGGCTCCTTCCCTTGTTTTTGCAGGTGAGCGGCTCTCTGGCCGACTTCCCCGGACGGTGCCGGACGGGGCGCGAATAAGGCTGACTCAGCCCTTCCCTAAGTGAGGCTTAAAGGCGTTCTGTTGGGGGGTGGGGCGGCTTAGCGTTGCGGGTGTCAGATCGGAGACACGGCGGAGGTGCACAGGCGGAGAGCAGAGCGATCGTCGGCTGAGGTTCCGACTGAGGTTCCTGATTGAGACAGACTCCTGGCCCGCATGGCCCCGTAACCCCGCTCTGGGGCCGTGCGGGCCAGAAGCCTTTTCAGGGGCGGGGGAGGGCGCCGAGGAGGAGCAGGCGGAAGGCGTCGGCGGTGCCCGTGGCGGTGGTGTCTCCCGTTGCGAGGCGGCGGAGGGCCAGGCCGTAGAGCATCGCGACGATCGCGGGGGCGTGGTGTTCGGCGTCCGGGATGTCGAGGGCCTTGAGGATGGCGGTGGCCAGGCGGTCGTAGGCCTCGATGGAGCGCGTGGAGGTCTCGCGGAGGGCGGGGTCGCGGGCGGCGTGCAGGTGCAGTTCGAGGTTCGCGATCTGCTCGGGGCCGTAGGCGAACTCGACGACGGCCTTCTCGACCTGGTCGGCGGCCTGGACGGGCGCCATGCCGGACTCGGCGAGGGACGTGACGTAGGTCGTGATGCGGGCGATCTCCTGCTCGACGAAGGCGTGCAGCGCCTCGCGCAGCAGGTCCTCCTGGCTGGGGAAGTGGTAGGTCAGGGAGCCGAGGGAGACGCCGGCCGCACGGGCGACGGCGCGGTTGGTCACGGCGCCGATGCCCTGCTCGCCGATCAGGCGGAGGGTGGCGTGGAGGATCCGGTCACGGGCGCTCATCGGTGCACAGTCTTCCCCACAACGGGTGTGTTCAGTATCGTTCGTTCGAACGAACGATAGCTGGAGGCGGCGTGGAACTGGGGCTGGCCGGGCAGGCGGAGGCGCTGGCGAGGGGAGAGATCTCCTCGAGTGACCTGGTGGAGGAGAGCCTGGAGGCCATCGGCCGGCGGGAGTCGCTCGGCGCGTTCCGGGTGGTGCGGGCCGAGGCGGCCGCGCAGGAGGCGCTGGAGGCCGACAAGAGGCTGGCGGAGGGGGAGCGGCTGCCGCTGCTCGGGGTGCCGGTCGCCATCAAGGACGACACGGACATCGCGGGGGAGACCACGCCCTTCGCGGTGGCGGGGGACCATCGGCCGGTGGCGCGGGACGGGGAGGTCGTGCGCAAGCTGCGGGCGGCCGGGGCCGTCATCGTGGGGAAGACGACGACGTGCGAGCTCGGGTTGTGGCCGTTCAGCGAGTCGCGCGAGTACGGGATCGCGAGGAACCCGTGGAATCCCGACTACTCGCCGGGCGGGTCGTCGGGCGGGTCGGCGGCGGCCGTGGCGGCGGGCATGGTCGCGGGGGCGGTCGGTTCGGACGGGGCCGGGTCGATCCGGATCCCTGCGGCGTGGACGGGCCTGGTGGGCATCAAGCCGCAGCGCGGACGGGTCTCCGGGTATCCGCACACAGATCCGTTCAACGGGATCACCGTGTGGGGGCCGCTCGCGCGCAGCGTGGGGGACGCGGCCCTGCTGCTCGACGTGCTGACCGGCAGCCACGCCGAGGACGTCTACCGGCTGGACCCGCCGATCACCCCGTTCGCGGAGGCCGCGAGGCGGGAGCCGGGGCGCCTGCGGATCGCCGTCTCCTACCGGACGGCCCTCGGGGTCAGTGGGAGGCTCGACCCGCAGATCCGGGCGGCGGTCGAGCGGCTCGCGCGGAGGCTGACCGACCTCGGGCACAAGGTGTTCCCCGCGGATCCCGACTACGGGCCGGCGGCGCTCGGGCTCGTCCCGCGCGGGACGGCCGGGGTCGCCGACTGGCTGGACTCCCTGCCGAACCCGCGGCCCGATCCCCGGACGGAGGCCGAAGCGCGGCTGGGGCGGGTCCTCGGCAGGCGGCTGCTGCCCCTGGCCAAGCGGCTGGACCCGTATCTGAGGAGGAGGGTCGGGCGCGTCTTCCAGATCGCGGACGTGGTGATGACGCCCACGACCGCGCAGCCCCCGTTGCGGGTCGGGGCCTTCGACGGGGCCGGCTACCAGCGGACGCAGTCCGGGGTCGCGGCCGTGTGCCCTTACGCGTGGACGTGGAACGTGCTGGGATGGCCCGGAGTGAACGTCCCGGCCGGGTTCACCGGGGACGGGCTGCCCATCGGCGCCCAGCTGCTCGGTCATGACTCCGACGAGGCGACGCTCATCTCGCTCGCGGCGCAGCTGGAGTCGGTCGAAGGATGGGTGGGGCGGCGCCCTTAGACGCGTGACGGGCCGCCGGTGCGGGGGTCCAAGCCGGTACCGGCGGCCCGTCGCGTTCAGTAGCCGGCGCCCGTGAGCATGCCGCCGTCGACGAGGACCTCGCTGCCGGTGCAGTAGGTCGAGTCGTCCGAGGCGAGGAAGACGACGAGTCCGGTGATCTCCTGCGCCTTGCCCATGCGGCCGAGGGGGAGCGCCTTCATGAACGCGTCGGCGGAGGCGGCCGTGGCCGAGACGATGTCGTCCTGCATGGTCAGGGGCGTCAGCACCCCGCCAGGGTGGATGGAGTTCACGCGGATGCCGTACTGGCCGAGCTCGCGGGCGGCGGACTTGGTCAGCCCGCGGACGCCGAACTTGCTGGCGCTGTAGGCGGCGAGGCCGGCCGCGCCGATGAAGCCCTCGGTCGAGGACACGTTGACGATCGAGCCGCCGCCGGCCGCGCGCATCGGAGCGGTCACCGTCTTCACGCCGAGCCACTGGCCGACCAGGTTCACCTCCAGGATCTGGCGGAACTCCTCGACGGCCATGTTCTCGATGGTCTTGTGCCGGAGGATCCCGGCATTGTTGACCAGGACGTTCAGCGCCCCGAACGTCTCCGTCGCGGTCTGGACGGCGCGCTGCCAGTCCTCCTCGCGGGACACGTCCATCCGGACGAAGCGGGCGCCGTCCCCGAGGTCGGCCGCCAGCTTGGCGCCCTCCTCCTCCAGGACGTCGCCGAACACCACTCTGGCGCCCTCGTCCAGGAACCGGCGGACGTGCGCCTTGCCCATGCCGCGTGCGCCACCGGTGATCAGCGCCACCTTGCCGTCAAGCTGCCCCATCAACGCTCCTCGTCGCCCGTTGCCTCCCGGCCAACCTAGCGAACGCTTGGTCAACAGAACAAGGCGGCCCCTATCCGGCGCGCAGCCCGCCGAACAGCAGCGTGAGCATCCGGTCGGCGTACGCGCCGGGGTCGGGGGTGCGCTCGGACGCCGCGCCGATCGCGTTCGCGAGCCGCAGCAGGTCGCCGGGATCGATCTCGGCGCGGACCGCCCCGGCCCGCTGCGCCCGCTCCAGCAGTCGGCCGAGCGCGGCGCGGATGGCGTCGGCCGCGGCGCCGAGCCCGGTGGCCGCCCACTCCGGCCCCATCACCTCGATGATCACGGTGCAGGTGCCGCGCGGGCTCGACGCGCCCGCGAGGTAGGTGCGCAGCCAGCGGGCGAGCGCGGCCTCGGGGTCCGGTTCGGCCAGCAGCGCGTCGGCGTGCCCGAGCAGGCCGTCGATCCGCTCGCGCAGGACGGCGTGCAGCAGCGCGTCCCGGGTGGGGAAGTGCCGGTAGAGCGTTCCCGATCCGACGCCCGCCCGTTTGGCGATCTCGTCGAGGGACGCGCCCGTGCCGTGCTCGGTGAAGGCGGTGCGAGCCGTCGTGACGAGTCGCTCGTAGTTGCGGCGGGCGTCGGCCCGCATCGGCCGGGTCTCCATGGGCACCGTCCAGCGGTCGCGGGTGGCCTGATGTGGCCCCCGGCCTGCTTCTTTGGACGAGCCTGCCATCTTCCAGGGCGAATGCGCTACCCGGAGCGCGCGGCGAGTGCGTCGCGCGACAGCCGGTCGGCCCTGCGCGTCGTCTCCGGCAGCCGGTACTCGGGCGTCAGGGCGAGCACGGTGCGGCACGCGGCGTCGAGGTCGGTTCGGTGGCCGACGGACACGAACACCGGCTTCACGCCGTCGCGGGTCCGCAGCACCCGTCCGACGGTCTCGTCGCCGTCCAGCAGCGGGCTCGCGTCGCCGCGCCGCGGGCCCGGCTGCTCGTACGTCCCGATGAACGCGGTCTTCCCGACGCCGACGGACGGCAGGCCGGTCAGCACGCCGAGGTGGCACGCGAGCCCGAAGCGGCGCGGGTGCGCGATCCCGAAGCCGTCGCAGACGAGCAGGTCGGGCGTGGTCTCCAGGGCGCGGAGCGCGTCGAGCAGCGTGGGCAGCTCCCGGAAGGCGAACAGGCCCGGGACGTAGGGGAACGCGGCCGTCCCCACGGCGACCGACTCCTCCACGACCTCCAGCGTCGCCGCGTCCAGCACGACCACGGCGGCGGCCAGCCGGTCACCCGCGCCGCCGCCGTCGCCCGCATAGGAGACGTCCAGGCCCGCGACGGTGCGCGGCGCGGCAGGGCCCGGGACGCCGAGTTCGAGCATCGGACGCAGCCGGTCCTGGATCGCCTCGGCCTCCTGCGGTGTGGACGGCCAGGGATGCAGATCGTTCACGTCCATGGGCAGGACGCTATCGCTCCCTCACGACGGTGCGGCGCCCCTACGCCAGCGACGCGTACGCCGCCTGCGTCAGCCGGTAGGCGCGCAGGTCGCCGGACGCCTGGTCGCCCATCAGGTTCGGCAGGTAGGCGAGCGCGAGCCCGGCCTCGGGGTCGCCGAGCCCGACCGAGCCGCCCGCGCCGGTGTGGCCGAACGCCGACTCCCGTCCCGCCCTCGGCGTGAAGAAGGTCTGCGAGGGGCGCATGAATCCGAGGCCGAAGGAACTCCGGACGAGCAGCGTGCGGTCGGGGCCGCTGACGCGCGGGCGGACGGCCTCGCGCAGCGTGTCCGGCCGCAGGATCCGGCCGGCCGTGAGGTCGCGGTAGAAGCCGGCGAGCGCGGGCGCGGTGGTCGTCATTCCGGCGGCCGGCCATCCGGCGCGCAGCACGACCGGGTTGTTGTAGCCGCCCTTGCCGGGATGCGGGTTGTTCAGCGACCGGTTCATCATGCTCTGCGGGTCGAGGTAGGCCTCCGCGAGCCGGGTCAGGACGTCGCGCTCGGTGGTCCCCGGCGCGTCGGTCCCGCCGCCGGAACGCCGGCCCGCCGACAGCTTCGCGGCCCGCTCGATCACCTCGTCCGGGGCCCCGACCCACAGGTCCAGGTCGCGGGCGAAGGCGTCCTTCACGAACGCGCCGACGGTCCGTCCGCCGGAATGGCGGCGGACGATCTCACCGGCCAGCCAGCCGTAGGTCAGCGCGTGGTAGCCGTGGCCCTCGCCGGGCGTCCACTCGGGCTCCTGGGCGGCCAGTTCCGCCGCGCGGGCCGGGGCGTCCGCGGCCTCCTCCGCCGACACCGGACGCGCGAACGCGGGCAGGCCCACCTGGTGCGACAGCAGGTGGGCGGCCGTCGCGGCGTCCTTGCCCGCGGCGCCGAACTCGGGCCACCAGTCCGTGACCGGGCCGTCGACGTCGTAGGCGCCGCGCTCGGCGAGCAGCAGCGCCGCCGCGGCCGTCACCGCCTTGGTGCAGGAGAACCCGAAGCAGGGCGTGTCGGGCTGCCACGCGCGCCCGGTGCGGCGGTCGGCGACGCCGCCCCACAGGTCGACGACCTTGCGGTCGCCCGCGTAGACGGCGACGGCGGCGCCCAGTTCGCGCCCCTCGGCGAAGTGCTCCTCGAACACCTCGCGGACGCGGGCGAACGCCGGATCGCAGTGGCCCTGCACCGTGCTGCTCATGCGCGGTCCTCTCAGGCGGGGGCTCCATAGAATCACGTTCTAGGATGTGCCGCCGAGCCGGGGCCCGCCTCAGGAGCGGCCCAGGTGGTGGACGGGTTCGGTGATCGGGCCGGCGGCGCGCTGGGCGGGGCGCGTCCGCCCGAACTCCAGCGTGAGCAGCGCCGCCGCCAGCCACGCGATGTCGAACCAGGATCGGAAGACCACGCTGCGGGGCTTGTAGGACGGCCTGAACTTCTTGTCGAACAGGTACAGCGACTCCACCGCGATCCACGGGTCGAGCAGGTGCAGCGCCCGGTAGCCGGCCTTCTCCAGCAGGCCGCGCTCGTCGGCGTCGAGCAGCTCGCGGAAGGCGGCGAAGTTCAGCGAGACGAGCCCGTGCCCGTGATCGGCGGCGTACTCGACCATCTCGACGATGAGGCGCTCGTTGACGCCGTTGGGGCCGCCGGGGGTGCGGCGCATCGCGTCCAGGCTGACGCCCTCGCCCGCGGTGACGTAGCGCTGGAACGCGATGGGCTCCTTGTCCTCGCCGTAGGCGACGGCGACGATCGCCCCCGGGTGGTAGCCGGTGAGCAGCTCGTCCAGGTTCATGGAGAAGCCGCGCTCGGCCGCGCCGCCGAGGGCGCCGGACGCGACGCCCAGCAGCTTCTCGCGCAGGGCGGGCGTGAGCTCCCGTTCCGGGAGGATCTCGGACGAGACGCCGAAGTTCTCGGTGCGCTTGACGGCCTGCCGGACGTTGCGCATCTTCCGCCCGGACAGCGTGAACTCGGCGGGACGGATGACGACCTCGTCACCGAAGCCGATCGAGCGGCACCGCCCCCAGGCGGGGAGCAGGGTGTCGCTCGCGCCGAGGACGGCCGGGCGCCAGCCCGTCGTCCTGCACATCGCGAGGAACGCCCGCACGGCGTCGGCGTGCGAGGCGGGGTCGCCGACCGGGTCGCCGCCCGCCACCGCCATGCCGAACAGGACCCGGTAGCCGATCGCGGCGCGGCCGTCCGCGCTGAACACGTACGCCTTGTCGCGGCGCAGCGCGAACGGGGCGAGGGTGTCGGAGCCGGGGTGCAGGACGAGGCCCGCGACGCGGCCGCGCTCCGCCTCGTCGCCGGGCGGGGGCGCCGGGTCGGGCGCGAGGAGGGTGACCACCAGGACGAGCAGCCCCGCGGCCCCGGCGAGGCCGAGCACGCCCGGCAGCCAGGACGCCCCGTCCATGGGCGCGCCGGTGGCGCCGAGGCCGCTGGCGACGTCGCCGACCGACCGGACCGACACCCCGCCGAAGATCAGCGAGAAGAGGGTCGCGGCGGCGAGCAGCAGCGCCCCGGTCTTCACGGCCGCGCGGACGCGCTCGGGATGCGGGCGCACGGAGAACCGGCCCCGCTCCAGCCACAGCCCGCCGAGGGCGGCGGCGAGCAGCGGGAGCCTCCACAGCGGGTCGTCGCCGGACACGACGGCGAGCAGCCCGAGGAGCGCGAGCGCGACGAGCCCGTACCAGGCGGTGCGGCGGCGCAGCAGCACGCCCCGGGCGACGAGCGCGAGCGCGAGGGCGAGCACCACGGCGTGCTCCGGCCTCAGGGGGCTGCCGGTGACGAGCCGGGACAGCCGGCCGAGCCAGTGCGGGGAACCCGCGAACGCGGGCACCGCGATCAGCGTGGCGACCAGGGCGGCGGTCACCGCCAGCGGCCAGACGGGCCGCGCATGGGGCGCCGCACCCGGCCCGCCTCCGGCCGGAGGACGGGAAAGGCCGCCCCTCCGCAAAGACTCGTCCGATAGCACGAAGCACACCTCCGCTGAGCCCCCAACCAAGATCTTCCGGAACTCATTCCCGGAATCGGTCGTTGTTATGGGGCCTTGACCCAGCGTACGGCCGGACCCGCAGCCCGTGCGCTCCTCTCCGGGCATACCCGGCCGGGCGGGCGGGACACCGCTAGCCTCGTAGTGATGAAGAGGCTCCTGCTCGTCCACCACACGCCGTCGCCGTCCGTCCAGGCGATGGTCGAGGCGGTGCGCGCCGGCGCGTCGACCGACGAGATCCAGGGCGTTGAGGTCGTGGCCCGCGCCGCGCTGGCCGCCACGGCCGTGGACGTCCTGGAGGCGGACGGCTACCTCCTGGGCTCGCCGGTCAACCTCGGCTACCTGTCCGGTGCGCTGAAGCACTTCTTCGACCAGATCTACTACCCCTGCCTGGAGGAGACGGTCCGCCGCCCGTTCGGCGCCTTCCTGCACGGCAACAACGACGCCACCGGCGCCGTGCGGGCCCTGGACGCCATCACCACCGGGCTGAAGTGGAAGGCCGTCCAGCCGCCCGTGGTGGTGACGGGCGAACCCGGCAAGGCCGACCTGGAGGCGTGCTGGGAACTCGGCGCGATCACGGCGGCGGAGCTCGGAGACGTCTGAGACGGGTGGGCCGCCTGTAGCGTGCCGCCATGAGTGGTTTCCGGCACATAGCGCTGTTCAGATGGACCGAAGGCACGACGACGAGCCAGCAGGACGAGGTCGCGGCGAAGCTCGGCGAGCTGCCCGGCGCGATCCCGGAGATCCGGGAGTACGGCGTGGGGGTGAACGCCGGCGTGAACCCCGGCGCGTACGACTTCGCGGTGGTCGCGGACTTCGCCGACCTGGACGCCTACCTCGTCTACCGCGACCATCCGGTCCACCGCGCGGCGGTCGACGGGTACATCACGCCGATCACGGCGGAGCGCGCGTCCATCCAGTACGAGTTGTAGCGGAACCGGCCTGAGAGGGGCGGCGCCGAGGCGCCGCCCCGAGGTTGAAACCGAGCAAGCGCTTGTGCTCGAAGACTTTTCGGGTTAGTTTCCTCAGAGACGCCCGCTGGGAACGGATCGCGCCCCGTTCCCGGCGGGCGGCGAAGCAAGACGCGTCGTTCGCGAGATGTCGGTCGTTCCCCGCCCGCAGGCGTTCATCCCTGCGGGCGTCGCGAAATCCAGGCGATGCCGTGCGACGGGCGGGACGGACTCACCCCCGCGACCGGATGCTCATGATCTCCTCGCGGAGCTGCTGCGCGGACGGCGCCTCCAGCAGCCGCGGGCCATCGCGCAGCGGCACCATGGCCCACCAGGACCCCGTCGCCTCGCCGTACCAGACCCGCACGCCCGGGAACTGCTCCTGGAGGGCGCGCGCGGTCGCGGCGCGCAGGGCCGCGGGCATCGGCTCGTCGCGGCCGGCGGCCCCCTGTCGAGCCGTCATGCCGCCCTCCCCCGGTAGATCTCTCCCGTAACAGCGTCCCCACGGACCAAGGCGTCACTCCTACTCCGCAAATCGTGACTAAGCACACTATGGGCCTTCCTGCCCTCGGACCGTGGGATACCGCGCCGGATGTACTCCGGTGGATGTAGCCGGCCTCCCTAGGTGACACCGTCCGCCGGATGCCCGCGGGCTCAACCGGAGAGGACGCTGAGCGCGCAATCACATCCCCTAGGTGCGGCGCGTCCGCGGGAAGCGCGCGCCCGCGGAGGCGGTACCCATGAGACTCGCAAGGCTGGCCCGGTTCTGCTACCGGAGGCGGCGCCTGACACTGGCGGGCTGGATCGCCGGCGCGATCGCCGTCATGACGCTCGGCTTCGGCTTCGCCGCCGAGCCCCTGAACGACTTCTCCGGCGGCGGCTCCGGCTCGGCGAAGGCGTCGGACCTGCTGGAGGAGCACTTCCCGCAGCGCAGCGGCGACTCCATCACGCTGGCGGTGCGCGCCGACGGCGACGTCCGGGACCCGCGCGTGAAGGCGCGCGTCGAGCGGGCGATCGACAGGCTCGCCGAGACGCCGCACGTCACCTCGGTGTCGTCGCCGTACGAGACGCCCGGCCAGATCTCAGGGGACGGCAGGACCGCGTTCGCGACAGGCGGCCTCGACGTCTCGTCCGACGACATGCCGAAGACGGAGGTGACCGCGCTCCTGGACGACGTGCGCGCCGACTCCGGGCCCGTCCGGATACACCTCGGGGGCTCGGCGGTGGACGCCGCCGAGACACCGGGCGGCGGCCCGTCCGAGGGCATCGGCCTGCTCGCCGCCATCGTCATCCTGCTGGTCGCGTTCGGGTCGGTGCTGGCGATGGGGCTGCCCATCGTGACCGCGCTGTTCGGCATCGGCACCGGGCTCGCGCTGATCATGCTGCTCGGGCACCTGCTGCCCGCGCCCTCCTTCAGCCCGATCATCGCGGCGCTCATCGGGCTCGGCGTCGGCATCGACTACGCGCTGTTCATCGTCACCCGCCACCGGGAGGAGATGCACGCGGGCGCCGGCCCGGAGGAGGCGGCGGTCACCGCCGTCACCACCGCCGGACGGGCCGTGCTGTTCGCCGGTACCACCGTCGTGATCGCGCTCATGGGCCTGTTCATCATGCAGCAGAGGCTGCTGAACGGCGTGGCGGTGGCGGCCGGCGTCGCCGTGCTGATGACGATGCTGGCCGCCGTGACGCTGCTGCCCGCGCTGCTCGGCTTCGCCGGGCACGCCATCGACCGGCTCCGCGTCCCCGGCCTCGGCCGGGCCCGCCGCCCGCTCGCCGAGCGCTGGGCGCGGGTCGTGCAGGCGCACCCGGTCGTCGCCGGGCTGTGCGCGGCCGCCGTCCTGCTGGTCCTCGCCGTCCCCGCGCTGTCGATGCGGCTGAGCCTGCCGGATTCCAGCACCCAGCCGCACGACCACAGCGGCTACCAGGCCAGCCGGATCATGGCGGAGGGCTTCGGGCCCGGGACCGCCGCGCCGTTGATCATCGTCACCGAGGGCGGCGGCCTCGCGGAGGCGGGACGGATCGCCGACGCGGTCCGCGCGACGCCGGGCGTCGCCGCCGTCCAGCCCCCGCGAGCCAGCCGGGACGGGGAGGCCGCCATAGTCATGGCGTTCCCGAAGACAGGCCCCCAGGACGAGCGGACGCCCGACCTCGTCCACACGCTGCGCGACGACGTCATCCCCGGCGCCGTCGCGGGGACGGGCGCCCGCGCCCACGTCGGCGGCCCGAACGCCGCCTCGATCGACTTCGCCGAGAGCGTCTCCACCCGGCTGCCGCTGCTGATCGCCGTGGTCGTCGGCCTGTCGCTGCTGCTGCTCGTCGGGCTCGTCCGGTCGGTCACGGTGGCGGTGCAGGCCGCCCTGATGAACCTGCTGTCCATCGCGGCGGCGTACGGAGTGCTGACGGCCGTCGTCCAGTGGGGGTGGGCGGGACGCGCGCTCGGCTTCCCGGCGGACATGCCCGTCACCACGTGGGTGCCGCTGATGATGTTCCCGATCCTGTTCGGGCTGTCCATGGACTACGAGGTGTTCCTCGTGTCCCGCATCCGGGAGACCTACGAGGAGGGCGTGGCCACCCGCGAGGCCGTCGCGCTCGGCCTGTCGCGCACCGCCCGCGTGATCAGCGCGGCGGCCGCCATCATGGTGATGGTGTTCCTGTCGGTGCTGCTCGGCGCGGACGTCGCCGTCAAGCAGATGGGACTCGGCCTCGGCGTCGCGATCCTGATCGACGCGACCGTCGTGCGGCTGGTGCTCGTCCCGGCGCTGATGGAGCTGTTCGGCGAGGCGAACTGGTGGCTCCCCGGGCCGTTGCGGCGGATCCTGCCCTCCCGCCCCGTGCGCGAGGCCGGACCGGGCGAGCCTGCGGGCTAGTGCAGGTTGATGCCGTCGAACATCACCTTGAGGTAGTGCTCGGCGAGCCCCTGGGCGTTCAGCCGGCCCCCGGGCCGGAACCAGCGGACGGCCACCCAGACGGTGTCGCGGATCATCCGGTAGGTCAGCTTCGGGTCGAGGTCGGGACGGAACAGCCCTTCCGCCTGGCCCGCCTGGAGCGTGGTCACCCACATCTTCTCGACCTCGTCCTCGGACTTGGTCAGGTAGGCGAACCGGTCCATGCCCCGCAGGTAGTTCCAGTCGTTCTGCATGACCGTGATCGCGGCGCGGTGCGGCTCCAGGGTGCCGAACGCGACCCGGACGAGCCCGGCGATCGTGTCCTGCGGGTTCTTGTTCTCGTCGATCACCGCCTGGTAGGCGGCCATGATCTCGGTGAAGAACCCGGACAGGATCTCGTCGACGATCGACTCCTTGGAGTCGAAGTGGTGGTAGAGGCTGCCGGAAAGGATGCCCGCCTCGTCGGCGATGTTGCGGACGGTGGTGGCCTGGAAACCCTTCTCGGCGAAGAGTTCGGCCGCGAGCCTGACCAGGTGGGCGCGCCGTTCGGACGCCAGCGCGGGGGCTCCGCGGCCGCGGCGGCGGGGCGCGTCCTCGCCGGCGCCGCGGGTTCTCGATCGTCCGGACTTGGCGCTCGTGGTCGTCACCCTCTCATTATGCCGTGTCGCCCAACCGCTTGCTCGATTCGGCGGCCGGACCAGCGTACGACGTGCAACAAGCGCTTGCTACAGCGGTTTCCCGGGCCGCCGGCCGCGCCGATTAGGCTCGGGGCATGCCCGATGTGATCGTGTTCGACCTGTACGGAGTGATCGCCCGCACCCAGACGCCCGAGGCGGTGAAGCGGATCGAGGAGATCGCCGGGACGCCCGGCCCGGCGTTCTGGGACGCCTACTGGGCCTGCCGCCCCGCCTACGACGCCGGCCAGGAGGGCGCGTCCTACTGGGCGGACGTCGCGGGCCTGCTCGGCGCCACGTTCCCCGACGTCCCCGCGCTGACCGAGGCCGACCTCGAAAGCTGGACCGACGTCGACGAGGAGATGGTCGCCCTGGTCGGCGAGCTGGCCGACCGGGGGCGCACGCTAGGGCTGCTCTCCAACATCATCGGTGACCTGGTGCCCCGCTTCGAGGCCCGGCACGGCGCCTGGCTCTCCCGCTTCGACGAGCGCGTCTACTCCTGCCGCATCGGCGTCGCCAAGCCCGACCCCCGCGCCTACGAGATCTGCGCCGGCCGTCTCGGCGTCAAGCCCGCCGACGTCCTGTTCTTCGACGACAACGAACACAACGTCCTCGCCGCCCGCGAGACCGGCATGCGCGCCGAGCTCTTCACCTCCCCGGCCCAGGTCCGCACCCTCACCGCCTGACTAGGAGGGGGGCGGGAGCTCCCCGCCCGCTTCGGCGGCCTGGGCGAGGCGTTCGCGGAGGGTGCGGAGGAGTTCGTCGCCCTGTTCGGTCAGGCGTTCGATGGCGGGCAGCGCCAGGTCGTCCCGGACGGTGTCGGCCAGCAGTTCGTCGTACTCGTGGGCCTTCTCCGCGATCGACTCCAGGTGGCGTTGGGCGCGGAGCACCTCGTCGGCCGATCTGGCGCGCTCGGCGTAGCGCTCCAGGGCCTCGATGCGGCGCGTCACGGCCTCGACCGAGGTGTCGAGCTTGTCGCGCAGCGGCCGCAGCGCCGCCTCCACCTCGGGGATCGTGTCGGTGCCGGCCATGTCGGCCTGGTCCGCGCGCAGCTTCGACTGCTTCGCCAGGACCTGCGCGATCTCCCATTCCTGGCGGGGCAGCGTGACGGCGTTGTCCACCGCGTCCAGCAGGCCCTCGCGGTTGACCTGCGAGTCGCGGACGCCGTCGACGGCCGCCTGGACGCGGGCGAGCAGGGCGCGGCCGTCGTCGTCGAAGTCCTCGGGGACGAAGTAGCGGTCGCGGCGGCGCTCCAGCTCCCGGGCGCGCCGCAGGTCCAGCGAGACCGACGGGGTCCCGAGCGCGACGAGCACCGCGAGCATGCCGAGCCCGATCAGCCACAGCGAGCCGAGGAGCGGGGAGCCGACCAGGCCGAGGGCGAGGACCGACAGCGGCGCCAGCCACACCAGCGGCTTGCGGCGCGCGACGATCGTGTCCAGTTCGGCGCGCAGCGCCGGGTCGGCGACCGGCCGCGGCTCGGGCGGGGCGCCGTCCTCGGGGGAGCGGGGCGGCGCGATGCGCCGCCATGACGTGGAGACGTGGGTCTCGAACGCGAAGTCGGTCTGCGCGATCTCGATCTCGGTCGGGCCGGCGGGCAGCGGCCAGGAGCCCACGGGGTCGCCCCCGCCGGGGCCGGTGAAGCGCACCCACCAGCCGCCCTTGCCGTCCTCGCAGCGGTAGCGGCCGGGGGCGACGTCGATACCGACGAAGAACGTCCCGATTCCCGGTAGGGAATCACTCCATGCGCCACTGGTCACCGGCGACCTCCCGTACCTGAACGACGTCCGGGGGACGGCAAGAGGTGCAGTACCCACTACCGCTCACGGGAAGCGGAACGGGGTTTGGAATACTCCACGGGGTGCGACCCGACTATGACCCCCTGGACGACCCGCCGTGGGCGATGCAACTGGTGGTACGCGCCGAGAAGGCCGATCCGCCCAGTCACGACGCGGTGTGCGAGGCGGCGGCGACGGCGGTCGTCCGGCTGCTGACCGATCCGCGCGCCGCCGAGCCCGAGGGGGAGTGGCGGGAGGCCGTCCGGGAGTGGGAGTCGCGCCGGATCCGCAAGGTGACGCGGCGGGCCCGCGGCGTCCGCTGGCCGGAGGCGGAGGCGCTGCCCGGCGTGACCGTCCGGCACGCGGGTGCCCAGGTGCGGGCGTTCCCGCCGGGGCCGGTGTCGGACGTCCCGCCCCAGCTGGCCAAGCTCCAGGTCGCGGGCCTCGATCTGGCGGAGGCGCAGGAGCCGCCGGCGCCGCCGGAGCCCCCGTACGCGGTGATCGCGCTCAACCCGGCGGTGACGATCACGACGGGGAAGGCCGCCGCCCAGTGCGGGCACGCCGCCCAGCTGCTGCTCCGCCAGGGCCGCCGCCGGCATGTGGCGGAGTGGGTCGAGGCGGGCGCCCCCGTCCACCTGGCGCGGGACGTGCCGTGGGACCGGTGTGTGAAGGAGGCGGCCGTCGCGGTCCGGGACGGCGGTTTCACCGAGGTCCCGCCCGGCACGATGACCGCGATCGCCTGGCTTGTTCGGAAATAGGGGTGAGACCGGGCGCGGCGCGCCGGAACGAGCCGGCGCGCCGCGCGGGACGGGTCAGGGGAGGACGACCGCGACCGGGGTGATCCCGGCCTTGCGGATCAGGGACGGCAGGCGTCCGGCGAACGGGTGGTGGTCCGCCGGCAGGCCCTTCGGGTTGTCGATCACGTAGTGGACGACGCCGCCGGCGCCGCTCCGCGTCCACGTCGCGCCGGCGGACCGCAGCAGGGACTCGGCCTTCGCGGCGTCCGCGGCCCTGACCGAGACGCGGATCGGCGACTCGTAGGACGGCAGCTGCGCCGCCTCCTGCGCCGCCTTCGTCGTCGCGGTCGCCTGCGGTGCCGCCGCCCTGGCCGGGTCGGGGCCGAGGATCGCGTTGTAGAGCAGCTTGGCCGTCCCGTCGCTGAACGCGCGGAAGTTGGGCTCGGCCGCGAACAGCACGGACCGTCCCTTTCCGAGGGGCTGGTCGACGACCGCAGCGGTGCCGCCCAGCTCGGACGCGCCGCGCTCGAACCCGGACACGGACCAGTCCGGCGAATCCGCCTGCGGGTAGGACACGACGACGCCGCTCGACGCCTTCATGACCGGGTCGTAGGACGTGAAGTTCCACGCCGTCGCACCGACGCCCTTCGACAGCGGGCTCGCCCCGTCCACCTTCACGCGGAGCAGCGTGCCGGGGATGTCGGACGTCGGCTCCGCGAGCGTCGCGCTCGTCAGCCCGAGGCGGGCCGCGAGTTCCGTGCCGCCCTGCCAGCCGATGTAGCGGCCGCCGTCCCGCGTCCACTGCTGGAGCGCGGAGCGTCCGGCGTCGCCGAGCGCCGTGTGGGCCGACGCGGCCGGGCCGTTCGGCGTGAGGAGGACCTCGACGTCCTTGAGCCTGCCGGCCGCGACGTCCGCCGGAGTGAGCAGCGTGAACGGCAGCTTCCAGTCGCGGTCGAGGCGGTGCCTCAGCCACCCGGCCGACTGCCGCGCGGACGAGGACGTCTCCGACAGCTGCAGGATGCCCAGCCTGGGCGCCTTGCCCTCGTGCCCCGGACGCGGCGCCGGGACCGTCCGCAGCGGGACGGCCCGCGGGTGCAGGACGGCGCCGGACGACCCGCCGGACACGTTGCCCAGCAGCGGCAGGCTCCACGCCGTCACGTCGTAGAAGTACGGGAACGGCGTGTAGGAGTCCTCGTTCAGCATGGACTGGATCCAGTGCTTCTGGCCCTGCGCCATCGAGATCCAGTACGTGCCCGCGGGCAGCGTCGTCGCGGCCTCCGGACGCCCGTACGCCTTGAAGTCCGGGACGGCCAGCGGCCGGGCGAGCCTCTCGACGCGCACACCCATGCGCTGCAGGCGCCGCACGACGAGCGCGACCTCGGCGCGCTTGGCCGGGTCGTCGTCGCGCAGGAAGTAGCTCCGCACCTTCCGGTCCGGCACCTGGCGGTCGACCTTGTTCGGCGGGTTGTAGATCTGGTTGGGCTCCAGCTTCCCGGCCTTGCCCTGCGCGTAGGCGTCGACCGTCATCTGGCGCCACTCGGTGAGGATCCGGTGCCGGTTGCGCGCCGCCGCCGACAGCGACACCCACTGCGTGAGGTACTGCTCCTTCACCCGGTCCGGGTAGGGGCTCTCGTCGCCCTTCTCGTAGGTCATCCCGGCGGCGTGGAAGGCGCTGGTCGGCACGGTGTCGCCGTAGCCCTGGTAGAAGAGGTCGTAGACGTCCCTGTTGAAGAAGTCGATG
Organism: Actinomadura sp. NPDC023710; assembly: GCF_040639875.1. Lineage (NCBI taxonomy): Bacteria > Bacillati > Actinomycetota > Actinomycetes > Streptosporangiales > Thermomonosporaceae > Actinomadura > Actinomadura sp. NPDC023710. Next base: position 209,495 of record NZ_JBFAGB010000005.1, read on the forward strand.
CCCTGCCGGGTGAACTCGGCCGCCATCGACGCGCCGTACAGGTCGTTGATCCAGCCGATCGCCTGCTCGGGCGTCTCGTGGTAGATCGGGTCGGCGTTCGGCGGGAAGAAGAACGAGTCCCCGCCCATCTCGTGGGCGTCGATGTAGAGCGCGGGCGGGTACTGGTTCAGCATCGCGAGCTTGCCGTCGGTCTCCGGCTGCGTGCGCGCGAACCAGTCCCGGTTCATGTCGAAGCCGTAGGCGTTCTGCCGCGTCTGCAGCGTGCGCCCGTCCGGGTTCTGCGTCGGCAGGACGATCACGAGCGTGTTGGCGAGGATCCCCGTCGCGGCGCAGTCGGCACGGTCGCCGAGGTCGCGCAGCACCCGCAAGGCCGCGTCCGTGCCGCTCGGCTCGTCGCCGTGGACGTTGCCGCTGACCCACAGGATCGGGACGCCGCGATCGGTGATCCGCTTGGCGAGCGCGGCCGGCGTGCGCGGGTCGCGCAGCATGCCCGCCTCCCACCGCACCTTGGCCAGCCCGGCCTTGGAGATCAGCTCGGGACGTCCGGCGATCGCGTACTTCAGCGGACGTCCCTGCGCGGTGGTGGCCAACGTCCCGGACACGACGCGCTCGCTCCGGGCGGCGACCGTCTCCAGGTAGGTGTCGGACTCGGCGGCGCTGACCGGCCGCTCACCGAGGTCGAAGCCGAGGACCTGCTCGGGGGAGGGGACCTTGCCCCGGTAGACCGGTGCGGTCCGGGTCGGGTCGCAGCCGGCCGCGGGCGCGGCGGGCAGCGCGGCGGCGGGCGCGGCGAGCGACGCCGGGACCGCCAGGGACGCGGCCATCACCACAGGCAGCGCCAGTTTTCGGGCTCTCATGAGCCACAACGTGGCACCCGCCGGGTGCGCCACCAACGGCAACTTCTGCCAAGATCAGTCGCGCTTGTCCGGGCGCGTTCGCGGGCCGGTGAGGGCGGCGGCCCGGTTGATGGCCTGGAGGGCGAACTCCTGCGTCCAGGTCAGGCCGCTCGGACCGCGCGGGGACCCGTCCGGCGCGGGGCCCTTCGGCGCCCTCGCCAGCTGCGCCTTCGCGCTCAGGCCGTAGGAGAGGAAGAGCAGCACGACGAACGCCGCCAGATAGGCGAGGTGCTCGACGAGGCCGCCCCACCTGCCCGTGAAGACGTCCAGGACGGCGAACATCGCGAACCCGGCCATCCAGCCCGCCACCGGCGGGACCAGCAGCAGGTCGCGGCGCAGGACCACGCCCGCCACCGCGGCGAGCACGAGCAGGACCTCGGCCGCCTTGGCGAGGACCAGGATCCCCGTGGCCGGTCCGGACCCGAAGTAGCCCTCCATCTCGTCCAGCCGGTCGCCCCACAGCGCCGCCGCGCTCGCGAGGGCCGCCACGCCGTAGGCGATGACGAACACGCCGACCGCGTAGTGGAACCGGTGCCACGTCCGCGCGGCGCCGCGGACCGGCGCGGCGGACGGCCCGGAACCTGGCTGGGCACCCGCGTCCACCGTCATCGTCAGCCCCCATGTGCCGGTTCATCTGCCAAGCGCAAGATATCCCGGATAGGGTCCGGTCGACCTCCGAAACGCGGTCCGCCCTCGCGGCCCCGCCCCGCTCACCTCGCGGCCGGCAGGCCGGGGTGCTTGCGCCCGGGCGGGCGAAGAGGGAGGCTGAGTCGCACGTCGGGCCGCACGGAGTCCGTGAGGAAACAAGGATGACGCCTGACGATACGGGAACAGCCGCGCCGTCGAAGACGCGGATCGAATATCTGGAAGAGCTCGGCGAGGAGCTGGTCAAGCGCGGCCTCCGGGTGCGTCTCACCCTGCCCCGCGGCCAGTCGCCCAGCCTGCACGTGATGAATCCCGACGCCGCCGCACTGACGGAGAACATCCTGGCGGAGCAGGGCGCGGACGGCTGGTGGTACTGGTGGTCGTGGGCCGAGCGCATCGCGCCCGCCGCCGACGCCGCAGCCGCGGCCGACCGCGTCGCCCGCGTCCTGTCCGCCTGATCGGCTGATCGGGGCCCCGCCCAAACCGGGGCCCACCCGGACCACGGCACGCGCCTGACCTCCGGCACCGCCCGGACCGCCCACCGCCGCAGATCGCTGCCCCGGAGCGCGGCCCGGCCTGTGTCAAGCCTTGCGGCGCGGCCCGGCTTGGCGTGCGCCCCGGCTTGTGACACCTCGGGTCGTGGCTTGGCACGGGCCTGCCCGTAGCGCACCTCGGGCAAGCCGCGACCGCTGGGGTGAGGCGTGTCTTGACGCCGGGTCGCGGTGAATGTTGACGCACGAAACATTTACGCCGGCGCGGGTCCGCCCGAGCATGCCCGCGCGGTGACCGGCGCCCTCCCGCCGTCCTCGCGGTACCCCTCGTGTTCCACCCGTGTTGATCTCGTGTTACATGATTGTTACCGCCGACAACAAATGAAATCAGCCCGAAGTCTGGCGCGACGGACATGCGCGACGTAAGTTGCGGGACACAACATTCCCGTCGGAGCGGGTGATCTCGCTCACGACATTGGCTACCACCCCCCCGGCCGCACGGCGGCCACCCCCCAGAAAGGACCCGGGCAATGCGCAAGGGGATCCTCAGCTTCTTGGCCGTCACGACGGCGGCGGCGCTCAGCCTCACCGCGTGCGGGGACGGCGACTCCAACGACTCGGGCGGCTCTGGCTCGAAGGGCAAGGTCGGCGTGATCCTGCCCGACACGACCTCCTCCGTCCGGTACGAGAGCTTTGACCGGCCGTACCTGGAGCAGGCCTTCAAGGCCGCCGGCGTGGCCTACGACATCCAGAACGCCGAGGGTTCGACCCAGCGCTTCCAGACGATCGCCGACCAGATGCTCACCAGCGGGGTCACGGTCCTGGTCCTGGACGGCATCGACTCCAACTCGGCGGCCGCCGTGCAGCGCAAGGCGCAGGCGCAGGGCGTCAAGACCATCGACTACGACCGGCTCGCCCTCGGCGGCGTCTCCGACTACTACGTCTCCTTCGACAACGTGAAGGTCGGCGAGGAGCTCGGCAAGGGCCTGCAGAAGTGCCTCGGTGACAAGTCGGCCAACATCGCCTACCTCAACGGCGCCCCGACCGACAACAACGCGACGCTGTTCGCCAAGGGCGCCCACAACATCCTCGACAAGGCGACCTCCTACAAGAAGATCGCCGAGCAGGCCGTGCCGGACTGGAAGGCCGAGCAGGCCGCCACGATCTTCGAGCAGATGTGGACCGAGAAGGGCGGCAAGATCGACGGTGTGGTCGCCGCCAACGACGGCATCGGCAACGCGGTCATCTCGATCCTCAAGAAGAACAAGCAGGCCGGCAAGGTCTCCGTCACCGGTCAGGACGCCACGCTCGAGGGGCTGCAGAACATCCTCGACGGCAACCAGTGCATGACGGTCTACAAGCCGGTCAAGCAGGAGGCCGAGGCGGCCGCCAAGCTCGCCGTGTCCCTCATCAAGGGTGAGAAGGGCGAGACCAACGGGACGACGAACGACCCGGAGGGCAAGCGCGACGTGCCGTCGGTGCTGCTGACCCCGATCGGCGTCTTCAAGGACAACATCAAGCAGGTCACGGACGACGGGTTCGTCAAGAAGGAAGACCTGTGCAAGGGCGCGTACGCGGCCAAGTGCAAGGACGCGGGCATCCAGTAGGAGCCCGACGCTGACTCCGTGGCGGGCCCCTCCCCCGCTGAGGGCGTCCCGGCCTCCCGGAAATACGGGACGCCAGGGGCCCGCCACGGGCTAAGACGCCCGAACCTCTGGAAGGAAACTCGTGGCTGAAAAAGGAGACCCCGTCCTCCGCCTGACCGGGCTCAACAAGAGCTTCGGCCCCGTCCATGTGCTGCACGACGTGGACTTCTCCGTGCGCCTGGGCGAGGTCATGGCCCTCGTCGGCGACAACGGCGCCGGCAAGTCGACCCTGATCAAGTGCATCGCCGGGATCCACCCCATCGACTCGGGACAGATCGAGTTCGAGGGCAAGCCCGTCTCGGTCGACGGACCGCGCACCGCCTCCGCGCTCGGCATCGAGGTCGTCTACCAGGACCTCGCGCTCGCCGACAACCTCGACATCGTGCAGAACATGTTCCTCGGCCGCGAGCGGCGCAAGGGCATCGTGCTGGACGAGCCGTCCATGGAAGAAGCGGCCAGGGAGACCCTCGCCCGGCTCTCGGTCCGCACCGTCAAGTCCGTCCGCCAGCAGGTGGCGAGCCTGTCCGGCGGGCAGCGGCAGACCGTCGCCATCGCCAAGGCGGCGCTGTGGGAGTCCAAGGTCGTGATCCTGGACGAGCCCACGGCCGCACTCGGCGTCGCCCAGACCCGGCAGGTCCTCGACCTCGTCCGGCGCCTCGCCGACACCGGGCACGCAGTCGTGCTCATCTCGCACAACATGAACGACGTGTTCGAGGTGGCCGACCGTATCTCGGCCCTCTACCTCGGCCGGGTCGCCGCGGACGTCGCCACCTCCGAGGTGACCCACGGCCAGGTCGTGGAGCTCATTACCGCCGGCCGTTCCGGTGATCTCGGCCTCGCGCCGCAGACCGCCGCCGAGAGCATCTGAAAGGGGACCAGATGTCCACTGACCTCCCCCAAAGCAAGGAGGCCGCCGTGAAGCTGGCGGACTCGGACTTCTCGAACGACCGGCGCAAGCATGACATGAACTCCGCGCTGCTGGACTACTGGCACAAGATCAAGGCCGGTGAGCTGGGCGCGCTCCCCGCGATCCTCGGACTGATCGCGCTGGTGGCGCTGTTCACGGCGCTGAAGCCGGAGACCTTCCTCAGCAAGGGCAACATCGCGAACCTGGCCACCCAGGCGCTGCCCATCACGATCCTCGCCATGGGGCTCGTCTTCGTCCTGCTGCTGGGCGAGATCGACCTGGCGGCGGGGGTGTCCAGCGGTGTCTGCGCCACCGTGATGGCCAAGCTGATGGCCGACTCGGGCCAGCCCTGGTACGTCGCGGTGCTCAGCGCCATCGCGATCGGCGTCGTCATCGGCACCGTGATCGGCTGGCTGGTCGCGTTCCTGCGCATCCCGTCGTTCGTGGTGACACTGGCGTTCTTCCTCGGCCTCCAGGGCATCACGCTGTGGCTCATCGGCGAGGGCGGGACGGTGCCCGTCCGCGACGACTTCGTCGTGGCGCTCTCGAACAAGAACATGCCGATCTGGCTCGGCTGGGCGCTCGCCATCGCCTGCGTCATCGCCTACACCGCGATCCTGCTGCTGCGCTGGCGCCGCCAGCACGTCCGCAACCTGCACTCCAAGCCGCTGGGCTTCGTGATCGCCCAGTGCGCCGTCGTCGGGCTCGCGCTGCTGCTCAGCACCTACGTGCTGAGCCTGGACCGCGCTCCCAGCCCGCTGATCACCCTCGGCGGGATCCCGTGGGGCGTGCTGCTCGTCGGCGCCCTGCTCGTCATCTGCACGTTCGTGCTCGGCCGTACCGGCTACGGCCGGCACATCTACGCGGTGGGCGGCAACGCCGAGGCCGCCCGCCGGGCCGGCATCAACGTGACCCGCATCCGGATCTCCGTCTTCATGATCGCCTCCGCGCTGGCGGCGATCAGCGGCATCGTCGCGGCGTCCCGCCTCAACTCGGTCGCCACCGACGCGGGCGGCGGCAACACCCTGCTGTACGCGGTGGGCGCCGCGGTCATCGGCGGGACGAGCCTGTTCGGCGGGCGCGGCAAGGCACGCGACGCCGTGCTCGGCGGCCTCGTCATCGCGCTCATCGCCAACGGGCTCGGGCTGCTCGGCACCAAGGCGTACCTCAGCTACCTCATCACCGGGGTCGTGCTGCTGTTCGCCGCGAGCATCGACGCCCTGGCGAGGCGCCGCCGGTCCAGTACCGGCCGGTGACCTCGTGGACGCGGTAACCCCGTGAACACGGTGACCCCGTGAACGCGGCCGGAAACGCCCGGGAGCCGGTGGCCCGCCCCACCGGCTCTCGGGCCTGGCCGCGGAACCGGCCGGACCGGACTTCCGACGGTGCCCGGCCGGGAAGACCGACTGCTACGCTCACTCACGACGACCGCCTGGCGCGCGGCGGCGGCGTGGCACGGTGGGAGCCCCTCGGCATGTCAGTGACGCCCGTTCTGGACCTGCGCGGTATCGAGAAGAGCTTCGGCTCGGTGAAGGTGCTGCAGGACGTCGCATTCTCCGCCTATCCAGGCGAGGTCACCGCGCTCGTCGGCGACAACGGCGCGGGCAAGACCACCCTGGTCAGGTGCATCGGCGGCATCCACTCCTTCGACAAGGGCGAGTACCGCTTCGAAGGCGAGCAGGTGCGGGTCGGATCCCCCCGCGACGCCGGCCGCCTCGGCATCGAGATCGTCCACCAGGACCTCGCGCTCTGCGAGAACCTCGACATCGTCCAGAACCTGTTCCTCGGCCGCGAGGAGCGCCGCGGCCTCGCCCTGGACGAGACCTTCATGGAGGAGCTGGCGCGCACCACGCTGTCGGGCCTCGCCGTCCGCACGATGGGCTCGGTCCGGCAGCGGGTCTCGAACCTGTCGGGCGGGCAGCGGCAGACCGTCGCGATCGCCCGCTCCGTGCTGTGGGACAGCAAGCTCGTGGTGCTGGACGAGCCCGCCGCCGCGCTCGGCGTCGCGCAGACCCAGCAGGTCCTGGAGATGATCCGGCGGCTCGCCGACAAGGGCCTCGCCGTCGTGCTGATCTCGCACAACATGAACGACGTGTTCGCGGTCTCCGACCGCATCGCCGCGCTCTACCTCGGCCGGATGGTCGCCCAGGTCCGCACCGCCGACGTCACCCACCGGCAGGTCGTGGAGCTGATCACCTCCGGCGCCAGCGGAGAGCTGGGGCTGCGCCGATGATGAAGGCGGGCCCGTCACAAGAGGACATCCGGCGCCACAATCTCGGGACCCTGCTGCGCTTCGTGCATCTGCGCGGCCCCGCGTCCCGGGCCGTCCTCGCCGAGACCCTCGGCCTCAACCGCAGCACGATCATGGCGCTGACGTCCGACCTCACCTCCGCGGGGCTGGTCCGCGAGGAGCTGCCGCGCGGCCCGGGGCGCCGCGCCGGGCGCCCGTCGCTCGTGGTGCGGCCCGAGTCCACCCGCGTGTACGTGCTGGCGTTCGAGGTCGGCGTCGACCGGCTCGTCGTCGCGCGCGTCGGCCTCGGCGGCGTCGTGCTGGACCGGCGCGAGGGCGTACGGGCCCGCGACTCCGACCCCGCCGACCTGCTCGGCGTGCTCGTGGCGGGCGCCCGATCCCTGGTCCGCAAGGCCGAGCGCGACGCGGTCTGCGTCGGCGCCGCCCTCGGATTCCCCGGCACCGTCCGCCGCTCCGACGACACGATCATGTTCGGGCCGAACCTGGACGTGGGCGGGCTGCGCCTCGGCGACGCCCTGTCCCGCCGCCTCGGCCTCGGCATCCCCGTCTCGGTGTGCAACGACGCCAACCTCGGCGCGCTCGCCGAGCACGAGCGCGGCGCGGGGGTGAGCTGCGACAACCTCATCTACCTGCACGGCGACGTCGGCGTCGGCGGCGGCATCATCGCGCACGGCCGGCTGCTCGGCGGCGACGAGGGGTTCGGCGGCGAGATCGGGCACATGGTGATCAACCCCGGGGGCCGGCCCTGCGCCTGCGGCTCGAAGGGCTGCCTGGAGGCCGAGGTGGGGGAGCGGACGCTGCTGGACCACGCCGGCCGCGAGGAGATCCCCGGCCAGCCCGGACGCGACGCGGTCCGCGCCATCGTCGCCGCCGCCGACGCCGGCGACATCAAGGCCCGGGAGGCGCTGCACCGCGTCGGCACCTGGCTCGGCCTCGGCGTCGCCAACCTCGTCAACCTCTTCAACCCCGGCATGGTCATCTTCGGCGGCACGCTCCGCGACATCTTCCTGGGCGCCGCCGCGCAGATCCGCAGCGTCCTGGCGACCAGCGCCCTCGCCGCCCCCCGCGAGAAGGTCAAGCTCCGCACCGCCACCCTGGGTGACGACACCACCCTGGTCGGCGCCGCCGAGTTCGCCTTCGCCGAGGTCCTGTCCGACCCCGTCCAGGTCCTGACCCGGCTCAGAGCCCCGGAGACGGTGTGAAGGGCGTGAAGGCGCCGTAGCCGCTCCCGTAGAAGACCAGGGGGCCGGCGCCCTGGTGTTCCGCGAGGTCGTGGACGCGGGCGACGACGATCAGATGGTCGCCGGCGACGTGCTCCTGCTCGACCGAGCACTCGATCCACGCCAGCGCGCCGTCGATCAGGGGAGCGCCGCCGGGGCCGTGCGTCCAGCGGACGCCGGCGAACTTGTCCGGGCCGTTCCCGAAGGCGAGCCGCTCGGAGACGTCCCGCTGCGGCTCGGCCAGGATGTTGACGCACAGGCGGGCGGCGGTGCGCATGATCGGCCATGTCGTGCTGGTGTGCGCCACGCAGAACGCCACGAGGGGCGGGTCGAGGGAGACGGAGGTGAACGAGTTCACGGCCAGTCCCGCGGGGAGCCCCGATGCCGGATCGAGGCCGGTGACGGCAACCACGCCGGTCGGGAACCTGCCCAGCACCGAGCGGAACGCGGCCGGGTCGACGCCGGTCGCCGAGGATCCGGACGAGCAGTCGGGCGATCCGTGCATGGGGGTCCGTTCCGTGGGCGGGGGCGCGTCGTCGTCCACTAAAGCCCCTGGCGCGGTGTGCTGATTCCCCTGGAGGGCGATCTCGGTCGAAGGTCCCGGTCCGGGCGTCGGTCCACGGACGGAGACCCGCGCTACGGCCGCGGTGCGTCGGCCGGAGTCTGGGCCGGGACGGCGGCGTAGGGGGTGAGGGGCGCCGCCGAGGACAGGCCGTCCATGATCAGGCGGCCGGTACCGGCCAGACGCGCCCTGACGCGGGCCGGGACGCGCGGGCCTTCGTGCAGCCCGATCCAGGCGATCCAGCCGACCGCCACGACGGCCCAGTAGGACACGAGCCGGTACAGGCCGACGGCCGCGGCGGCGGGGGACAGCGTCGCGCCGAACGCGACCAGGGACGCGGCCATGCTGCCCTCGATGGCGCCGAGGCCGCCGGGCAGCAGCGGGAGCAGGCTGCCCGCCGCCTGGGCGGCGAAGTAGGTGAGGGCGACGCCGTTCAGGGCGACCTCGATGCCGACCGCGTGCGCCGCCGACAGCAGCGCCAGGATGTCGAACACCCAGTTCAGCAGGGCCAGCGCGGTGAGCGCGGCCCAGTCGCGCAGGGTCGGCCGCAGGATGTCGCGGGCGCCGGCCAGCCGCTCCGCGTACGGAGCGATCCTCGGGTGGGCGAGCGCGGCCCGGTGGGCGCGGCGCAGCGGCGCCGTCAGCAGGGCCCGCAGCGGGCGCCACCGCAGCGCGGGGACGAGCAGCACGGCCAGGACCAGCGGGACGGTGAGGGCGAACAGCGCGAAGCCGCGGGCGTACGGGTCGGCGACCAGCGCCAGGAGGGCGATCAGGGAGTAGGCCGTGGTGGTGATCACTCCGCCGGCCAGGATCACCGCGGTGGCGAGCTGCGTCGAGGCGCCCGCGCGGCGGAACTGCCGGAACGTGTAGACCACGCTCACCGCCGGGCCCGCCGGCAGGGTCGTGGACAGGGCGTTGCCCGCGTAGGTGATCGCGAAAGCGCGGCGCAGCGGCATCCGCAGGCCGCCGACGCGCAGCAACCGGCGCTGGAGCCGGGCGAACGCGCCCATCGAACCCGCCACGGCCAGCACCACCATGGTCAACCAGCCCGGGTCGGCATGCGCGGCCGCCCTCCAGATGGCGCCGAGGTCGGGGAGTTCGTCACGGTAGAGGGGGAGTGCGGCGAGGGCGCCGAGGATCAGCGCCCACTGGACGATCAGGCCGGCCCTGCGCCGCCACCACGGGCGCGCCGGGGCCTGCTCATCCGGCCCGTCCTGGAGGGGGAACGGCGGGTCGGCTTCGGCCGGGGGATGGACCGGTGCCGTGACTGTCTCGTACATGTCCCGGTCACCTCGCAAGCTCGCCCGCCATGCGCAACCTACGGTCCGGGTAGGACATTCCCCCGGGATCGGAAACGAATCGCAAAGTGATCTGCGCCACGCCCGTCGCGAGGTCGTGCTCAGCGGGCTGATCGAAGACCTGTCGCCGTGCTCTGCCAGATGCTTCTGTCCTGGTTACTGCCCGCTCTTCCGGAAAGGACGCCACCCTGACCGGCAAAAGCCGGACACGCCTCCGGACGTACCCGCGGCGACGGCGGCGCCCGCACCGCGTGCCGGTGCGGGCGCCGCCGTCGTGGTCAGGGCCTGCGGGTGGGGTTGACCGCGTCCTCCTCGGCCGGCGTGATCGGCGTGGGGCGCTCCTCGTCGCCCTCCCTCGCGGTCTGGCGCTCGTACTCGGTGACGCCGACGCCGTCGCGGCTCTCCTCGGGCTCTTCGATCCTCAGGTCCTCGGGCGGGTCGTTCACATACTCCTCGGTCAGGGCGATCTGCTCGTCCTGGGTGTTGTCTCCCATGTCATCGGTGTCCTCGCGGAAGTCGCGGGACTCACCGGGCTCGCGTGCCCTCATGACTCCTCCCGGTCCGGATCGGGTTCGCTGATCGGACCGGTATCCCCGATGACCGGCGCCCTACTCCCGGTCGCGGACGGCGACGAGCCCGCCGACGACGCCCACGTACGCGGTTCCGTCCGGGCCGAGGGTGACGGGCGCCCAGCTGTTGTCGAACCACTTGCCCGTGCCGGTGAGCACCTTGTAGGCCGTCCGGCCCGTGTGGACGTCCACCGCGGTCAGGTACCAGGCGTCGATGAGGTCCTTGCGCGGCTCCTTCGTGTACAGGTACAGCAGCCCCGCGGGAACGGAGACCTTGGAGACGGTGGACGGAGACCGCTCCGTGCTCGTCCAGACCGTCTCGCAGCCCGTACCGTCCGGTTTCACGTCCACGCGGCTCACCCCGCCCACGGACGACCCTCCAGGCGGCAGGTCGAAGAAGTTGCGGTAGCCGTAGTTGTTCTCGACGAACAGGCTGCGGCCGTAGCCGATGAGCGAGTTGTCCGTCGCGCTCGCCCCGCTTCCGAACACCGGGACCTGGCAGACGAGCCCGCCGTCGTCCCTGCGGCGGACGATCACGTGCATGCGGTCGTCGGCGTTGTCGGTGACGGCCACGTAGCCGTCGCCGAAGAACGTGGGGGTCGTCCCGGACCCCTGGTCGATCTGTCCGGGCTTGCGCCCGCTGCCCCGGTCGTAGGGCTGCCGCCAGACGATCTCCGGGGTCCCGTCCGCGCCGGCCCGCATCCGGTAGAGCGCGTGGTCGGACACGACCGAGACGCCGTTCTCGGCGGCCGCGAACGAATTCTGGATGCCCTCGCCCGCCAGCCGCGTCATCCGGACGGCCCCGGACCCGGGATCCACCGTGCCGACGCGGCCGCCCCTCGTGATCCACCAGATCAGGCCGTTCCAGTCGGGCCCGACCGCGGTGACGGGATCGCATTCCCCCTTCGGCCACGGGTTCGTCCAGGTGGCGCAGTCGTGGGGCAGGTACGCGCCGAGGTCCCAGTCGTCGGTGACCGTGAAGCGCCAGTCGCCGTCCCGGCCCTTCTCGTGCGCGAAACGGCGCAGGTGGAAGGCCGAGTCCGCCAGCACGGCGCGATCCTGCGGGTCCAGGTAGTAGTAGGCCCCGCCCGAGGTGTCGGTGAACACCGTGTCGAGGCTCAGCGAGAACACCGCCTGGACGGTGGACGGCCTGGGCGGCAGCTCGTAGGTCGCGAGGTCCTTCAGCGTCCTCGGGTCGATCAGCCGCAGCGTGAGGTTCTGCCCGCGCGTGCACTGCGCGACGATCAGGCCCGTCCGGCGGGCGAAGGTCACCGTCGAGCACAGCCCCGGCAGCCCGCCGCCCTTGGCTTCGCCGCGCACCTGCGGATCGCGGCCGAGCGGCCCCATGAACGGATATGTGTCGGAGGCGTAACTGTCGGCGTGCATGGACGACGTCCCCACCGGCCCCTGATGCGGGTTGGCCGGGACGGGCCGCCCCGCGAGAGGCGCAGGGGTGGCGGGCGCGCCGACGTAGGCCGGGACGAGCCCCCTGCCGGGGCCGTCGGGGATCGGGTCGGCCGCCGCCGGGACCGCCGCGCCCACCAGGACGGCGGACAGGAGGGCGGCGAGCAGGGGTCTGCGCATGGAGGGCTCCCTTGACCGGACATGGGTGGTCCCGGTCGCGCCCTCCGGGACGACCACCGCGTAAAAAGGTGATCGTCCGGCGCGCCCCGATGGTTACGATCCGGGGCATGGGCGTACAAGCTGTGATCTTCGACTGGGGCGGCACGCTGACCCCCTGGCACGACCTCGAACTCGCCGACATCTGGCGCACCGTCTGCGCCGCCCACCTCCCCCCGGACGCCGTCGAGAAGGCCGTCGCCGCCCTCGTCGCCGCCGAGGGCGAGCTGTGGCGCCGCGGCACCGAGGAGCACCGGAGCGCCACGCTCGCCGAGGCGTTCGCGATCGCCGGGGTGGAGCCGAGCGAGGCACTCCTGGACACCCACTTCGAGACGTGGACCCCGCACACCCACACCGACCCCGCCGTCCCCGGCCTGTTCACCGCCCTACGCGAGCGCGGCATCAAGATCGGCGTCCTGTCCAACACCATCTGGACCCGCGAGTGGCACGAGCGGGTCTTCGCCCGCGACGACGTCCTCGACATGCTCGACGGCGCCGTCTACTCCAGCGAGATCCCCTGGACGAAGCCGCACGCCGAGGCTTTCCGCGCCGCCATGGACGCCGTCGGCGCCACCGACCCCGGCTCCTGCGTCTTCGTCGGCGACCGCCCGTTCGACGACATCCACGGAGCCAAGGCCGCCGGCCTGCGGGCCGTCCAGATCTGGCACCAGACCACCCACGCCTTCGACCGTCCGGGCCTCGCACCGCCCGACGCCCTCATCCACGACCTGGACGAACTGCTCCCGCACGTGGAGCGGTGGCACTCAGCCTGAGGGCTTGGCGGCCACGATGAGGTCGCGGGAGATGGCCTGGTCGACGCGATGGCGGAAGCCGCGGTAGGCGTCGGAGTCCCGGACGTCCAGGCCGCTGGACGCGAGGATCTCTGCGAGCTGCTCGCGGCGGCCGACGAAGGTGTTCCAGGAGATGCCGACGGCGCCGCCCGGACGCAGCAGCCGCGCCCACTCGGGGACGGCGGCCGTCAGCAGTTCCACGGGGCTGCGCGACAGCTGCGGCCCGCCCCTGCGGCCCGGCTGCGCCCCCTTCGGGCGGCTGCCGTGCTGGACGCCGTAGGGGGCGTCCGTCACGATCAGGTCGAACGACGCCGGGCGGAAGAACCTGCCGGCGCCCAGCGAGTCGGCGTTCACGACGGTGATCTCCATCGTCTCGCCGCTCTTGTAGCGCTCCTTGGACGCGCCGAGCGTCACGTGCAGGCGGCGCCCGAGGACGGCCTTCTCGCGGCGCACGTTGGTGACCTCGGCCTGGTGCTTGAGCCGGTTGTTCTTCAGCCAGGTCTTGAGGAAGGCCGCGTAGGCGTCGAAGTCCTTGCCGTCGATGTCCATCCCGGCGGCGTCCAGCCCGTACATCATGGCCTGGTTGAGCGTCGTGCCCCGCCCGCACATCGGGTCGAAGACGCGGGGGCGCCCGGTTATCAGGTCCATGGGGGAGTCGGTCGCCATCGCCGTGACGTTCAGCAGCAGCTTGGTGAAGTACTCGTTCGTCTTGCCCGAGTACTTCTGGATGGTGAGCAGGTCGCTGCCGAACAGGTCCAGAGGCTGGAGCGCGACCGGGCGGAGCAGCTCGCCCTCGATCTGGAACAGCGCGTAGAGCGACGACAGGTTCGACAGGAGGCGCACGTCCTGCTCCGTCAGTTCGTCGGCGGAGAACGTCACGTAGGGGACGCCGCCGATCGCGGTCTCCTCGATGTCGCGGACGCGTCCGCCGAGAGCCCGTTCGCTGAACACCGCCAGTTCCGCCTTCACCAGGTCGGCGGCGGCCTGGGCATAGACCCGGTTGTGCGAGGGGGAGACGAGAAGGCCGTACGCGGTCATCTGGTGGACCCTACTGGACCTCGACGGCGGACACCGCCGTGACGGATGGGTCAGGCGGTCTCCGCACGGCCCTGGGGCGGGCCGTTCCCTTCCCGGTCAGGCCGCTCGCGCCGCGCGGTCCGCGGACTTGCCGCCCGTCTCGGCCGGAGGCTCCGGGTCGGGATCGACCGGGGCGGCGGGCAGTGCCCGCGCCTCCTGGGCGGAGGGCAGCTCCGGCGTGTCCGGGCCGTCCACCGGAGGAAGATCCGGAAGGTGCCGCGCGGCGGCGTTCAGGAGTTCCCCGACGCGGCTCTGGAGACTGGCGAGATCGGCCCGCGCGACGTCCGCCTGCGCCTGCGCTCTGCGCGCCTGGCGTCGCGCGGCGTCGCGCTCGGCCGCCAGCCGCGTCAGCTGCTCGTGGTAAGCGGCCCGCAGCTCGTCGAGGGCGCTCGTCCGGCCCGTCTGCGGAGTCGTGGTCACGTGGGCTCCCTCCCCCGAAGTCATCCCGCAATGGGACTAACGTCGCTAATCGGACGCTACGTTCCCGTCGTGCCGAAGATCACTCACCGGGTTCGGGACGCGGCGACAGCGCCGCGGACGGCAACCCGGGGAACGCCTCCGCCGGCGCCGCGGCCCCCGACCTGGACCGCCAGCGCGCCGCCCACGCCGAGGCCCGCTGCGCGCTGTCGGCGGCGAACGCGCGCAGGTCGGGGGAGGAGACGCCCGCGAGACCGACGTAGGCCGGGACGAGGCCGCCCTCCAGGGCCGCCGCCAGCTGCGCGGCGCTGCGGGCGGAGGTCACCGCCACGGGCAGCCGGTAGGCGGACGCCGCGGCGACCGGCGCGACCGACAGGATCGAGACCAGCTGGTCCCGCCGGGCGCGGTGGACGTTCCACAGGTCCTTCGCGGTCTGCCGGAGCGTTCCCCGCAGGCGGGCCCCGAGCACCCCGTACCCGTAGACGGCGGCGTGTTCGGCGGCCAGCGCTGCCTGCACGGCCTCGGCGTCCGACCTCGACCGGACGGGCGGCGCCCCGCCCTTGACGGTCATGGCATGGCCGGCCTCGCAGGCGCCGATGCTGGCCAGCAGCTGCGCGAGCGCCGGACCGGCCTTGGCGGCGTCGGCCATGCGCCCCCGCGCCGCGCGGTCCTCCATGTCGCGCAGGGCGGCGAGGCCCGCGGCGCCGGCGAGGACCGGCGCCGCGTCGGGCGAGGGGATGGAGCCGCCCTCGTCGGCCCGGTTCCCCGAGCCGGGGACGTAGTGCCGTCTCAGGACGGCCAGATGCCTGCGGTGATGGGCGAGGACGGGGTCCAGGCGCCCGGCCTGCGAGGGGTTCGCGGACCGCGCCGCCTCGTACGCGGCGACCAGGTCCTGCTCGGCGGCGATCGCGCCCACCAGCGTCGGGACGTCCTTTCGCGGGGCGGCCTCCGCCGCGCAGGACGCGAGCCACGGCAGCACCGGCACCGCGCCGCCGCCCAGCACCGCGGCCCGGCCCAGCAGCGCGCGGCGTGACAGCGCCTGCGTCGAGCGTGACATCGCTTGCCCCGGCGGTGGTGCGGCCTCTGGCAAAGGAAGTCTCCTCACCCGGTGGTGGAGGTGGCGGCGGCCCGCTGCGGCCGCGGTCTCCGGACGCGCCCATCAGGCCAGCTCAAGCATTCCATATCCGCCGCGCCGGAGAGCCGCCGGAAAGACCGCTGCGGTCTCCGGCTGTCGATAGTCTTGAGGTGTCGGCGGACGAGCGGTGACCCCGCCATCGCAGGCGGCACGAACAAATCGCACGCGTACAACAGGAGGAGGACCCATGAGCGTCGAGTCCCGTGGCGGCCGCGCTCAGGGGAGGCGCGGCCGGCAGGAGGAGGCGGCCTCGCCGCGCGGCACCGCGCCCCCGCCGCGCGACACCGCCCGGCCGAGCCGCGACGCGGCCGCGGCCGCCCTCAGCAGACTGCTCGCGCCCGCGGTGGCGGAGGCGGGTTACGACCTGGAGGAGGTCGACGTGCGGCCCGCGGGCCGCCGCCGGCTCGTCCGGGTCGTCGTCGACGCCGACGGCGGGATCGCCCTTGACGACATCGCCCGGCTGAGCGAGATGACCTCCGAGCTGCTCGACGGGTCCGATGTCATGGGGTCCTCGCCCTACGTGCTGGAGGTGACCTCGCCGGGCGTCGACCGCCCCCTCACCGAGCCGCGGCACTGGCGCCGCGCCGTCGGCCGGATGATCGTCGCTCCCCTGACCGAGGGCGGCCAGATCGAGGGCCGCGTGGTGGCGGCCGACGACGAGGCCGTCGAGATCGACGTCGTCCAGAAGCGCCGGGGCAAGGGAGCCGGGGCGGGCGGCGGCAAGGCCGCCGGGCCGAGGTCCTCCGCAGGAGGATCCGGGAAGCCGTCCTCCCACAAGGGGAGGCCCGCCGGGCCGGAGACCGTGCGGCGCCGGTTCGGCCTCGGCGAGCTGGGGCGCGGCCGTGTGCAGGTCGAGTTCACGCCTTCGCCGCCGGCCGAGGAAACGCGTTCTCCGGCGGAGCCGGACTAGAGGGGGGAACCTCGTGGACATCGACATGACCGCCCTACGGGGCCTGGAGAGCGAGAAGGACATCTCGCTCGACGTGGCCGTCAAGGCCATCGAAGACGCCCTTTTGATCGCCTATCACCGGACGGAGGGCGCGGCTGTCAAGGCGCGCGTCGAGCTGGACCGGCAGAGCGGCCACGTGACCGTGTGGGCGACCGAGACCGACGACGAGGGCAACGCCGTCGGCGAGTACGACGACACCCCGACGGGGTTCGGCCGCATCGCCGCGACCACCGCCAAGCAGGTGATCCTGCAGCGCCTGCGCGACGCCGAGGACGAGCTGACCTTCGGCGAGTACGCGGGCCGCGAGGGCGACATCGTCAGCGGCATCATCCAGCAGGGCAAGGACCCGCGCAGCGTGCTGGTCGACCTCGGCAAGATCGAGGCGATCCTGCCGCCGCAGGAGCAGGTGCCCGGCGAGCGCTACGAGCACGGCGAGCGGCTGCGCGCCTACGTGGTGCAGGTCCGCAAGGGCCACCGCGGCCCGTCGGTGCAGCTGTCGCGCACCCACCCGAACCTCGTCCGCAAGCTGTTCGCGCTGGAGGTCCCGGAGATCGCCGACGGCACCGTGGAGATCGCGGCGATCGCCCGGGAGGCCGGCCACCGCACCAAGATCGCGGTTCGCTCGCGCAAGTCCGGGGTGAACGCCAAGGGGGCCTGCATCGGCCCGCTCGGCGGCCGCGTCCGCAACGTGATGGGCGAGCTGCACGGCGAGAAGATCGACATCGTGGACTGGTCGGAGGACCCGGCGGAGTTCGTCGGGAATGCCCTCTCCCCGGCGCGTGTTTCGAGTGTCGAGGTGGTCGACGCCGACGCCCGGGTCGCCCGGGTGGTGGTGCCCGACTACCAGCTGTCCCTCGCGATCGGCAAGGAAGGGCAGAACGCCCGGCTCGCCGCCCGGCTCACCGGCTGGCGGATCGACATCCGGTCCGACACCGAGCCCGCTCAGACGCCCCCGAACAGCGCTGGAACCGGCGAATCCGGATCTTCTGCGTCAGGAGAACATGCGACAGGCCCCGCCGACGCCTCGGCGCGGTAGACTCATGGGACGTGGCCCGGCGGCCGCTGTTCGCACGTGCGTGGGTTGCCGGGTTCGCACGGTCAAGTCCGACTTGCTGCGCCTGGTGGTGGTCGAGGGCGTCATCGTCCCCGATCCTCGCGGGCGGCTGCCGGGCCGAGGTGCGCATCTGCACCCCGATCCGGAGTGTCTCGCACTCGCAGAGCGGCGTCGGGCGTTCCCGCGGGCGTTCCGCCTGCCGGGCCCGCTCGACGCTGGTCCGCTGCGGGAGCGACTTGCGGCCCTTGCCGCACAGCAGCAGGATGGCCGAATGGTAAGCGACGTCTAGTCGGAAGCAGGTCGAGATTGCTATGAGCGCTCGATGAGCACGCCGCGATGAGTACGGCAAGTTAGCGACGGTCCGGAGGCCGCACCCCCGGACCGAGTAGGGAGTGCAGTGGCGAAGGTCCGGGTTTACGAACTCGCCAAGGAGTTCGGAGTAGAGAGCAAGGTCGTCATGGCCAAGCTCCAGGAAATGGGCGAGTTCGTACGATCGGCGTCCTCCACGATTGAGGCGCCGGTCGTTCGCAGGCTGACAGAAGCCTTCTCAAGTTCTTCTTCCCCCAAGCAGGGGGACCGACGGGTCGCGGCCAACAAGCCGGGTCCGCGCCCGTCCGCACCGCCGCGTCCGGGTCAGTCCGGCGGCGGTTCCGATTCTCAGGGTGCCCGTCCCGGGCCCCGTCCGGGTCCGCGGCCAGCGCCCCGGCCGAGTCCCGCCGGTTCCGGCGCTTCCGGTGGCCAAGGTGCTTCCGGTGGCCAGGGCGGTCCCGGTATCGAGGGCGGTCCCGGTGTTCAGGGCGGTCCCGGTGTTCAGGGCGCTCCCGGCGGTCAGGGTGGTCAGGGCGGCGCGCCTAGGCCCGCCCCGCAGTCGGCGCCCCGCCCGCCCGTCCCGCCGGCGCCGAGCGCGCCGGTGAGCGCGCCCGCGGCGCAGGGGCCGAGCGCCCCGCCCGCGGCCGGTCCCGGTACCGGGACCGGCAACCGCGCGCCCGGTGGCCCGAAGCCGGGTCCCCGCACGCCGAAGCCCGGCCCGCGCCCCGCTCCGCGTCAGGGCGGCGGCGGTGGTGGCGGAGGCCGCGGTCCCGGTGGGCCGCGTCCGGGCAACAACCCGTTCAGCTCGACCAACACCGGCATGGGCCAGGCGCCCAAGCCGGGGCCGCGTCCCGGCCCCCGTCCGGGCGGTGACCGCCCGGGTGGCGGCGGCGGGGCCGCGGGCGGTCCGCGTCCCGGCCCGCGGCCGGGCGGCGCTCCCGGCGCCGGCGGCCCGCGCCCGAACCCGGGCGGCATGCCGCCCCGTCCGGGCGGCCCGCGTCCGAGCCCGATGAACATGCCGTCCTCGCGGCCCGCAGGCGCCCCCGGGCGCGGCGGTCCCGGCGGTGGCGGCGGCGGTGGCGGCCGTGGTCCGGGCGGCGGTGGCCGTGGTCCGGGCGGCGGCGGTCGCGGTCCCGGCGGCGGCGGTCGTCCCGGCGGCGGCGGTGGCGGCTTCGGCGCCCCCCGCGCGGGTGCCGGCGGTCGTCCCGGCGGCGGCGGTGGCTTCGGTCCCCGTCCCGGTGGCGGCGGTCGCGGTCGCGGCGGCACGCAGGGCGCCTTCGGGCGTCCCGGCGGGCGCCCGGCGCGCGGACGCAAGTCGAAGCGGGCGCGCCGCCAGGAGTTCGAGAACATGCAGGCGCCCGCCGCAGGCGGCATCTCGGCTCCGCGCGGCAACGGCAAGACCATCCGGCTGGCGCAGGGCGCGACCCTGACCGACTTCGCCGAGAAGATCGGCGCCAACCCGGCGTCGCTCGTCGCGATCATGATGCACCTCGGCAAGATGGTCACCGCGACCCAGTCGGTCGACCCCGACGACCTGATGTCGCTCGGGCTCGAGCTGGACTTCGACGTCCAGGTCGTCAGCCCCGAGGACGAGGACCGCGCACTGCTCGAGTCCTTCGACATCGAGTACGGCGAGGACGAGGGCGGCGAGGAGAACCTCCAGACGCGTCCGCCGGTGGTCACCGTCATGGGCCACGTCGACCACGGTAAGACCAAGCTGCTGGACGCCGTCCGGCACGCCAACGTGCAGGCGGGCGAGGCCGGCGGCATCACCCAGCACATCGGCGCCTACCAGGTCGAGACCGAGGTCGACGGCGAGGAGCGCAAGATCACCTTCATCGACACCCCGGGTCACGAGGCGTTCACCGCCATGCGTGCCCGCGGTGCCGACACCACCGACCTGGTGGTGCTGGTGGTCGCCGCCGACGACGGCGTCAAGCCGCAGACCACCGAGGCGATCGACCACGCCACCGCGGCCGGGGTCCCGATCGTCGTCGCGGTCAACAAGATCGACGTCGAGGGCGCGGACCCGAACCGGGTCCGGGCGCAGCTCACCGAGTACGGCCTGGTCGCCGAGGAGTTCGGCGGCGACACGCAGTTCATCGACGTGTCCGCCAAGCAGGGGACCAACATCGACGGGCTGCTGGAGGCGATCGTCCTGACCGCCGACGCCTCGCTCGACCTGAAGGCCAACCCCGACATGCCCGCCCAGGGCTCGGCCATCGAGGCCCACCTGGACAAGGGCCGGGGTGCCGTGGCGACCGTGCTGGTCCAGCGCGGCACGCTGCGGGTCGGCGACTCGATCGTCTGCGGCGTGGCCAACGGCCGCGTCCGGGCGATGCTCGACGAGAACGGCAACAGCGTCGAGGAGGCGGGCCCGTCCCGTCCGGTGATGGTGCTCGGCCTCGCGGCCGTGCCCGGCGCGGGCGACAACTTCCTGGTCGTCGAGGACGACCGGATCGCCCGGCAGATCGCCGACAAGCGGGTCGCGCGCAAGCGCAACGCCGAACTGCTCAAGAGCCGCAAGAGCAGCTCCCTGGAAGAGCTGTTCAAGGACCTGGAGCGGGGCGAGCGGCAGGAGCTGCTGCTCATCCTCAAGGGCGACGTGTCCGGTTCCGTCGAGGCGCTGGAGGACTCCCTCCTCAAGATCGACGTGGGCGACGAGGTCAACCTGCGGATCATCCGCCGCGGCGTCGGCGCGATCACGCAGGACGACGTCAACCTGTCGCTGGCGTCCGAGGGCGCGGTCATCATCGGCTTCAACGTGCGGCCTGAGCGCAACGCGCAGGAGCTGGCCGACCGCGAGGGCGTCGACATCCGGTACTACTCGATCATCTACCAGGCGATCGAGGAGATCGAGGCGGCCCTCAAGGGCATGCTCAAGCCGGAGTTCGAAGAGGCCCAGCTCGGTACCGCCGAGGTCCGCGAGATCTTCAAGGTGCCGCGGATCGGGAACGTCGCCGGTTCGATGGTCACCTCGGGGATCATCCAGCGCAACGCCAAGGCACGCCTCGTCCGCGACGGCGTCGTGGTCTCCGACAACCTCACGGTGTCGTCGCTGCGCCGCTTCAAGGACGACGCGACCGAGGTCCGCGAGGGCTTCGAGTGCGGCATCGGCGTCGGTTACAACGACATCAAGCTCGGTGACGTCATCGAGTGCTTCGAGATGCGGGAGAAGCCCCGCGACTGAGGCGGACGGCAGGTCCGCGCGGCCCCGCGAGGGGCCGCGCGGGCGGCCGGCCCGGCGGCCCGTCCGGGCACGCCGACGATGTGATCGTTAATTGGGTGAACAAGCGCCAGGCGGATCTTCTAGCCTGGCGTCTGTCATGTCCAGCTCATTCTGGTTCGCCGGAAAGGCTGGGAACACGGCGGATGACCTCCGTCGTTCCATCTTCTGATGACTCCGAGGTGATCGACCAGGTGTACGTGGGTGCGCTGACGCTCGACCTGCTGCTGGGGGACGTCCGCTCGCTGAAGCAGAAGCGGTCCGTCCTGCGTCCCGTCATCGCCGAGGTGCAGAAGCGCTTCCCGGCGGTGGCCGTCGCCGAGACCGGCGACAACGACCTCCACCGCAGGGCGGAGATCGGAGTGGCGGTGGTGTCGGGCACGGCGGCCAACTGCACCGAGGTCCTCGACCAGTGCGAGCGGCTCGTGGCCGGACGGCCGGAGATCGAACTGCTGTCCGCCCGGCAGCGCCTGTACGGCAGCGAGGACTGACGGGCGCGCGGGCGGGCGCCGCCCCACAATGAAGGAGCGGGAACCGACCTTCCCGCTCAGACCATAGAAAGGGAGTGCGATCATGGTGGACGCAGCTCGGGCGCGCAAGCTCGCCGACCGCATCCAGCAGATCGTCGCCGAGATGCTGGAGAGGCGGATCAAGGATCCGCGGCTCGGCTTCGTGACCGTGACGGACACCCGCATCACCAACGACCTGCGCGACGCCACCGTGTACTACACGGTGTACGGATCGGACGGCGAGCGCGCCGAGACCGCCGCCGCGCTGGAGAGCGCCAAGGGCGTCATCCGGTCGGAGGTGGGCAGGAAGACGGGCGTCCGCCACACGCCCAGCATCACCTTCGTGATGGACTCCCTGATGGAGAACGCGGCGCACATCGACGACCTGCTGGCCCAGGCCCGCGCCAAGGACGCCGAGGTGGCGCGGGCCGCTCAGGGCGCCTCCCCCGCGGGGGACGCCAACCCCTACCGCGAGCCCGACTCCGCCGAGGACGAGGACGACGACCTCGACGACCTCGACGAGGACGCCGAGGACGAGCCCGGCTTCGACGGGCACGGCGCCGCGGGGGACGGTGAGGACGGCCGTCCCGGACGCCCGTCATCGTGAACGGCCCGGCCGAGACCACGGCCCGCGCCGAGCCGGGCGCGCTCTCCGCGCCGTGCGTGCTGTCCGGACAGGGCGCGCTCTCCGGGCCGGGCAGGCCACCCAGGTCCGACGGGCATGCCGAGGCCGGCGCGGCGTCCGGGTCCGGCGTGCCGCCTGAGTCCAAGCCCGGCGGTCCGTTCGAGGCGGGCGTTGCGTCCGGGCTCGGCACACCGTCCCGGGCCGGGCTGCCGGCCGAGGCCGGCGGGGCGCCCGCCGAACTGGACTGGGACCGCGCGGTCGAGTTGATCCGCGAGGCCGGCGAGATCTGCCTCGCCTGCCACGTGGTCCCCGACGGCGACGCGCTCGGCTCGATGCTGGCGCTCGCGCAGGCGCTGCGCACGTGCGGCAAGCGCTGCCTGGCCTCGTTCGGGGAGCCGTTCGGCGTCCCGGCGATCCTGCGGTTCCTCCCGGGCCAGGAACTGCTGGTCGAGCCGGCCCGGATGCCGCGCGCCCCGAAGCTGATGATCTCGCTGGACGCGGCGGGCCGTGCGCGGCTCGGCTCGCTCGCCGGCGCCGCCGACCGGGCCGGCGCCCTGATCGTCATCGACCACCACGCGTCCAACACCGGGTTCGGCGGGGTGCGGCTGGTCGACCCGGACGCCGCCGCCACGGCGGTGCTGGTCGAGGAGCTGATCCGCAGGCTCGGCGTGCCGCTCGACCGCGACATCGCCCAGGGCCTGTACGCGGGGCTCGCCAGCGACACCGGCTCGTTCAAGTACCCCTCCACCACTCCCGAGGTCCACGACCTGGCGGGACGGCTGCTGACGGCGGGCGTCCGGCCGGAGACGGTCAGCCGGGAGCTGTGGGACCGGGCCCCGTTCGACTACCTGCAAGTCCTCGCGGGCGCGCTGGCGCGGGCCCGGCTGGAACGCGACGCCGCCGGCGGCCGCGGCCTGGTCTGGACGGCGATCGCCCGTGAGGACCGGCGCGGCCTGCCCTATGAGCAGCTCGAAGGCATCATCGACCAGCTGCGCAGGACCGACGAGGCGGAGGTCGCCGTCGTGTGCAAGGAGACCGACGACGGCCGCTGGTACTTCTCCGCCCGGTCCAAGGGCCACATCGACCTGAGCAGGGTGTGCGCGGCGCTCGACGGCGGCGGTCACCGCGAGATGGCGGGCTTCGTCTGGGGAGGGCCGGTCGACGAGGCGCTCGACCGCCTGCGCGCCCTGCTGCCCTCCGGTAACTGACCGGAGTGGGAGCCCTGCTGTCCGGGAGCCTGTGAGGGCGAGGGGACGGCTAGAATCGCCGTCCTCCGTCCGCCCGCAGCCTTCGAGGTGAAGCAAGAGCATGGATTCGGGACTCGTCATCGTGGACAAGCCCGCCGGCTGGACGTCGCACGACGTCGTGGGGAAGATGCGGCGGCTGGCGAAGACCCGGCGGGTCGGGCACGCGGGCACGCTGGACCCGATGGCGACGGGCGTGCTCGTCCTCGGGATCGGCAAGGCCACCCGCCTGCTGGGGCATCTCGCGCTGACCCACAAGGGCTACGACGCCACGATCCGACTGGGCGAGTCGACCAACACCGACGACGCGGAGGGCGAGACCATCGCGGCCGCGTCCGCCGAGGCCGTCACCGAGGAGGCGCTGCGGATCGGCGTCGCGGAGCTGACCGGGACGATCCAGCAGGTACCGCCGCAGGTCAGTGCGATCAAGGTGAACGGGGAGCGGGCCTACAAGATGGCCCGCAAGGGCGAGGACGTGGAGCTCGCCGCCCGCCCGGTGACCGTGGAGGAGTTCGCGGTCCTGGACGTCCGGCGGGACGGCGGCCTGATCGACGTGGACGCCTCGGTGTCCTGCTCGTCGGGGACCTACATCCGGGCGCTGGCCCGTGACCTCGGCGCCTCGCTCGGCTGCGGCGGCCACCTGACCGCGCTGCGCCGCACCCGCGTCGGGCCCTACGACCTGTCGATGGCGCGCACGCTCGACCAGCTCGGCGAGAGACTGGACATCCTGCCGATGGCCGAGGCCGTCGCGTCGGTGTTCCCGCGCCGGGACGTGTCCGAGGACGACGCCCGCAAGGTCGCGCACGGCGGGCGGCTGCCGGCCGTCGGTCTCGGGCCCGGGCCGGTGGGCGTCTTCGCGCCGGACGGGACGCTGCTCGCGCTCGTCGAGGAGCGGGGCCCGGTCGCCAAGTCCCTCGCGGTGTTCGTCTCCTGACCGGGGGAGCGAGCGCGGTGGGGTCCGTGGCGAGTATCACGGGACGAAACGGATGCGCCATCAACCTACGGTCGCGTAACCTACTTAAGCGTAGGTTCGTGAGGAGGTGTCCGTGACCACGGTGAAAGACGATCTTCCGGTGGCGTCCCCCACCCGGCCGCGACTGCGCGGCTGGCTGCACCTCGGTGCGTTCCCCGCGGTGCTCGTCGCGGGGCTGGTGCTGGTGGCGTTCGGCCCGAGCCTGGAGGCACGGCTGGCGTCGGCGCTGTACGTGGCGACATCGGGGATGCTGTTCGGGATCTCGGGGACGTACCACCGGCAGCGGTCGCACCGGCTGATCGAGGTGCTGCGGCGCTTCGACCACGCCAACATCTATCTGATCATCGCCGGGACGTACACGCCGTTCGCGGTGCTGGCGCTGGACGGCGGCGTGCGCGTGGCCGTCCTCGCCATCGTGTGGACCGGGGGCATCGCCGGGGTCGTCTTCCGGACGACCTGGATCGGCGCTCCCCGCGCCCTCTACGTCACCCTCTACATCGTGCTGGGCTGGGTGGCGGTGCTGTTCCTGCCGCAGTTCCTGTCCGGAGCGGGTCTGGCCGCCTGCCTCCTGGTCGCGGGCGGCGGGATCTGCTACAGCATCGGGGGAGTGGTGTACGGGCTGCGCCGCCCCAACCCGTCCCCGAGCTGGTTCGGGTTCCACGAGGTGTTCCACGCCTGCACGCTGGCGGCCTACGTCCTGCAGTACATCGCGGTCTCCCTGGTCGTCTACCAGTCCGGCTGAGATCGTCCGTCGGCCCGCACCGGGGGGCGGGTGCCGCACACCGGGCCCCCTGGGTGCGACCAACCCGCCCCCCGCATGGCACTCTTGAGGACGGCAAGAAGTACCTGACAGGAACGTCCTACGCAGGGAGAGCATGGTGCGGCGCTGGAATGGCCTCGACGAGGTTCCCGCAGACTGGGGCCGTTCGGTGATCACCATCGGGGTGTTCGACGGCGTGCACCGCGGCCACCAGCGGATCGTGGGGGCCGCCGCCGAGGAGGCTCGCCGCCGCGGGCTGCGCTCGGTGGTCATCACGTTCGACCCGCATCCGGACGAGGTCGTCCGGCCCGGCACGCACCCGCCGCTGCTCGCCACCACCAGGCGGCGCATCGAGCTGCTGGAGGGCCTCGGCACCGACGCGGTCGTGGTGGTGCCCTTCACCCTGGAGCTGTCGAAGGTGCCGCCGGACGAGTTCGTCCAGTCGGTGCTGGTCGACCGGCTGCACGCCGCCCACGTCATCGTCGGTGAGGACTTCCGGTTCGGGCACAAGGCCAAGGGGGACGTGGCGCTGCTGCGGGAGCTCGGCGAGAAGTACGACTTCACGGCCGAGGGCATGCCGCTGGTGGCCGACGGCGACACGATCTCGTCCACCTACATCAGGGGGCGCCTCGACGCGGGCGACGTCGAGGCCGCCGCGCACGCGCTCGGCCGCCCGCACCGCGTCGAGGGCGTCGTCGTGCGCGGCCACCAGCGGGGCCGCGCGCTCGGGTTCCCCACCGCCAACCTGGAGACGCTGCCGCACACGGAGATCCCGGCGGACGGCGTCTACGGCGGCTGGCTGGTCTGCGACTCCGACCGCTACCCCGCGTTCCGCTGGCCGGCGGCGATCTCCATCGGGACCAACCCGACCTTCGAGGGCGCGGGGGAGCGCACCGTCGAGGCCTACGCGCTGGACCGCGACGACCTCGACCTCTACGGCGAGCACATGGCCGTGGACTTCGCCGCCCGCATCCGCGACACGCTGAAGTTCGACTCCATCGACGCGCTGGTCGAGGAGATGCACCGGGACGTGGCCCGCGCCCGTGAGATCACCTCCGGCTGACCCCCTCTTTCCGCCGCGTACCCTGCGACAACAGCGGTTCTCGCAACGTGACGGGGTGGCTTTGCGGCATGGTACGGTGAATAGTCGCCGGGAAGGGCCCCGGCGCGGCTGGCTGCACCCTCATGCGGCCCGCCACCCTCTTAACACGCACCATGCGGACCCGTGCGCCCACCGGGCCTGGATCTGCGGGTGACGAATCCATCGAAGGAGCCACGTGTCGCTCGACACCGCCACGAAGAACCAGATCATCGCCGAGTACGCGACCACTGAGGGTGACACCGGATCGCCGGAGGTCCAGGTCGCGCTGCTGACGCGCCGTATCAACGATCTGACCGAGCACCTGAAGGAGCACAAGCACGACCACCACAGCCGCCGCGGTCTGCTGCTGCTGGTCGGCCGTCGTCGCCGGCTCCTGAAGTACCTCGCGAACAAGGACATCAACCGCTACCGGCAGCTGATCGAGCGACTCGGGCTGCGGCGCTAGCAGGGTGAGGGAGTGGTCCGACGGGCCACTCCCTTCCTTTTACGGCCGGCGGGCCCGCCCGGCCCCGGCCCCAATTTCAGACAAGCCTCGCGGACACCGCTGGTGCGGGCCGGTCCTCGGTAGTGGCTTCCGGATCCGTTCCGCCGCATCGGCGGCGCTCTCGATCCGGGTGCTTCGATCGAAGACCGGCAGCGTGACAGCCAACGGGAAACGGCCGCGAGGACCGACATGGAACCCATGAGGAGGTTTCCCGTGACAGAAGCCGTGCGCATCGAAGGTGCGCAGACCACCGAAGCCGTGATCGACAACGGCACGTTCGGCACCCGCACCATCCGCTTCGAGACCGGCCGGCTGGCCCGGCAGGCGGCCGGCTCCGCCGTCGCCTACCTCGACGACGAGACGATGGTGCTGTCGGCGACCACCGCGTCCAAGAAGCCCAAGGACAACCTTGACTTCTTCCCGCTGACCGTGGACGTCGAGGAGCGGATGTACGCCGCCGGGCGCATCCCCGGCTCGTTCTTCCGCCGCGAGGGGCGTCCGTCCGAGGACGCCATCCTGACCTGCCGGCTGATCGACCGGCCGCTGCGCCCGTCGTTCACCAAGGGCCTGCGCAACGAGATCCAGGTCGTCGAGACGATCATGGCGCTGCACCCCGACCACCTGTACGACGTCGTGGCGATCAACGCCGCCTCGATGTCCACGCAGCTGGCGGGCCTGCCGTTCTCCGGCCCGATCGGCGGCGTCCGCGTCGCGCTGATCGACGGCCAGTGGGTCGGCTTCCCGACCCACCCCGAGCTGGAGCGCGCGACCTTCGACATGGTCGTGGCCGGCCGGGTGCTGGCCGACGGCGATGTCGCGATCATGATGGTGGAGGCGGAGTCCACCCGCGACACCATCAAGCTCGTCGGCGAGGGCGCGACCGCGCCGACCGAGGAGACCGTCGCCGAGGGCCTGGAGGCGGCCAAGCCGTTCATCAAGGTGCTGTGCAAGGCGCAGAGCGACCTCGCGGCCGTCGCCGCGAAGGAGACCGCCGAGTACCCGATCTTCCTGGACTACCAGGACGACGTGCTCGCCGCCGTCACCGACGCCGTCAGCGGAGACCTGGCGCAGGCGCTGACCATCGCCGGCAAGCAGGAGCGCGAGTCCCGGCTCGACGAGATCAAGGCGTCCGCCGCCGAGAAGCTCGCCGAGCGGTTCGAGGGCCGCGAGAAGGAGATCTCCGCCGCCTACCGCGCCGTCACCAAGAAGCTGGTCCGCGAGCGCGTGATCCGCGACGGGCTGCGCATCGACGGCCGCGGGCTGAAGGACATCCGCCAGCTGACCGCCGAGGCGCACGTCGTCCCGCGCGTGCACGGCTCGGCGCTGTTCGAGCGCGGCGAGACGCAGATCCTCGGCGTGACGACGCTGAACATGCTCCGCATGGAGCAGACGATCGACACGCTGAACCCCGAGCGCACCAAGCGCTACATGCACAACTACAACTTCCCGCCGTACTCCACCGGCGAGACCGGCCGGGTCGGCTCCCCGAAGCGCCGCGAGATCGGGCACGGCGCGCTCGCCGAGCGCGCCCTGATCCCGGTGCTGCCCTCGCGCGAGGAGTTCCCGTACGCGATCCGGCAGGTGTCGGAGGCGCTCAGCTCCAACGGCTCCACCTCGATGGGCTCGGTGTGCGCGTCCACCATGTCGCTGCTGGACGCGGGCGTCCCGCTCCGGCAGATGGTGGCGGGCATCGCGATGGGCCTGATCAACGACGGTGACGAGTACGTCACGCTGACCGACATCCTCGGCGCCGAGGACGCGTTCGGCGACATGGACTTCAAGGTCGCCGGCACCCGTGACCTGATCACCGCGCTGCAGCTCGACACCAAGCTCGACGGCATCCCGGCCTCGGTGCTGGCCGCCGCGCTGAAGCAGGCCAAGGGCGCCCGCCTGGCGATCCTGGACGTCATGCAGGAGGCCATCGAGGCGCCCGCCGAGATGAGCCCGAACGCGCCGCGGATCATCACGATCAAGGTCCCGGTCGACAAGATCGGCGAGGTCATCGGCCCCAAGGGCAAGATGATCAACTCGATCCAGGACGACACCGGCGCGGACATCACGATCGAGGACGACGGCACCATCTACGTCGGCGCCACCGACGGGCCGTCCGCCGAGGCCGCGCGGCAGGCGATCAACTCGATCGCCAACCCGCACATGCCGGAGGTCGGCGAGCGGTTCCTCGGCACCGTCGTCAAGACCACCACGTTCGGCGCGTTCGTGTCGCTGCTGCCCGGCAAGGACGGCCTGCTGCACGTCTCGCAGATCCGCAAGCTGCACGGCGGCGCCCGGATCGAGAACGTCGAGGACGTCATGGGCGTCGGCGAGAAGATCCAGGTCGAGGTCACCGAGATCGACCAGCGCGGCAAGCTGTCGCTGGTGCCGGTCGAGGTGGTCGAGCGCGAGTCCGCCGGGAAGGCCGAGGCGGACGGCGGCGACGAGCCCGCCTCCGCGTCCGCCGACGGTGACGGCGACTCCGGCGAGCGCCGGGAGCGGCGCGACGACGGCGACCGGCGCGGTCCGCGGCGCCGCCGCACCCGCCGCGGGTCCGACGACGACGCCGGCCAGCACAACTCCTGATCCAGGCCATGACCGGCCGGCCGGGCCCGCAGCGCTGTGAAAGCTGCGGGACGGCCGGCCGGCCGCTTTCCCCCGACGGAATGTGAGCGACACGTGACCCTGCCGGCGAGGGCGCAGGAGCCCGGCACCACCACCACGATCCACACCGACGGCGCCGGCGCGGTCCGCCGCACCGTCCTGCCCGGCGGGCTGCGGGTCATCACCGAGACGATGCCGACCGTGCGCTCCGCGGCGTTCGGCATCTGGGCGGCGGTCGGCTCCCGCGACGAGGTCCCCGCCGACGCCGGCGCCAGCCACTACCTGGAGCACGTGCTGTTCAAGGGCACCCGGCGGCGGTCGGCCCTGGAGATCTCCGCGGCGGTCGACGCGGTCGGCGGCGACCTCAACGCGTTCACCGCCAAGGAGTACACCTGCTACTACGCGCGGGTCCTGGACTCCGACCTGCCCCTCGCGGTGGACGTGGTCTCGGACATGGTGGCGGCGTCGGTGAACCGGCCCGAGGACGTCGAGGCCGAGCGCGGCGTCATCCTCGAAGAGATCCACATGCGCGACGACGACCCGGGCGACCTGATCCACGACGAGTTCGCCACGGCGCTGTACGGTGACACCCCGCTCGGGCGCCCCATCCTCGGCACCGAGGAGTCGATCAACGCGCTGTCCCGGGACCGGATCCACGACTACTACCGGCAGCACTACGTCCCGTCCAACCTGGTGGTGTCGGTGGCGGGCAACATCGACCACGACGAGGTCGTCCGGCTGGTGTCGGAGGCGTTCGCCGAGCACCTGCACGGCGACGCCGCGCCCGCCGCGCCCCGGTTGGACGGCGCGCCCGTCCCCCTGGACCCGCGCAGCGTGGTGATCGACAAGGACACCGAGCAGGCGCACATCATCCTCGGCGGCGCGGGCACGTCCCGCACCGACGATCGCCGGTTCGCGCTCGGCGTGCTGAACGCCGCCCTCGGCGGCGGCATGTCGTCCCGCCTCTTCCAGGAGATCCGCGAGAAGCGCGGCCTGGCGTACTCCGTCTACAGCTACACGGCCCAGTACGCCGACTCCGGCGTCTTCGGCGTCTACGCGGGCTGCCAGCCCGCCAAGGCCGAGGAGGTCCTGTCGATCTGCCGGGACGAGCTCGCCAAGGCCGCCGACGGCCTCGACGACGAGGAACTGGAACGCGGCAAGGGCCAGCTGCGCGGCGCCATGGTCCTCGGCCTGGAGGACACCGGCTCCCGGATGAGCCGCATCGGCAAGAGCGAGCTGGTCTACGAGTCGCTGCTGCGCGTGGACGAGGTCCTGGCGCGCATCGAGGCCGTCACGCCCGACGACGTCCGCGCCATCGCCCGCGACGTGCTGGCGGGCCCGCAGGCCCTCACCGTGATCGGCCCGGTGGGGGACCGCGAGTTCGGAGCCTGACGATCCGCTGACTTGTTAAACGGACCAGGGTCCGCTAATCTCCGGAGGAGTAAGCGGACCTTGGTCCGTATTTTCGGGTGAGAGGACCCTCATGTCCCGTCTGCTGCACATCTCCGCATCCCCGCGGGGCGCCGCGTCCGAGTCGCTGGCGATGGCCGAGGCGTTCCTGGACGCCTATCGCGAGACCCACGGCGTCGCCGTCGACCACCTCGACCTCTGGGAGGCCGGCCTTCCCGCGTTCGGCTCGGCCGGGGCCGGCGCCAAGATGAACGTGCTCGCGGGGAACGAGCCGTCCGGCGAGGAGGCCGCCATGTGGAGGGCCGCCCGGGACGTCTTCGAGCGCTACGACTCCTACGACCGCTACCTGTTCAGCGTCCCGATGTGGAACTCCGGCGTCCCCTACATCCTCAAGCAGTTCATCGACGTCGTCTCGCAGCCCGGCTGGGTGTTCCGCTTCGACCCCGAGAAGGGCTACAGCGGCCTCCTGGAGGGCAAGAAGGCGGCCGTGGTCTACACCAGCGCCGTCTACGGGGAGGGCCGCGGGCCCGCGTTCGGCCGCGACCACCAGGCCCCGTTCCTCGAAGGCTGGCTGCGCTGGACGGGGGTCACCGACATCGGCACCGCCGAGTTCCGCCCGAACCTCGCCACCGCCGACGCCGAGACCGGGCGCCGCTCCGCGCACGCCGAGGCGCGCGAGCTGGGCAAGCGCTTCTGACGATAGGCTCGGGACGACGTCAACCGGGAGGAACACGTGATTAAGGTCGGGGTGCTGGGCGCGCAGGGCCGGATGGGCGCCGAGGTGTGCCGCGCCGTGCAGGGAGCCGACGACATGGAGCTCGTCGCCGCCGTCGACCAGGGCGACGCGCTCGACGCGCTGACCGCCGCCGAGGTCGTCGTCGACTTCACCCACCCCGGCGTCGTCATGGACAACCTCCGGTGGTGCGTCGAGCGCGGCCTGCACGCCGTCGTCGGCACCACCGGCTTCGACCCGTCCCGGCTCGACACGGTCCGCTCCTGGCTGACCGACGAGTCGTCCGGGAACGTGGTCATCGCCCCGAACTTCGGGATCGGCGCGGTGCTGATGATGCACTTCGCGCAGAAGGCGGCCCCCTACTTCGAGTCCGTCGAGATCGTCGAGACGCACCACCCGAACAAGGCGGACGCCCCGTCCGGCACCGCCTACCGCACCGCCGAGCTGGTCGCCGCCGCCCGCGCCGAGGCGGGCGTGGCCCCGTCCCCGGACGCCACCACCTCCGGGGTCGAGGGCGCCCGCGGTGCCGACGTGGACGGCGTCCGCGTGCACGCCGTCCGCATGTCCGGCGCCGTCGCCCACCAGGAGGTGGTCCTCGGCGGCCACGGCGAGCTGTTCACCATCCGGCACGACTCGATGAACCGCGAGTCGTTCATGCCCGGGGTCCTGCTGGCCGTCCGCAAGGTCCCCGAGCTCGACCGCCTCACGGTCGGCATCGAGGCCCTCCTCGGCCTGTGATGGACTTCGACGCCGAGCCCTGGGACTACCTCGCCGCGTCCGAGGCGATCGACATCGAGCACCCGCTCGTCCAGTCGATCGCCTCGGAGCTGCGCACCGGCGACGACATCGCCTACGCCCGGGCGGCGTTCGACCATGTCCGCGACCTGATCCCGCACTCCATGGACACCGGCGACACCCGCGTCCCCTGGCGGGCCTCCGACGTCCTCGAACAGCGCACCGGCCTGTGCTTCGCCCAGTCCCACGCCTACGTCGCCCTCCTGCGCGCGGGCGGCGTCCAGGCGGGCCTGTGCTACCAGCAGCGCCCCGGTTTCGTCCACGGCCTCGCCGCCGCCCTCATCGACGACCGGTGGGTCCGACTCGACCCCCGGGACCCGGCCGTGCGCTTCTCGGCGTCCGCCGATGCCCTGGCCTATCCGGACGACCCGATCCTCCCGACCGTCCATGCGGCCCCGCACCCCACGGTCCTGGACGCCCTGAAGGGCATGACGACGCTGACCGCGTCGGCCCTCCCCGCCACGCTGGGTCAGCCGGAGTAGACGAGGTCGAGGGCGGCCAGGCGGTCGGGGTCGGCGAGGATGTCGATCGCGGTGACCCTGCCGTCCGCGACCGTGAAGGACAGGACGGACTGCGGGCGCCCGTCCTCGAACCAGACGATCCCGGCGGTCCCGTTGACCAGGGCGTGCATGACCTGGCCCTGCGCCGACCTGCGGAACCTGATGGCCTGCCCGGCGACGTTCTCGGCGCCGACGACCTGCGTCCAGCCGCCGGGGATGGCGCCGACGTCGGCGCGCAGCACCACGTCCGGGTCGAGGACGGCGACGAGCGCCTCGAAGTCGCCGCCGTTGGCCGCGGCGTTGAAGGCGTCGACGACCGCGCGCTGGCGGGCCGGGTCGCGCTCGGGATCCGGGGCCGTCCCGCGCACCCGCCGGCGGGCGCGGCTGGCCAGCTGGCGGGCGGCGGCAGGCGACCGTCCCACGATGGGCGCGATCTCCTCGAACGGCACCCCGAACGTGTCGTGCAGGACGAAGGCCAGCCGCTCGGCGGGGGTGAGGGACTGCAGGACGACCAGGAGCGCGAGCCCGACCGAGTCGGCCACCAGAGCCGTGTACTCGGGGTCGGGGGCGGCGCTGACGACCGGGTCGGGCAGGCGCTCCTCCAGCGGGTCCTCGCGGCGGGACGTGCGCGAGCGCAGCATGTCCAGGCACACCCGTCCCACGACGGTCGTCAGCCAGCCGCCCAGGTTGTCGATGTCGCCCGCGTTGGAGCGGCTGAGCTTGAGCCAGGCCTCCTGGACGGCGTCGTCCGCCTCCGCGAGCGAGCCCAGCATCCGGTAGGCGACCGCCTTCAGATGCGTGCGGTGCCCCTCGAACCGCTCGGCCAGGAACTCGCGCTCGTCCATCACGTCCCCCTCTGTACCTCTAGGTCACCACACTGACGGACGCCGCGCGCAGAATGTGACCGGGGTTGTGCGAGGACCGGGGCGAGCCTAACGTTCGGCAGGTGGATGCGACGTTCGCGCGGGACATGTGGAAGGCCCTGGAGCCGCTGCACGCGGTGACGTACTTCGCCGAGGAGTGCCGGGCGGCCAACAAGGACGTCGGCCTCAAGGGCTTCTGGATGGGTTACTTCGGGAGCCGTGGAGCGCCGCTCGGCCGGGCCTCCGCAGGGACGGTCCAGGCGACCTTCTTCGGCTTCCACCCCGCCCGCGTACGGCGGGCCGTCCCGGACGCATGGGAGTTCGCGTCCCCCGAGAGCATCCTCGTCGCCCGGAGCGAGGCGGCAGCGCGCGCCCTTCGCAGGACCTTCCCCGGCATCGAGGACGTGGCGGTCGACGCAGCGCCGCTCCTGCAGGAGGTCGTGATGGCGGCGGACGCCTCCGGCCGCCCGCTGTTCGCGGCCAACCGTGATCTGCCCCTCCCCGAGAACCCGGTGGAGGCGCTCTGGCAGGCGACCACGTCCTTGCGCGAGCACCGCGGGGACGGGCACGTCGCCCTTCTCACCGCGGAGGGCCTGAGCGGCTTGGAGGCCAACGTCCTGGCGTGCGCCATGGGGACCGTCCCTCCGGAGCGGCTACGGGAAAGCCGCGGCTGGTCGCCCGAGGAATGGGACGAGGCGTCCGAGGCGCTCGCCCGACGCGGCCTCGTGGCCGAGGCGGAGGCCACCGAAGCCGGACGCGCCCTGAAAGCGCACATCGAGCAGCGCACCGACGAACTGGCGGCAGCCCCCTACACCGTCCTGGCCGACCCCAGGCCCCTGTACGAGTCGCTCGTACCGGCCTCCAAGGCCCTGGCGACCGAGATGCCGTTCCCCAACCCCATAGGCCTTCCCCGACTCGCCTAGGACGTTCTCAGAGGCGGGTTTTGGAGAGGTCCACCTCGCGGATGGTGCGGTCGACGCCGGCGGCGGCGTAGGCGGCGGTCTCGTCGAGGGTCTCGTTCTCCAGGAGTGCGGCGGCCAGGGAGTCCAGCTTGTCGCGGTGGGTGCGGAGGGTCTCCAGGGCCTCGGCGTAGCACTCGTCGACGATCCGGCGGGCCTCCAGGTCGACGGCGTCCAGGGTGCCCTGGGCGGCGTACTGGCCCATCGGGTCCGAGCCGTCCGCGGGGAGGATCGACAGAGGGCCGATCTTCTGGGACATGCCCCAGCGGCCCACCATCCCACGGGCGATCTTGGTGACCTGCTCCAGATCGCTCTCCGAGCCGGTGGTGATCACGCCGAAGACCAGCTCCTCGGCGGCCATGCCGCCGAGCGCGCCGATGATGCGGCCGCGCAGGTAGCGCTCGTCGTAGGCGTAGCGGTCGTCGTCGGGGGTGGAGACGGTGACGCCGAGAGCGCGCCCGTGCGGCACGATCGTGATCTTGCGGACGGGGTCGGCGCCCGGCTGCAGCATGCCGAGCAGGCCGTGCCCGGACTCGTGGTAGGACGTGCGGCGGCGCTCCTCGAACGGCATGACCAGGGAGCGCCGGGTACCGAGCTGCACCTTCTCCAGGGCGCTCTGGAGGTCGTCCATGTCCACGGCGCCCTTCTCGCGCTTGACGGCGAGCAGCGCGGCCTCGTTGACCAGGTTGGCCAGCTCGGCGCCGGTCATCCCGGGCGTCATCCTCGCGATCGAGAGGATGTCGGCGTCGGCGGCGAGCGGGACGTCGCGGGTGTGCACGCCGAGGATCGCGACGCGGCCGTCCAGGTCGGGCGGGGACACCGCGACCTGCCGGTCGAACCGGCCGGGGCGCATCAGGGCCGGGTCCAGGATGTCGGGACGGTTCGTCGCGGCGATCACGACGACGCCCTCGGAGCCGGAGAAGCCGTCCATCTCGGTGAGGATCTGGTTGAGGGTCTGCTCGCGCTCGTCGTGCCCGCCCATGCTGGCGCCGCCGCCGCGCGCCCGCCCGATGGTGTCGATCTCGTCGATGAAGATGATCGAGGGGGCG
This sequence comes from Actinomadura sp. NPDC023710, assembly GCF_040639875.1. Classification (NCBI taxonomy): domain Bacteria; kingdom Bacillati; phylum Actinomycetota; class Actinomycetes; order Streptosporangiales; family Thermomonosporaceae; genus Actinomadura; species Actinomadura sp. NPDC023710. Next base: position 245,159 of record NZ_JBFAGB010000005.1, read on the forward strand.
GTCTTGCGGGCCTCGGTGAACAGCTCGCGGACGCGGGCGGCGCCGACGCCGACGACCATCTCGATGAACTCCGACGCGGCCGCGGAGTAGAACGGGACGTCGGCCTCGCCGGCGACGGCGCGGGCGAGCAGCGTCTTGCCGGTGCCGGGCGCGCCGGTCAGCAGCACGCCGCGGGGGACGCGGGCGCCCATCCGGCGGTACTTGCCGGGGTCCTTGAGGAAGTCGACGATCTCGCTGAGCTCCGCCTCGACCTCGTCGATGCCGGCGACGTCGGCGAACGTGGCGCGCTTGTCGTCCGCGGCCACGGGTTTGGGGGAGCGGTTGAAGCCGCCCATGAGGCCGCCCCCGCCGCCGGCCATGCGGCGCTGCAGCCACACCATCACGCCGATCCACAGGCCGACGAACAGCAGGGTCGGCAGCAGCGACAGCAGCAGGTTGGCGAGCAGGCCGCGGTCCTCGTTGACCGGCTTGGCCTCGACCTCGACGCCCTTCTGCACCATCTCCGTGTAGATCTTGTCGTCGGCGAACGCGGGACGCAGCGTCTCGAACGAGGAGTAGGTCTTCTCCGCGTGCCCCGGGACCGCCCGCTTGCTCTTCAGCTGGCCCTGGATCTGGTAGCCCTTGGTGTAGACGTCCTTCACGTTCCCGGCGGCGACCTGCTGGGTGAACGCCGTGTAGGGGACCGTCACCCGCTCCTTCTGGCCGGTGAGGTGCATGGAGACGTAGCTCAGCCCGAAGACGGCGAGCAGCAGCGCCCAGAAGACCGCGTTGTTCCGGTTCGGCTTCCACCCGCCCCCGCGCAGACCGCGCGCCCGCTTGTCCCTCCGGTCGGGCACGCCCTCGGCGCGCCAGGGCTGGTCGGGGTCGCTGCGGGGCGGCACCGACTGGCGTCTGCTGGGCTCGGCCGTGCCGGAGTGATGCGCGCCGGCGTTCGGCGGCGTCCCGTTCGGTCGCGGTGTCCCGTTGGGCTGTGGCGCGGGTCGCTGGTCCGGCACGTGTCGCATCTCCCCGTACAACGCGCCCCGGAGACCGGGGCGATCAGGTGTTCCCGAGCCCTGGGGGGCTCCGGGGAGGTAAACGGAAGTCGGCCCCCATCCGTTCCCCCGGGTCACTGGGGAGCGGCGGGTGTGACGAATCCGTACTTGTTGAACAGCCGCTGCGCGTCGGGCGTGACCAGCCAGGCCACGAACGCGTTCGCGGCGTCCTCGTGGCCGCTGTCGCGGACGACCGCGGCGGGGAAGGACGCCGTGACGTTCTGGTTCGCCGGGATGGGCACGCTGCTCGCCGCGATCCCGGCCGAGTTCAGGTCGGTGACGAAGACGATGCCCGCGTCGGCCTCGCCGGCGCGGACCCGGTCCAGGACCGCCCGCGCGCCGATCTCCTCGCTGCTCCACCGGACGGTCACGCCCGCCTTGGCGAGGACCTGGCGGGTGTAGCGGCCGACGGGGACCGTCCCGGCGCCGACGACCACCCGCAGGCCCGGCCGCGCCAGGTCCCGCAGGTCCCGGATCCGGCGGGGGTTGCCCGGCCCGACCGCGATCGTGAGCGCGTCGCGGGCGATGACGCGGCGGCGCCCGCCCAGGTACTCGTCGGCCTCGTCCATGCTCGGCCCGTCGGCCGTCACCAGGACGTCGGCGGGCTCGTGCTCGGCGAGGCGGTCGGCGATCTCCGGCGTCCCGCCGAACGCGAACCGCAGCCTGACGGCCGGGTTCTGCTGGTGGTAGGCCTCCCCGATCTCGCCGAGCACCTCGGTCATCGAGGAGGTCGCGAGGACGGTGAGCGTCGCCGGCCCGGAGGGGCCGCCGCAGCCCGCGCCGAGGGCGGGCAGGACGAACGCCGCGAGCAGCGCGGACGCGCGAAGGCGCAGCCGGTGGGGGGAAACGGGCATTTGATCTCATCCTAGGGCCGGGGGGTTCGGAGTCCCTGGATTCGGCCCTGGCGTGTCAGAGGCCCGCACTAGTGTTCCGGGCAACTGGAGATCACGTTTCTCGGAGGCCCGACGATGTCCCTCGACCTGATGGAACTGCTGCCCGGCGACTGGCGCGAGCGGCTCGACCCGCTGCTCGATCCGATCGGCACCGCCGCACTGGGCGCGTTCGTCGCGGGGGAGTACGCCGGGCAGACCGTCTACCCGCCGCGCGAGGACCTGTTCAACGCGTTCCGGCACTGCCCGTTCGACAGCGCCCGGGTCCTGATCCTCGGGCAGGACCCCTACCACGGCCCCGGCCAGGCGCACGGGCTGAGCTTCAGCGTGCGCGAGGGCGTGCGGCTCCCCCCGTCGCTGCGCAACATCTACAAGGAGCTGGCGTCCGATCTCGGCGTCCCCGCGCCGGTGTCCGGCGACCTGACCCGCTGGGCCGACCAGGGCGTGCTGCTGCTGAACGCGGTGCTGACCGTCCGGGGCGGCGAGGCGGGCTCGCACGCGGGCAAGGGCTGGGAGGACTTCACCGACGCCGCGATCCGCGCGCTGAACGACAAGAGCGAGCGCGTCGTGTTCGTCCTCTGGGGCGCCTACGCCCGCAAGAAGGCCCGGCTGATCACCGGTCCCCAGCACACCGTGATCGAGTCGGCGCACCCGAGCCCGCTCAGCGCCAAGAAGTTCTTCGGGACCCGCCCGTTCAGCGCCGTCAACAAGGCCCTCGTCGACGCCGGCCGCGCCGAGATCGACTGGGCCTAGCCGGTCGTCTCACCCCCGCGGGGGAGCGGTGGGCCCGCTCTCCCTCCGCGGCGGGAGGCGCGGGGCGGGCGGCCCGGTGGATCGTCGGGTCCATGACCCTTTCCGTTCACCGGCCCGCCGGGCGGACGCTCGCCGCGCACGGCGGCCCGGGGCGCGTGCGCCTGGCCGTCTGCGCGGCGACGATCGCCGCGTGCGTCCCCTACCTCACCATCAAGATCGCGTGGCTCTCGGGCAGCACCGTCGGCTGGAGCGACGCCGCCGCGGCCGAGGGTTCCGCGCTGTACGTGGGCAACGCGATCACCCTCGGCATGGACGCGGCGGCCGTGCTGGTGGCGGCGGCGTTCACCTTCCGCTGGGGCCGCCGACTCCCGGCATGGCTGGTGCTGGCGCCGATCTGGGTCGCGGTCGGCCTGCTCGCGCCGATCGTCCTCGCCGTCCCGCTCGGCACCCTATTGCAGACGTTCTTCTCGTCCGAGCCGCTCATGGGCGATGACAACGCGCTCCAGGGCTGGGTGTACGGCGTCGTCTACTCGGGCTTCACCGTGCAGGGCCTCGGCTTGCTGACGGCGTTCGTCCTGTACGCGCGCGATCGGTGGCCGCGCACGTTCGAGATCCGCACCAGGAGCCTCCCCGAGGGCCCGTCCCACTCGCTGCAGGTGCTCCTGGCCCGCGGGGCGGCGGTCCCGGCCGCGGTCTTCGCGGCCGTGCAGCTGTTCTGGGCGTTCGGAGGGACGGCGGGCCTCCACGGCCACGAGGCCGCCGACCGCAACCTGGCCCAGCAGTCGGCCGACGGCGTCGAGGGCCTGCTGGCCGTCGCCGCCGCGGCCGCGCTCGTGCTGATCGTCCGGCGCGCGGGCCGCCCGGGCCGGTTCGTGGTGCCGCTGGCCGTCGCCTGGGCCGGTTCCGGCACCATGTTCGCGGCGTCCCTCTACGGGCTGCTCGTGGTGCTCGGCCGGCCGGGCTTCCTGGCGCCGGACGCCGCCTCCGCCACGGGCCTGGTCGCCCTCGCCGGGGTGCTCGCCGGGCTCGTCACCGGCCTCACCGGCGCCTTCCTGCTGGCCGAGAGCCAGAGCACTCTGGCCGAGAGCCAGAGCACTCTGGCCGGGAGTCAGAGCGCTCTGGCCGGGAGTCAGAGCGCCAGGCCGACCGCCAGCAGCACGCCGTAGGCGATCTGCAGCCGGCCGGTCTCGCCGAGCACCGGGATCAGGGCGGGGCCGACCGCGCCGTTCAGCACCTTCTGCGTCGGCGGCAGCGACAGCGGCGCCGCCAGCAGAGCGAGCAGCGCCCACGGGTGCGGCGCCGCCAGGGCCAGGACGAACATGAACGGCAGCGCGGTGCACGCCGCGTACAGGATCCGGGTCCAGCGGTCGCCCAGCAGGACGGCGAGGGTCCGCTTGCCCGACTCCCGGTCGGTGGGGATGTCCCGCAGGTTGTTGGCGACGAGCATCCCGCACGCCAGCAGCCCGATCGGGACCGCTGCCGCCCACGCCTCCCACGGCAGCTCCTCGATCTGGACGTAGGTCGTCCCCACGACGGCGACCAGGCCGAAGAAGACGAACACCGAGACCTCGCCCAGCGCGCGGTACCCGTACGGCGTCTTGCCGCCCGTGTAGAACCAGGCGGCGAGGATCGCGAACGCGCCGACGAGCAGCAGCCACCACGTCGTCACGGCGGCCAGGACGAGCCCGGCCACGGCGGCGACGAGGAAGCAGCCGAGCGCGGCGGCCAGCACCTGCCTGGGCGGGGCGGCCTTCGACCCGACGAGCCGCAGCGGCCCGACACGGTCCTCGTCGGTGCCGCGGATGCCGTCGCTGTAGTCGTTGGAGTAGTTCACCCCGATCTGCAGCACGAGGGCGACGACGGCGGCGAGGACGCCGCGCCACCAGACGGGGTCGCCCTCGCCCGCCGCGACGCCGGTGCCGACGACGACGGGAACGAGGGACGCGGGCAGGGTGCGGGGCCGGGATCCGGCGACCCATTGGGAGAGCGTGGCCACAGTCACCGCTTGTTCTCGTGGGACGACAGGGGGACTAGCGCTTCGATTCTTCCCGATGAAGATCAGTGCTCGGGCGCAGCCGCAGCGCGGGCCCGAGCCCGAGGGCGAGGATCGCCGCGGTGGTCAGGGCCGCGTTCCTGGTGGCGGCGGCGAGGCTGGCGTCCGCGGCGTGCGCCTCGGCGGCCAGCCCCGGCGTGTCGTGCAGATCACGCCCGGAGGTCCCGGCGCTGTGGCGCAGGTCGTGGGCGAGGGCCGCCCGCCGCTCCGGGCTCAGCGACGATCCCGCCAGCCGGTCGGTCATCGCGTGCCCGAGGCTGGTCGCGAACACCGTCCCGATCGCGGCGATGCCGAGGGCCGCGCCGACCTGCCGGGCCGTCGACTGGGTGCCGGACGCCTGGCCCGACTGCGCGGGCGGGACGTCCGCGAGCGAGACGTTCGCCAGCTGCGCCGACGTCAGGCCGAGGCCCAGCCCGTACAGCAGCATCCACGGCGCGAGACCGAGCCCGCCCGTCGTCGCGGAGACGGTGAGGGCCAGCCCGAGGACCGCGGCGACCTCCAGGACCAGGCCGATCTGCACGACGCGGTGGGGGCCGCGCCTGTCGGCGAGCCTGCCCGCGGACCCGCCGGACACGAACGCGCCGACGGCCAGCGGCAGGATCGCCAGGCTGATCTGCAGCGGGTTCGTGCCGTGCACGCCCAGCAGGAACAGCGGCAGGACGAACAGCAGCCCGAGCTCGCCGACGTTGATCAGCGCCGAGGTCAGGTTGCCGCGCCGGAAGTTGGGGATGCGGAACAGCGCCAGGTCGAGCATCACCGGCCGGCCCGCCGTCGCCCGGGACCGCTCGACCACGACCAGAGCCGCGATCAGCACGGCGCCGAGCGCCAGGACCACGGGGACGGGGGACGTGGCGGCCTCCGGCCAGTGGAACCCGCCGACGGTGAACGGGCGCGTCGCGGTCCACCAGCCGTACGTCTGCCCCTCGATGATCCCCCAGACCAGCGCGCCGAGGCCGAGGGCGGCCAGCGCGCCGCCCACCCAGTCGATCTCGCGCCGCGCGCCGCCCGGCAGGGGCGAGCGCGTCTCGGGCATGAACCGCAGCGCCCCGGCGATCAGGACGGCGCCGAGCGGCAGGTTCACCCCGAACGCCCACCGCCAGCCGCCGCCGGTGGCCAGCGCGCCGCCCGCGAGCGGCCCGAGCGCCGCCATGCCGCTGATCATCGAGCCCCAGACGCCGAAGGCGACGGCCCGGTCCCGCCCGGTGAACACCGCGTTCACCGTGGACAGCGTCGCCGGCATGAGCATCGAGGCGCCGATGCCCTGCAGCGCCCGCGCGCCGATCAGGGCGGCGCCGCCGGGGGCCAGCGCGACGGCGAGGCTCGCCGCCGCGAACACCGCCGCCCCGAGCACGAACATCCGGCGGCGCCCGACCAGGTCGCCCAGCCGCCCGAACGGGATGAGCAGCGCGGCGAACACCAGCGAGTACACCGAGGTCGCCCACTCCGCACCCGAGGTGGAAAGGCCCAGGTCGGAGACGATCCGGGGCAGCAGCACGCCCATGATCGTGGCGTCCACGACGACCAGCGAGACGCCGAGGCTCATCACGACCAGGCCGAGCCGGCGGTGCCGGACGGAGGGCGCCGGTGCGGCTGCACGGGGCGGCGTCAGGAAAGTGGACTCGGGCACGACCTCCAAGATATGGCCGGATCGCCCGTGCGCCTCACCGACCCCTGGCTAGGAGCCCGTCCCGTCCGGCGGGGCGCTGATGTCGGTGTGCAGCCGGATCTGCCGGACGGGCTCGCCCATGTCGAGCGTCCGGGACGTCCCGTCGGGCGCCCACCCGGCCGAACCGAGGAACGTCCGCGTCACCTCGTCGCCCTCGAACGCCCAGGAGACCAGGGTCGTGAAGCCGTCCTCGCGGAGCAGGTCCACGGTGGCGGCGAGCAGCCGGCTGCCGTGCCCGGCGCGCGTGTGCAGCGGGTCGACCAGCAAGGTGATCAGCTCGGCGGCGCCGGCCGGGTCGAGGTCGGCGTCCTCGGCCGGGGCGTGCGCGGCGAAGCCCACCACGATGTCGGAGGCCACCGCGACCAGAAGCCGGTGCCGCGGGCTCGGAGGCGCCGTGGCCGCCTCCGCCCACCTGTCGCGCCATCGCTCCACCGCGGTGTCGCCGGTCACCTGGCTCAGGACGTCCGCCGGCAGCAGGTCGCCGTAACCGTGCCGCCACGCCCGCACCTGGATGTCGGCGACGGCGGCCGCGTCCGCGCGCCGCGCGGGCCGCACCGCCACATCCGCCATGCCGTGCTCACGTCCTCTCGCCGGGATCCCGGCCCACCCTAGCGAGCGCCGGCTACGCCGAAGCGCGCCGCCGCGCCCGGTAGGCGCGGGTCTTGGCGCGGTTGCCGCAACTCTGCATCGAGCACCAGGTGCGCGAGCGGTTCTTGGAGGTGTCGAGGAACGCCCAGCGGCAGTTGTCGATCTGGCAGGTCTTCAGGCGCGGCCAGGTCCCGGCGGCGACCGAGTCCATGACCGCGGCGGCGAGCCGGGCCAGGCCGCCGGCGGCGGCGCCGGGCGGGTCGAGCGGGACGAGCGCGGGACGCGGACCGGCCAGTGTGACGCGCAGCGGCAGGGCCGCCAGCACGTCCTCCAGATCGTCTGGAAGGTCGGCCTCGTGCGGCCCGTGGTGGGCCTCCATGGCCTCGCGGAGCCCTTCGCGCAGCGCGACGGCGGTGCGGACGTCGGCGTCGTCGGAACCGGCGCCCTCGGGGACGAGCCCGCGTCCGGCCAGCCATCCGGCGAGTCCGGCGGGCGTGGCGATCTCGTCGGAGGCGGACTCGACGTCGAGCGTGTTGACGAAGTCCGCCAGCAGCAGCGCCGGGTCGGCCGGAGGCAGCGCGGGGCCCTCGCCCGTCTCGGTGCCGGCCATCGCGCCCTCCTGCTCGTCCATGGGGAACTCTACCAAGGATCGACACCGGCATAAAGCGTTCACTGGTTGCGCGAGGCGCAACACCGGCATTACGGTTTGGGAGGTGTCAACGAACGGGAGGACGACCATGAACGAGCTGCCGTACTTCGGGGCGCTCGCGACGCGCCACGCCTGGGCCGAACGCGAGTACGCCCGCCTGCACGCCGACATCGTCGAGGCGAGGCTCGTCGCCCGCGCACGGGCGCAGGAGCGCGCCGCCCAGAAGCGCGCCTGGATCCTCGGCCGGGTCGGCGGGCTGCACCTGGTGCGGCGCACGCCTCCCGCTCCCTACTGCGCCCGCGCCGCGGCGCACCCGGTCCGGGCGGCGGGAGCCGTGCGATGAACCCGAAGGTGGGCAACCTCGTCATCGACTGCGCCGACCTGGACACCATGGCGGCCTTCTGGGGCGGCCTCCTCGGCATGAAGACGACGGCGCAGAGCGACGACTGGCTCGACCTGGAGCCGCTCGGGGCGGGCGGGCCGATCCTGTCGTTCCAGCGCGTCCCCGAGGGCAGGAAGGTCAAGAACCGGCTGCACCTGGACCTGGACGTCCCGGACATCCGCGCCGCCGGCGAGCGGGCGGCGAGCCTCGGCGCCACCCCTGCCGGCGGGCCCGCGGGGAAGCCGGCGCACCCGTTCCAGGTCTGGCGCGACCCCGAGGGCAACGAGTTCTGCCTCTGCACCGCCTCATGACCGCCTCATGACCGCAGGACGGCGGCGAGGCGGCGCACGCCCTCGGCCAGCTCCGCCTCCGACGCCGCCGTCCCGTAGCTGATCCGCAGGTGGGGGGCGGGGGCCTCGGCGGGGAAGAACGGGCGCCCCGCGCTGACCAGGACGCCGGCGCGCAGCGCGGCCTCGGCCAGCGCGGTGTCGTCCACGCCGTCCGGCAGCCGGGCCCACAGGTGCAGACCGCCCGCCGGGCGGTTCACCCGCAGCTCCGGCAGGTCGCGGGCGAACGCGGTGAGCAGCGCGTCCCGGCGTGAGCGCAGGGCGGTCCGGACGGCCCGCAGGTGGCGCGGCCACACCGGCGAGCTGACCAGCTCCAGCAGCGTCTCCTGCAGCGGCCTCGCGGGGAAGAACTCCTCGACGAGCTGCGTCGCGCGGATCCGCTCGGCGACCGGCCCCCGGGCGACCACCGCCGCCACCCGGAGGCTGGGCGCGGTCGCCTTGGTGAGGGACGCGACGTGCACGACCCGGCCGTCGGCGTCCTGCGCGATCAGCGGCGGCGGGGGCGCGTCGATGCCGAGGTGCCGCGCGAAGTCGTCCTCCACCACGAACGCGCCCGCCGCGCGCGCCACGTCCAGCACCCGCTCGCGCCGCTCGGCCCCCAGCACCGTGCCGGTCGGGTTGTGGAAGGCGGGCTGGGTGTAGAACACGCGCGCCCCGCTGATCGCGAACGCCTCGGCGAGCAGGTCGGGACGGACGCCGCCCGCGTCCACCGGGACGGGCACCGGATGCAGCCCGCTCGCCCGCGCCACCGCCAGGACGCCCAGGTACGTCGGCGACTCGACCAGTATCGGGGCGCCCGGCGGGAGCAGTGCCCGCAGCACGGTCGTCAGCGACTGCTGGCCGCCGCTCGTGATCAGCACGTCGGCGGGGGCGACGGCGCCGCCGACCGTGCGGGCGAACCAGGCGCGCAGCTCCGGCGCGCCGCCGAGCCGCGGCATCTCCCACGCGTCCGGGCGCCGGGCCGCCCGCGCCGCCGCCGTCGCGAGCGCCCGCACCGGCTGGAGCGTCGGGTGCAGATAGCCGCCGCTGAGCGCGACCACGCCGTCCGGCGCCGGGGTGAGCAGCCACGACACCCCGGACGGGTCCACGGACCGGTCGCCGAGCGTCACCGCCTGCCAGCCGAAGTCGGCCGGTTCCGCGGCGGCCTCGGCCCGCGGCGCGGCGAACGCCCCGCTGCCCGGCCGCGTCACCACCAGGCCCTCGGCGGCCAGCAGCCCGAGCGCCCGCGACACCGTGACCGGGCTGACCCGGTCCCGCTCGACCAGCGCACGGCTCGACGGCAGGCGCTCGCCGGGGCTCATCCGGCGGACCTCCGCGCGCAGCCGGCCGGCCAGCGCCGCCACACTGCTATCGTCTTTCATGAGGAACAAAGATAGCGCTACTGTCCCCCCGCGGATAGCGGCCGGCACCCGCGGGGCGGGCCTGGGGCTCGCGGCGCTCGGCGTCCTGACCTTCTCCCTCACCATTCCGACGACGGTCTTCGGGCTCGAAGGGCTCGACCCGTACATGATCGGCATCGGCCGCTCCGCCGCCGCGAGCGTCCTCGCCGCCGTCGCACTGCTATCGGTCCGGGCGCGCCCGCCGCGCCGCGGGCAGTGGGCGAGCCTCGCGGTCGTCGTCGCCGGAGTGGTCTTCGGCTTCCCGCTGTTCTCCACGCTCGCGCTCGACCACGGCGCCACCTCCGGCCACTCGGCGGTGGTCGTCGGGCTGCTGCCCGCAGCCACCGCCGTGCTCGGGGTCCTGCGCGCGGGGGAGCGGCCCTCCCGCGCCTTCTGGCTCGCGAGCGCGGCCGGCGCGGCCTGCGTCACCGCCTTCGCCCTGGTCCGCGGGGCGGGCCGCGTCACGCCCGCCGACCTGCTGCTGTTCACCGCCCTTCTGACCTGCGCGGCCGGCTACGCCGAGGGCGCGCGCCTGGCCCGCGACATGCCGGGCTGGCGGGTCATCTCCTGGGCGCTCGTCCTGGCGGCCCCCGTCACCGTCCCGGTCACCGGGTGGCTGCTCGCCACGACCCACCCCGCCTGGACGGCCCACACCGTCCTCGGCTTCGGCTATGTGTCCGTCTTCTCCGCCTACCTCGGCTTCTTCGCCTGGTACGAGGGACTGGCGCGGGCCGGGATCGCCCGCGCCAGCCAGATCCAACTCACCCAGCCCATGCTCACCCTGTTCTGGTCGGGCGTCCTCCTCGGCGAACGGATCGACGCCACGACCGCGCTGGCGGCCGTGGCCGTGCTGGTCTGCGTGGCCCTCACCCAGCGCGCCCGCATCCGGCGCGCCCTGCCCGACGTCGCGCAGGCCCGTGCGCCCGAAGTGCCCGCCGGGCGTGCGCGGCGCGGTGAGGTCAGTCCTTGACGATCTGGGCCAGGAGCGTGATGACCGCCACGCCCACCCCGATCGGGATCGCCAGATCCGGGGCGGCGGCGGCGAGGGCGGCTGCGCCGATCGCCACCAGGACGATCACTAGGGCCCGCGTGCTGATCAGGGGGCGGGGCTCACCCTGTCTAGGTGGGACTCGCATGCCGGTTGACCTCCATCCGTGTGGACGGTAAGGACCGGGCGGCTCCCCCATCGAGACCAACGGGTCGACACCACGAGCCGCCTCGTGGATACAAGGTTCCCCTCTTGTCAACCGCTGCCGCGCGCGGCGCGCGAACACGTCCCAACCATGATCGTTTTATGGCCGGATCGTGGGACGCGGCTGGGGCGCCGCTGGTGCGGCCCGCGCCTGGCGCCTGGATCTTCCGACATGATTGCGTGATGCGCGTTATGGGGCGGGCCGGTCGAATTCTGGGGTGGGCGACGGCCTACGTGCTCGGCCTCGCCGCGCTGGTGTTCGCCGGGGTCTGGGTGTGGTGGCAGCCCGAACCCCGGGCGCGCGGCACCGAGGCCAACGCACTCTGGGCGCGGCACCAGTGGGTGGGGGAGCCCCACAGCGACGCCGAGTACAGGGCGCTCGGAGAGCTGCTGAAAGAGAACCGCATCACCGACGTCTTCTTCCACGCGGGGCCGTTCGAGGCGGACGGCACCGTGCCCGAGGCCAAGTACCGCTACGCGCGGCAGCTTCTCGCCGCCGTGCACCGGTACGCGCCGGGCGTTCGCGCGCAGGCCTACCTGGGGCAGATCCGGGTGGTGGACGGCCAGGGCGTCATCGACCTTGACGACCCGGCCGTGCGGGCGCGGGTGCTCGGGACGGACGCGGCCTTCCTCGACCTGGGGTTCGACGGCATCCACTACGACTTCGAGCCGATCTACCCCGATGACCGCGCCTTCCTCGCGCTCATGGACGCCACCCGCGAGCTGACGCGGTCGAAGGGGAGGCTGCTGTCGGTGGCGCTGGAGCAGCAGACCCTCCTGGACGGGGCCCAGCCGATCTACAAGGCGCTCCTGCCGCGCACGGGGAAGTTCCACTATCCGCCGCGCCCCACCCGGGATTTCCTGCGCGCCGTCGCCGACCGTGCCGACCAGGTCGCGATCATGACCTACGACGTGTCGCTGCCCACGCGCTCCCTCGCCGGGTGGCACTTCGCCCGGCACACCCGCACGACGCTGGAGCTCATCGGCGACCGCACGACGGTCTTCATGGGCGTCCCCACGTACCGGCCCCTCATGGAGTGGGCGGAGGACCTGCCCGTCGCCCTGCGCGGCGTCCGGCGCGGGGTCGATGATCTCGAACGGCCGCCCAGGCGGCCCTACGGCGTCGGCGTGTACGCGGACTGGACGACCAGTCCGGCCGAATGGTCACGTTACCGCGCCACCTGGCTACCCCAAGCGACAGGAAGTTTTGGCGGCTGAGAAACCCACGCCGCGACGTTCCGAAACTCGCGTTTGCCCAGGTAAAAAGGGGTGGATACCCGCACAATCCCGGGGGTAGTGGAGGGTGCGGAAGGTCAAGCCTCGACAGGCGGATGGCAAAGGGAAGTGGGGACGGCCGATGGGCACTCAGCAGTCCGCGCGGCACGACGCCGACCGTATCGGCGAACTGGCGGCCGAGTTCGCCGGGTGGCGGATCGGCCGGGGCGGGTCCGGGCAATGGTGGGCCGTCCGGGGGAACGACCTCGTGCGCACGCACGACGTCGAGGAGCTCCGCGTCCGCCTGCATGAGATGACCGCGGGGTCACGTTATCCAACCGAGTCCGGGACGTGGCCGGACTGACCCCGTAACGCGGCATTTGCGTGCCACGATGTCGGTTGTGGGAGCCGCCGCCACGCGTACCCCCGAGCGTGTGGCGGCGGCTTCCTCCCCGATTTCTCCCGTTCCGCTTCGACCTGCGGGTCCAAGTGGAAGGGCCGGAACGGTACCGTTCGTTGCATGGCACCCAGCACATCCACTGACGCTCCGTTCGGACGGATGCTGACCGCCATGGTCACCCCGTTCCTGCCGGACGGCGGCGTCGACTACGACGGCGCCGCGCGCCTCGCGACCCACCTGGTCGACGACCGGCGCCATGACGGCCTCGTCGTCAACGGGACGACGGGCGAGTCGCCCACGACGAGCGACGAAGAGAAGAGCACACTCCTGCGCGCGGTCATCGAGGCGGTCGGCGACCGCGCCGTGATCGTCGCCGGTGCCGGGACCAACCACACCGAGCACAGCCTGAAACTCGCGCGGCAGGCCGAGGCCGCGGGCGCGCACGGCCTGCTCGTGGTCACGCCGTACTACAACAAGCCCCCGCAGGAGGGCCTCGTCCGCCACTTCACGGCGGTGGCCGACGCGACGGCGCTGCCCACCATGCTGTACGACATCCCGGGCCGCGCCGGGGTGCCGATCCAGAACGACACGCTCGTGCAGCTCGCCGAGCACCCGCGGATCGTCGCCGTCAAGGACGCCAAGGGCGACCTGTTCGGCGCGTCCAGGGTGATGGCCGAGACCGACCTCGTCTGGTACTCCGGCGACGACAACCTCAACCTGCCGTGGCTGTCGGTCGGGGCGGCGGGGTTCGTCAGCGTGGTCGGCCATGTGGTCGGCGTCGAGCTCCATGAGATGATCGACGCATACCGCGCCGGCGAGCACGGGCGGGCGCTGGAGATCCACCGGCGGCTGCTGCCCGTGGTCGCCGCCATCATGACCCGTACGCAGGGCGCCATCGCCGTCAAGGCAGCGCTGAACCTGCTCGGCCTCCCCGGAGGCGGCCCGCTTCGCGCGCCGCTGGTGGAGGCCCCGCCGGAGTTCGCGGCGCACCTGCGCGAAGACCTCACGATAGGGGGAGTCAAAGTGCCCGAGGTCGTCATCCCGGAGGTCGCCCGGTGAGCCATCCTCACCCGGAGCTCTCGGAACCGCCCGCGCCGCCCAAGGGGGGGCTGCGGATCGTCGCACTCGGCGGGCTGGGGGAGATCGGCCGCAACATGACGGTGTTCGAGTACGGCGGTCGCCTGCTCATCGTCGACTGCGGCGTGCTCTTCCCCGAGACCGAGCAGCCCGGCATCGATCTGATACTGCCCGACTTCGAGTACATCAGGGACCGGCTGGACGACATCGAGGCCGTCATCCTCACGCACGGCCACGAGGACCACATCGGCGCCGTCCCGTACCTGCTGCGCGAGCGCCGCGACATCCCGCTGGTCGGCTCGCGGCTGTCGCTGGCGCTGCTGGAGGCCAAGCTCACCGAGCACCGCATCAAACCGGTGACCAACGTGGTCGCGGAGGGGGAGCGCCGCGCGTTCGGGCCGTTCGACTGCGAGTTCCTCGCCGTCAACCACTCGATCCCGGACGCGCTCGCCGTCGCCGTCCGCACGCCCGCCGGGCTCGTCCTGCACACCGGCGACTTCAAGATGGACCAGCTCCCGCTGGACGGCCGGCTCACCGACCTCCCGGGGTTCGCCCGGCTCGGCGCCGAGGGCATCGACCTGCTGATGTCGGACTCGACGAACGCCGAGGTGCCGGGCTTCGTCACCAGCGAGCGCAACATCGGGCCGGTCGTGGACGAGGTGTTCCGCACGGCGCAGGGGCGGCTCATCGTCGCCTGCTTCGCCTCGCACATCCACCGCGTCCAGCAGGTCCTTGACGCCGCCGTCGCCAACGGCCGCAAGGTCTGCTTCGTCGGGCGGTCCATGGTCCGCAACATGGGCGTCGCGCGCGAACTCGGGTACCTGAACGTCCCCGAGGACATCATGGTCGAGCAGAAGGTGATCGACGACATCCCCGGCGACCGGCTCGTGCTGGTGTGCACCGGTTCGCAGGGCGAGCCGATGTCGGCGCTGTCGCGGATGGCCAACCGCGACCACTCGATCCGCATCACCGACCGCGACACCGTGATGCTGGCGTCCTCGCTGATCCCGGGCAACGAGAACGCGGTCAACCGCGTCATCAACGGCCTCACCCGGTGGGGCGCCCGCATCGTCCACAAGGGCAACGCGCTCGTGCACGTGTCCGGGCACGCCTCGGCGGGCGAGCTGCTGTACGTGCTCAACATGACCAAGCCGGCGAACTTCATGCCCATCCACGGCGAGTGGCGGCACCTGCGCGCGCACGCCAAGCTCGCCGCGCTCACCGGCGTGCCGGAGGACGGCATCGTCATCGCCGAGGACGGCGTCGTCGTCGACCTCCTGGACGGCCAGGCCAAGATCGTCGGTGCGGTGCCCGCCGGGTACGTGTACGTGGACGGCCTGTCGGTCGGCGAGGTCACCGAGACCTCCCTGAAGGACCGGCGCATCCTCGGCGAGGAGGGGTTCGTCTCCATCGTCATCGGCCTCGACTCCACCTCCGGCAAGCTCGTCGCCGGTCCCGAGGTGCACGCCCGCGGCGCCGGCATCGTCAACGAGGACTTCAACGAGGTCATCTCGCGGATCGAGGACGTGCTGCGGGACGCCGCCGGCGACGGCGTGAACGACGTGCACCAGATCAGCCAGCTGATCCGGCGCACCGTCGGCAAGTGGGTCAGCGAGAACTACCGCCGCCGCCCGATGATCATCCCGGTGGTCGTCGAGGTCTAGCGGCTCCGCCGTCCGGACGGCCGCGGTCCGGGCCCCTTCGCAGGGGCCCGGGGCCGCGGCCGTCCGCTCGACACGCCAGCCCGCGCCATCCCGGGAACCGCGAGGGTCCTTGGTTACTCTCATAAGCATGGCCACACGTGCGTCTGGAGGCGCGAAAGCCTCCTCGCGTGCGGGGGGCACGGCGACTCGCAAGCCCGCAGGTCCGGCCCCCCGGAAGCGACCCAGCGGCAACTCCAAGGGCGGCCGCGGCTCGGGCCGCGGGCGCCCCCCGCAGAAGCCCGACCCGATCCCCCAGGCGGTCCTCGGGTTCTTCAAGCTCCTGTTCAAGCTGTACCTGCTGGCGGCGGTCGCGGTCGGGTCGGTGTTCCGCGCCTACGGGAACGGGGCCCGCAACCTCGACCCCGAGCACCGCCGCGACGGGCTGGGGCTGGCGCTGCTCGGCTCGTCCATCGTGCTGGCCTCCGTCACCTGGTTCCGGCCCGACGGCGTCGTCACCATCGCGCTGGAGAAGGTGGTGCGCGGCGGCCTCGGCATCATGGCGATGGTCCTGCCGGTCCTGCTGGCTCTGCTGGCGTGGCGGACGCTGCGCCACCCCGAGCACCACGAGGACACCGGCCGCGTCGTGATCGGCATCACCGCGCTCGCCGTGGGCGTCCTCGGCATCCTGCACATCGCCGCCGGCGTCCCGTCCCCCGCCAAGGACATGGACGGCGTCCGCGAGTCCGGGGGCGTGGTCGGCTGGCTCGTGTCGGCCCCGCTGGACGCGGCGCTGAGCGGGTGGGTGGCCGTCCCGCTGCTGCTGCTCCTGTCCGGGTTCGGGCTGCTGGTCGTCACCGCGACGCCGATCGCGAAGGTGCCCGAGCGGGTCACCGACCTGTGGGCGATGGCCACGCTGCAGAGCCGCCCCGAACGCCCGTCCGCGGGCGAGACCGAGGGCGAGGCCGCCCCGAAGAAGCGCCGCCGCAAGAACAAGACCGAGGACGGCGGCGAACTGGAGGTCGGCGAGCACTCCAAGCCCTACGACACGCCGCTGCTGGAGGACGAGCCGAAGAAGGCCGGCCGGCCCCGCCGCGACCTCGCCGACGAGCTGTTCGAGCCCGACCCGTTCGGTGCGCAGGTCCCACCCCCTGCCCCGCCCGCCGACGGCGAGCCGATGGACGAGCACGTCGCCGGCGAGTCCATGGCCGCCGATCCGATGGCCGCCGATGCGACGGCCGGGCCCGCGACCGAGGCCGAGCACCCCGAGGTGCGCGACCCGACGCCGGCGCCGCGCCGGACCGAGCAGCTGCCGCTGTCGTCGTCGGGCGAGATCTACGTGCTGCCCGACCCGACGGCGCTGCGGCCCGGCAGCGTCTCCAAGCCGCGGACGAAGGCCAACGACACGGTGGTGAACGCGCTCACCGGCGTGCTGGAGCAGTTCGACATCGACGCGCAGGTCACCGGGTTCACCCGGGGCCCGACGATCACCCGGTACGAGATCGAGCTCGGCCCGGCGGTCAAGGTCGAGAAGGTCACCGCGCTGACCAAGAACATCGCCTACGCGGTGAAGAGCGCCGACGTGCGCATCATCTCCCCGATCCCCGGCAAGTCCGCGATCGGCGTCGAGATCCCCAACACCGACAAGGACATCGTCAGCCTCGGCGACGTGCTGCGCTCGCCCGCCGCGACCAACGAGCACCACCCGATGATCGTCGGGCTCGGCAAGGACGTCGAGGGGCGCACGGTCGTGGCGAACCTGGCGAAGATGCCGCACATCCTCATCGCGGGCGCCACCGGGGCCGGCAAGTCGACCTGCATCAACGGGCTCATCACCTCGATCCTGATGCGCGCCACGCCCGACGAGGTGCGGATGATCCTCGTCGATCCCAAGCGGGTCGAGCTGACGATGTACCAGGGCATCCCGCACCTCATCACACCGATCATCACCAACCCGAAGAAGGCCGCCGAGGCCCTCGAATGGGTCGTCGGCGAGATGGACCGCCGCTACGACGACCTGGCCGCGTCCGGGTACCGGCACATCGACGACTTCAACAAGGCGGTGAAGGCGGGCAAGATGACCCCGCCGCCCGGCAGCGAGCGCGTCTACACCCCGTACCCGTACATGCTCGTCATCGTGGACGAGCTGGCCGACCTGATGATGGTCGCGCCGCGCGACGTGGAGGACTCGGTCGTCCGCATCACCCAGCTCGCCCGCGCCGCCGGCATCCACCTCGTCCTGGCGACGCAGCGCCCGTCGGTGGACGTCGTCACCGGGCTCATCAAGGCCAACGTGCCGTCCCGGCTGGCGTTCGCGACCTCGTCGCTGTCCGACAGCCGCGTCATCCTCGACCAGCCGGGTGCGGAGAAGCTCGTCGGGCAGGGCGACGCGCTGTTCCTGCCGATGGGCGCGAGCAAGCCCATGCGCCTCCAGAACGCCTACGTCTCCGAGAAGGAGATCCACAGCGTCGTCGACCACTGCAAGGGGCAGATGGAGGCGAGCTACCGGGAGGACGTCGCCGCGGCCGGCGCGCCGAAGAAGGAGATCGACGAGGAGATCGGCGACGACATGGACCTGCTCGTCCAGGCGATCGAGCTGGTCGTGTCCACCCAGTTCGGGTCGACGTCGATGCTGCAGCGCAAGCTGCGCGTCGGGTTCGCCAAGGCCGGCCGGCTGATGGACCTGATGGAGAGCCGCGACATCGTCGGGCCCAGCGAGGGCTCCAAGGCGCGGGACGTGCTGGCCAAGCCGGACGATCTCCCCGGGGTGCTCGCGGAACTGCGCGGCGGCGGCTGAGCGCGGTGCCGGGGCATTGCGGAATGATGCGAAATCTTGCCCTGTTTCGAACGTGTTGGCAGTCGCCGAACGGGCAAGCCCGTTCCTAGACTGATCTCACAGTCGTGCGAGATCGGCCACGAGCTCCTCAGAGGAGGCCCGGCGTGAGCATCGGTGAGACCTTGGCGGAGGAGCGTCAGCGGGCCGGTCTCTCGATGACACAGGTGAGCCTCCAGACGCGGATACGCGAGACCGTCATCCGCGGCATGGAGGCCGACGACTTCTCCGCGTGCGGAGGCAACTTCTACGCCCGTGGCCACATCCGCAGCATCTCGCGCGTGATCGGCATCGATCCGGAACCGCTCGTCGCCGAGTTCGACGCCGCGCACGGCGGTGCCCCCCAGCCGGTCTCGGCGGTGTCGGCGTTCGAGCCGGAGCAGCCGGTCGCGTTCCGCGAGCGCCGGTCGCCGAACTGGAGCGCCGCGATGGCGCTCGCCCTCGCGCTCGTGGTCATCTACGGCGTCGTCCAGGTGGTCGGGCACGGCGGTGGCGAGCGGCGCACCGCGCGGCAGGTCGCCGGGACGCCCGCGCCGTCCAGCCCGTCCGCCGCGCCGTCCGCGCCCAAGAGCAGCGCCCCGGTCGCGGAGGCGCCGCGCACCAAGGTCGAGGTGCGGGTCGAGGCGAAGCGGACGACGTGGCTGAACGTCCAGGGCGACAAGGGCAGGTCGCTGTTCAGCGGGATGATCCGCGAGGGCGACCAGAAGAGCTTCAGCGCCACGAAGAAGGTCCGGCTGGTGATCGGAGTCGGCGGCAGCGTCAACCTGACCGTCAACGGCAAGGACCTGGGCTCGCCCGGCAAGGGCAAGGGCGTCCAGCGGCTGACCTTCGACCGCAGCGACCCCGAGCCGGCCTGATCCGGGGGCCTCGCCAGGGGCCGGCGCGATCCGTCGCCCCACGGGACGTTTCCCGCGAGGATGCCGCGGGCCGATGGTCGGTATCCGAGCGGGGGCCCATTACCTTAGGGGCATGTCCACTCGCCGCAAGGTCTCACTCATCACGCTCGGCTGCGCCCGCAACGAGGTCGATTCCGAGGAGCTCGCCGCGCGCATCGAGGACGCGGGCTGGGACCTGGCGGACGGTGCGGACGGCGCCGACGTGGTGGTCGTCAACACCTGCGGGTTCATCGAGGCCGCCAAGAAGGACTCCATCGACACGCTGCTGGCCGCGCACGACTCCGGCGCGAAGGTCGTCGCCGCCGGGTGCATGGCCGAGCGGTACGGCAGCGAGCTGGCCGAGGCGCTCCCCGAGGCCGACGCGGTGATCGGCTTCGACGACTACACCGCGATCGGCGAGCGTCTCGACGACGTCGTCGCGGGACGCAGGCGCGACGCGCACACCCCGCGCGACCGCCGCACCCTCCTGCCGATCAGCCCGGTCGAGCGGCGGGCGCACGCCTCCCAGGTCGCCGTTCCGGGGCACGGCGGGCAGGACGACCTGCCGGCCGGCGTGGCCCCGGCGTCGGGTCCGCGGGTGCTGCGGCGGCGCCTCGGCGGCGGCCCGGTCGCGCCGCTGAAACTGGCGTCCGGCTGCGACCGGCGCTGCACGTTCTGCGCGATCCCCGCGTTCCGCGGAGCGTACGTGTCGCGCCCGCCGGCGGAGGTGCTGGAGGAGGCGCGCTGGCTCGCCGACCACGGCGTCCGCGAGCTGGTCCTCGTCAGCGAGAACTCCACGTCCTACGGCAAGGACCTCGGCGACCTGCGGGCGCTGGAGAAGCTGCTGCCGGAGCTCGCCGCGGTCGACGGCATCGAGCGGGTGCGGGTCAGCTACCTGCAGCCCGCCGAGACGCGCCCCGGCCTCATCGAGGCGATCTGCGGCACGCCCGGCGTCGCGCCGTACTTCGACATGTCCTTCCAGCACGCGAGCGGCCCGGTGCTGCGCTCGATGCGCCGGTTCGGCGACCGGGAGCGGTTTCTCGGGCTGCTGGACCAGATCCGCGCGCTGGCGCCGGAGGCGGGCGTGCGCTCCAACTTCATCGTCGGGTTCCCGGGCGAGGGGGAGGACGACTTCGAGGAGCTGGCGGAGTTCCTGTCGGCCGCCCGGCTCGACGCCGTCGGCGTGTTCGGCTACTCCGACGAGGACGGCACGGAGGCCGCGAACCTGGACGGCAAGCTCGACCCCGCCGACGTCGCCGCCCGCGTCGAGGAGCTGTCCGGCCTCGCCGAGGAGCTGACCGCGCAGCGCGCCGAGGACCGCGTCGGCTCCGTGGTCCGCGTCCTGCTGGAGGACAAGGCGGACCAGGCGGGGGACGGCGGCTTCGAGGGCCGCGCCGAGCACCAGGCGCCCGAGGTGGACGGGACGGTCCTGGTCCGCGGCGAGGGGCTCGCGCTCGGCGACATCGTGGAGGCCCGGGTGGCGGGCAGCGACGGGGTGGACCTCGTCGCCGACGTCTCATGATCGCCGGCACCCCGGAGCCGGTCGCGGGCACCCCGGATCCGCCGCAGGCCGGCCTCTGGAACATCGCCAACGCGCTGACGCTGCTCCGGATCGCGCTGGTGCCCTTCTTCGTCTGGCTGTTCTTCCTGGACGGCACCGGCTGGCGGCTCGCCGCCTTCGCCGTGTTCGCGGTCGCCTCGATCACCGACAAGATCGACGGCGACATCGCCCGGGCGCGCGGCCTCGTCACCGACTTCGGCAAGATCGCCGATCCGATCGCGGACAAGGCCCTCACCGGGGCGGCGCTGATCAGCCTGTCGGTGATGGGCGAGCTGTGGTGGTGGGTGACCGCCGCCATCCTGGTCCGCGAGATCGGCATCACGGTGATGCGGTTCGTCGTGATCCGCCGCGGCGTGATCCCGGCGAGCAAGGGCGGGAAGCTGAAGACGACGCTCCAGGTCTTCGCCATCGGCTTCTACATCCTGCCGGGCCCCCTGGACTACCTGCGCTGGGTCACGATGGCCGCGGCCCTCATCGTCACGGTCGTCACCGGCGTCGACTATGTCGTCCAGGCGTGGCGCATGCGCCGCGCGTCCGAAGGGGCCGCCTGAACCCGGCGCCTTTGCGGACCGTCAGGAGGCGGCGAGCTCGTCGCCCACGCGGAGGGTGCCGAGGGCGCGGGGGACGCCGAGCCTGCCGAACATGATCTCGCGGGTGCCGCCGAAGCGCTCGGCGCGGTACCGGCCGAGGGCGCGCAGCGGTTCGGGGGACCGGCGGGCGGTGTCCTGGTCGGTGTTGATGATGACGCAGCGGCCGCACGGCCTGATGAGCTCGATCTCCACCCCGCCGCCGCGCAGCCGCGTGACGGGGTCCTCGCCGTAGGGGCCGAGGCCGTGCAGGACGATGTTGGGGCGGAAGCGCGCCATCGGGAGCCGGGCGTCCATCCGCCGGTTCAGGTCGTCCAGCGACTCGTCCGACAGCACCGAGACGGGATAGCCGTCGGCGTACGTCAGGGTGCCGCCGCCGAGTGCGGTGGGGCGCGTCCCGGTGAAGCGGACGAGACGGCAGGCGAGCCCCAGGGTCTCGGAGAACCATCCGGCCGCCTCGTCGCCCTGGTCCATCCCCTGGCACGGGCGGCGGTGCACGGTGACGTCGAGAGCGGGGCCGTCCAGCGCCTCGCACACCAGGGGCGCGGCCGCGAGCGGCGTGTGGACGATGAGCTTCCCACCGTCGTAGTCGGGGCGGAGCAGCGCCAGCTCGGGGACCTCCCGCTGCGACAGATGCCTCCCGTCGGGCCGCACGAGCATGAACTCCCGGTCGTGGCGCAGCCCGTCCCGGGTCAGCTCGGCCCGGACGACCGGGACCGCTCCCGCGCTCTTGATCGGGAAGATGTTCAGGCCGGCGACAACGGCGATCATGCGTCGGACGTTACGGACCGGCTCGCCGGGTGACCAGGCGTACGGGCGATACTTGACGCGGATTCGTCAGTTTGGAGGGCGGAGGGCATGACCGCGCAGGACTTCACCTACGCCGAGGTGGGCGCGACGCGCGACGCCGAACGCCCGGCCGGGTACCGGCACATGCGGCAGCGGACGCTCGTCGGACGGGGGCCCGCGGCCTTCCGGAACGCCGCGGACGCGGTCATGGAGTTCTGGATGCACCGGGCACTGCCGGTCCGGGTGGAGGCGTCGGCGCCGCGCGCCGCGCCCGGAGTGAGCGTCGTGATCGGTCTGGGCGTCGGGGCGCTGCGCCTGAGGGCGCCGTGCCGCATCGTCTGGACGCGCGAGGAGGAGCGCTACGCCGGATGGGCGTACGGGACGCTCCCGGGCCACCCGGAGTCGGGAGAGGAGTCGTTCGTCGTGCACCTGGACGACGAGGGCGACGTATGGCTGACGGTCACGGCGTTCAGCCGTCCGGCGACGGCGGCCGCCAGGCTGGCGGGCCCGCTCGGGAGGATGTTCCAGCGGTCCTATGCCCGCCGCTGCGGCGCCGTGCTGCGCCGCCTGTCGCGGGTCTAGGTGGGCCGCGGGACCACGCCCACCCCGGTCGTGGCCCCGCGGCCCCGCTTTAGGGCGCCCCGCGCTTTTCGATTATCCCTGCCGGCGTCCCCATGCACGAATCGGCGGAATGAGTTTTGACTCACAATGTGACCTGCGCTTCCCGCCATTGTCGTCAACCGGGGCCGGTGACGTGCGGCGACGATGCGCGTTCCGGGTGGTGCCCGGGCCGCGCGCAGCGTCCGGCGCGCTCCGGGCCCGGCGGACATAAACGCGGCCGTCTCTTTTCGCGACGACGGAAAAGCGTTATGCCGGAGGGGCCGGTGTGAAGCGGTTGAGCCGGCGGCGTCCTCATTCGGTCGGTCTTTCCGGTGAACCGGCGGTCCGCCGGGCCCGTCGCGGGCCCGCGCCGGTAGATTCGGGGACGCTCGCGCGAGGGGGACGGATCCCGCGCGGCGGGGACGGGATGGGGACGCGATGCGGGTCGAACTGCTCACCGTCGGGGACGAGCTGCTCCTCGGCGACACGATCAACGGGAACGCCGCGTGGCTGGGCCGGCGCCTCGCCGACCACGGCGTCGAGGTCACCCGCAGCGTGGTCGTCGGCGACGAGCTGGACGTGATCGTCGCGGCGGTGGAGACCGCGCTCGACCGGGCCGACGCGGTCATCACCACCGGCGGGCTCGGCCCCACCTACGACGACGTGACGCGCGACGCCCTCGCCAAGGCGGCGGGCGTCGACCTCGTCCGCGACCCGGCGCTGGAGCGGCGGCTGCGCGAGCGGGTCGCCCGGGCCGGCCGGGAACTGCAGCCGATGGCGCTGCGCATGGCGGACGTCCCCGAGGGCGCGCGGCTGCTGGCCAACTCCGCCGGTTCGGCGCCCGGCCTGCGCGTCGAGCTGCCCGGCGGGGTCGCCTACGCGCTGCCGGGCGTCCCGTTCGAGATGCGCACGATCATGGACGAGGTCGTGCTGCCGGAGCTCGCGGAGATCGCCGGGCTGCCCTCCGTCGCGCGCCGCACGCTGCGCACCGCCCGGCTGTGGGAGTCGGTCATCGCGACCCGTCTCGCCGAGGTGGAGGCGATGGACGGGGTGAAGCTCGCCTACCTGCCCGACCCCGCCGAGGTGAAGATCCGCATCACCGTGGCCGGCCGGGACGCCGCGGAACGGCTGGCGGGCGTGGAGTCGCGCGTCCGGGAGTTGCTCGGCCCGTCGGTCTACGGGGTCGAGGACGAATCGCTCGGCCTGGTCGTGCACCGGCTGCTCCTGGAGCGGGGCGAGACCGTCGCCACGGCCGAGTCGCTGACCGGCGGGCTCATCGGCGCCGAGCTGACCGCGACGCCCGGGTCGTCCGGGACCTACGCGGGCGGCATGGTGACCTACGCCACCGATCTGAAGCGGAGGCTGCTCGGCGTGCCGGGCGACCTTCTCGCCGAGCACGGGGCCGTCCACCCGGACGTGGCCGCCGGGATGGCCGCGGGGGCCCGGGACGCGCTCGGGGCGACCTACGGGCTCGCGGTGACGGGCGTCGCCGGCCCGGACCCGCAGGACGGCCGTCCCGTGGGAACGGTCTATATCGGCTTGGCCGGACCTGGAGACTCGCTCACGGTGGCCGGTCCGAAACTTCCGGTGCCCGGCACGGGGCCGGAGATCCGCGCGGTGATCCGGCGGATGACCGTCGTGCACGCGCTTGAGCTGCTGAGACGTCGCCTGCTGGGACTTGACGTCGCCGACGAGAGCGGGGAGGCTCGGGCAGATCGGGAAGATCGGGGCTGATTACAGCGTTACGTTCCGAGCGAACACGAAATCAACGGTCTGCCACGGCCACCGCCAAGGCGGGTACGGTGGAACCGGCAGATGGTCCGAACTGAGGGAGGGAGCGAGACGATGGTCCTGCTTCGCCAGCTGCTCGGTGACGTACTGCGGCAGCTGCGGCTGCGCCAGGGACGCACCCTCCGTGAAGTGTCCGCGGCCGCGCGGGTGTCACTCGGCTACCTGTCTGAGGTCGAGCGAGGGCAGAAAGAGGCCTCTTCGGAGTTGCTCTCCTCTATCTGCAAGGCCCTGGGCGTCCCGCTGTCGCACGTGCTAAGGGAAGTCGCGGATCAACTTGCCCTCGCCGAGCTGCAGCACGAGCCCGTCATGGCGGGCGCGCCCGAGCACGAGCGCATCTCCGCCGAGAGCATTCCGGAGACCCCGGAGGAGATCACCGGCGAGCTTCGCGCCGACATGGTCGCCGCCTGACCTTTCCGGCGCGTTCATGCCCCGACCCGGGGCCGCGGGTGTGCGCGGCCTCACGGCATGAACTCGGCATTTCCGGGGATCCTCCCGTGTTGTAACGGATAACCGTAACGATGCGGAAGGAGCCTGTTCATGGCGTCGGTCAAGAGCCCTCTCACCGAGGCGGCACTGAAGGCCGCCGGGGACGCTTTGCAGGGCGCTCTCATCGATTTGATCGATCTCGCACTGGTCGCCAAGCAGGCGCACTGGAACCTCACCGGACGCAACTTCAAGGTCGTCCACGAGCACCTCGACGAGATCGTCGCGCTGGCCCGCAGCGGCCAGGACGACGTCGCCGAGCGCGCCGTGGCGATCGGGGCGAACCCGGACGGTCGTGTCCGCACGGTCGCCGACCGCACGACGATCCCGCAGCTGGAGGCCGGTTACCTCGCCGACGACAAGGTCGTCGCCGCGATCACCGACATCCTCGCGCAGATCATCGCGCGGTTCCGGGAGCGCATCGAGGCGACCGACGAGCCGGACCAGGTGACCCAGGACCTGCTCATCGGCATCACCGCCGAGCTCGAGAAGCAGCACTGGATGTTCCAGGCGCAGACCTGACCAACGCGACCGCGACACCGAACCCCGGCCCCGCCGCTCGGCGAGGACCGGGGTTTTTCTCGTTCCGCCACGATCCGACCCGCAATCTGCCGATCATGGAGGATGCGCCCTCTCCTGAGAGCCCTGCCGCTCGCCGCCGCCCTGCTGGCGCTGGCCGCCTGCGGTTCCGAAAGCGATGGCGCGGGCCGTCCCTGCACGCTGATCGGCGCGGCGCCCGGGCTGAGCCTGACCGTGCCCGACGGGTCCCGCGTCGCGTCCGCGACCATGCGGGTGTGCTGGAACGGGACGTGCCATGATCCCCGGATCGAGCTGAGCCCGACCTCCAAGACCGTCTCGACCGGCTGCGACGGCGACGGCTCCGACGCCGCCTGCGGCGCCTCGGCGTCCCCCGACGGAGGCGCGGCGGGCTTCGCGCGGGTCGAGGGGCTGCCCAAGGCGCCCGTCCAGGTCACGCTCAAGCTGCGCGACTCGGAAGGTCGGACCTACCTCACCCGCCGCCTTGACGTCACGCCGAAGGCCACGTTCCCGAACGGCCCTCACTGCGGCGAAGGCCCCCCGCAGGCGGCGCTGACCGTCGCGAACGGCCAGGTGACCGTGCGCTGATCAGAGATGCGCCAGGACGGTCTCGGCGAACTCGACGGCGAGCGGGGTCAGAGCGTCCCAGCGGCGTGCGGCCCATCCGGCGGTGAGCGGCGGCAGTTCCGGGATCGGAACCAGCCGGACGTCCCCCGGCCCTCCTCCCCACCCCGGCAGAGCGGGCAGGATCGCCTGGCCGAGGTCCAGTTCGGCCAGCAGGAGCGCGGTGTCCCAGTCGGCGACGCTCGTGGTCGACGTGAGGCGCACCCCGTGGCGTTCCAGCTGCATCTCCAGATGGACGCGGGACGTCGAGTGCGCCGGCAGTTCGATGTAGCGGATCGCGGCCAGCTCGCCCAGCGCCACGGACGCCCGCGCGGCCAGCGGATCGTCCACGTGCACGGCGAGCACCCACGGCAGCTCGCACGACGCCCGCTGCTCGACGCCCTCCAGCGGCGGCCCGATCGTCACCCACGCGAGATCGGCCGTGTGCGAGCGCACCGCCTCCAGACAGCGGCGGCTCGACCCGGCGGTCTCGAACTGGAGCGCCGCCTCGGGATGCCGGTCCCGGAACTCCGCCACCCCCGCCGCCATGAAATGCCGCACGGTCGTGGCCCCGGTCGCGACCCGGACGGTGCCGCCCACCCCGCGGCGCACGTCATCGAGTTGACGCAGCGCGGCGTCCAGCCCGGCGATCCCCTCCGCCGCCGCCCGCTGAAGGATGCGCCCCGCGCGGGTCGGCACCACGCCGCGCGGCCGCCGCTCCAGCAGCACGAGCCCGGTCTCGCGTTCGAGTCGCTTGACGTGCTGGCTGACGGCCGACTGGCTGCACGACAGATCCCGCGCCACCGCGCTCAGGTTCCCCGCCGCACAGACCGCCACGAACACGCGAAGATCGTCCAAGGTCACAGATCCAAGCTAGACCGAGGAGCTTTCCAACAAAACCCGAGAATTGACTTGGAGTGGCGCCCCGACGCACGATCTTCCCAAGGGCGCAGGATCCGGCGACCCCGACAGGCGGCGACCCGTCCTGAGGTCTCAGGCGTCAGGGCGGGCGCCGACCGGCTGGCAGCGCGGGCACCAGAAGGTCGCCCGCTCTCCCTGCTCCGCCCGCTCGATGCGGGTTCCGCACCTCCGGCAGGGCCGTCCGGCGCGCCCGTACACCCAGTGCTCCCGGCCGCGCCCCGGCTCACCGGTCGTGATGTGGCCGTGCCGCTCCTTGTTGGCCTCCAGAAGGCGGTGAGCGAGCCGCACAAGACCCGAAGTGTCGGGAACGTTCCCTACGGCGGTCCACGGGTTCACGCCCCGCAGGAACAGAACCTCGGCCTTGTAGACGTTGCCGATCCCGGCGACCCTCGTCTGGTCGAGCAGCGCCTCGCCGATCGCCCGCTCCGGCTCCTCCGCCAGCCGCGCGACGGATGCGGCCGCCATCTCCGGCCCCCACGCCGGATCGAGAAGGTCGGGCCCGAGGTGCCCGACCGCCGAGCCCTCCTCGTCGGTGCGCAGCAACTCGACCACCCCGAGCGAGTACCCGACCGCCTGCCACTCCGCGTTCGCCAGCACGAGCCGCACCCGGTGGTCGCGCGGAGGAGGCCCGGCCCTGCGGACCTGCCAGCGTCCCTCCATCTTCAGATGGGTGTGGACGGTCAGCCCGCCCTCGATCCGCACGAGGAGATGCTTGCCGCGCGAGACCACGTCCAGGACGGTCCGTCCGCGCAGATCGGCCGTCGCGTACCTCGGCACGCGGAAGTCCGAGCGCGTCAGCACCCGCCCCTTCAGCGCCTCGCGCAGGCGCCGGGCGGTCAGCCAGACGACGTCGCCCTCGGGCATGTCAGATCAGGGAGGGGCTTTCCCAGGCGGAGGGGTCCTCGGTCAGCTTCTGGACGGCCGCCGGCAGTTCCCCGGCGGCTATGTGCGCGAGCGTGACCTGCTCCAGGATCGACCGCTCGCTGGCGCGCAGCGCGATCCACACCTCCTGCAGGGACCGCGCGGGCCCCTCGTACCCGACGTGCTCGGGCCGCTCGCCCCGCACGCCGAGCAGCGGCCCGTCGATGGCGCGAATGATGTCGGCCAGCGAGATCCGCTCGGCCGGACGTGCCAGCCAGTAGCCGCCTTCGGGTCCCCGCTGGCTCCGGACGAGCCCGGACCGGCGCAGCTGGCCGAGGATGTTCTCCAGGAATTTGGGCGGTATCTGCTGGGCCTCGGCGAGTTGGACCGCGGTCACCGGATGACTCCCGGCGACCGCCAGCTCGGCGGAGGCGCGCAGCGCGTAGTCGACCCGGGCGGACAATCGCATATTCGCATTATCCCTTGCCGATAGGACTACTTCGGTTCCCTCCCGGCCAAGAAGATGTACCTACTAGTATGTACGAAGCCGACCCGAAGGGACACGTGATCCGATGCCGCTGGTCCGCATTGACGCCCTCCGGATGCCCCCTCCCCAGTTGGAAGCACTCGGGGACGCGGTACACCAGGCCCTCATGGACTCGATCGGTTTCCCCGCCGACGACCGCTTCCAGATCCTGACAAGCCACGACGGCACGACCGGCACGCTTCGCCACGGCACGTACCTGGACATCCCCCGCGACGACGGCATCGTCTACATCGACATCACCATGCGCGCCGGCCGCACCGCGGACCAGAAGAAGGACCTCTACGAACGCGTATGCGCCCTAGCCCACGAGCGCGCCGACGTGGCCCCCCACAACATCTTCATAGTCATCCACGAGAACACCCCGGCAGACTGGTCCTTCGGCCACGGCCAGGCCCAGTACCTCCCGTAGCCGGCGACCCGCCAGGCCCAAAGCACGACGCACCGCCGGAACCGGGCTCTTGTCCAGCGGTGCGCCGTGGGTCTCAATCGCCAACCCGCCCCCTCAGCCGCCGCGCCCCGGGCCCCGCGCGACAACCGAGACGGTCGCGATCACGTCCAAAGGCAGCTTCGAGCGAAGCAAGACCCAACGCGGCGAGCGATGCCCGCCAACCGGCACCCGCTACCGCAGCCACCTCAGCCGCGACCGCAACCCCGCGACGACCTCAATGGTGGCGATCGCGTCCAAAGGCAGGTTCGAGCGAAGCAAGAACCTGATCGCGCAGCGAGCCGCAAGGCGAGCCGGAGCGATGCCAGCGATCGCCCGCTTTTATCGACGATGGAGGGCCGCCAGGCCCGAAGGAGGAGAAAAAGCAATCAACACAACCCCAGGAGTTCGGCGGCGGCTTGGGCGTTGGCGGCGGCGGCGCCGTAGGTGGCCAGGTAGACGGCTGAGCGGGGGCGCCAGACGGGGAGGCCCATTTCCACGACGACGGTGTCGGGACGGGCGGTGAGCAGGGCCGTGGTGAGGGCGCGCTGGCCGGCGTGCCGGTGGGCGTCGCGGAGGACGATGACGAGCCCGCGGCCCTTGGCACGGTCCAAGACACGTTCCGCCGTCCCGTCCGCGCCGTCGGCCTGGACGGCGTCGGGCGCCCACGGGTGCAGGCCCCAGGGTGTCGGGCCGACCGCGATGTTGCCGGTCGTCTCGGTCTCGACGATCAGGGGCGCCCCGTTCCAGCCGGGCAGCGCGCCGGTCACGCGGACGGCGCGGCGGGCGGCCTCCAGCCCGGCGGGCCGGTCGACGGCGGCGGGGCTGTGCCCGGCGAGCCATTCCCTGAGCAGGCGGGTGCGCTCGGCCGCGTCCGCCAGCCTGGCCAGCGGGAGGCGCCCGGTCCGGACGGCCTCGTCGATCGCGGCGAGGGTGGCCTCGACGGTCTCGGCGTGCTCGCGGGGACCGAGGCACAGCAGGTCGGCGCCCGCGATGAGGGCCCGCACGGACGCCTCCGGGATGCCGATCGCGCCGCTCGCGCCCTCCATGTCGAGCGCATCGGTGACGATCACGCCCTGGTAGCCGAGTCGCTCGCGGAGCAGCCCGGTGATCGCCTCCTGGGAGAGGGTGGCCGGCGCCCCGCGGGTGATGGCGGGCAGGTTGAGGTGCCCGGTCATCACCGCGCGGGTGCCGGCCGCGATCGCCGCCCGGAACGGGACCAGCTCGCGGCGGTCCAGCAGGTCCAGGTCGGCGTCGACGAGCGGGATCCCGAGGTGGGAGTCGTCCACGGTCGCGCCGTGGCCGGGGAAGTGCTTGGCGCAGGCGGCGACGCCCGCCTCCTGCGTGCCGGTCACGGCGGCGGCGGCGTGCCGCGCGACCAGCGCGGGGTCCGAGCCGAACGAGCGGGTGCCGATGACCGGGTTGTCGTCGGCGGTGTTGACGTCGACCGACGGCGCGAAGTTGAAGTTGACGCCGACCTCGGCCAGTTCGGCGCCGAGCGAGCGGTAGATGCGGCGGGTGAGTTCGGGGTCGTCGACGGCGCCGAGCGCGGCGTTGCCCGGGTAGGGGCTGCCGGTCGCGTGGCCGCCGAGGCGGGTGACGTCGCCGCCCTCCTCGTCGATCGTGATGAAGGGGTCGCCGGCCTTGCGCATCTGCGCGGTGAGCGCGGCCAGCGACTCGGGGCTCGGGACGTTCCCGGTGAGCGCGAACAGCGTGACGCCGCCGAGGCCGACCTCCATCTCGTCCAGGACCCAGCGGGGCGCGGTCGCGCCGGGGAAGGACGGGAGCAGCGTGCCGCGCGCGAGCCGGGCGATCTCCGCCGTGGTCGCGATGTCGTCGGTCGTCACCCCTTCACCGCCCCGGCGGTGAGCCCGGACACCATGCGGCGCTGGACGATCAGGAAGAAGGCGATGACGGGAATGGTGAGCAGCGTCGACGCTGCCATGATGGGCCCCCAGGCGTTGCCGCTGCGGCCGAAGAAGAACTGCAGCATGATCGGCAGGGTGTACTTGGTCTGGTCGTCCAGGAACGTGAACGCGAAGATGAACTCGTTCCAGGCGGTGATGAAGGAGAAGATGCTGGTCGCCACCAGGCCGGGAGCGACGAGCGGGAGCATGACGCGCAAGAACGTCCGGACCGGGCCCGCGCCGTCGATGGCGGCGGCCTCCTCCAGTTCGCGCGGCACGGCGGCGACGAAGCCGCGCAGCATCCAGATCGCGAACGGGACGGCGAAGCCGATGTAGACGATGACGAGGCCGGCCAGGCTGTTCAGCAGGTCCAGTTGCTTCAGGTCGAGGAACAGGGGGATGACCAGCGCCTCGCACGGGACCATCTGGACCACCAGCAGCATGATCAGGAACGTGGTGCGGAAGCGGAACCGGAAGCGGGCGACGGCGATCGCGGCCATCAGCGAGAGCAGCCCCGACACGAGGACGGTGACGAGCGCCAGGATCGCGCTGTTGCGGAAGTACTCCCAGAAGGAGACCTCGGCGATGCCGCCGTTCAGCACCAGATCGAAGTGCTCCAGCGTCGGATGGGACGGCAGCGGCTTCGGCGTCGTGCTGAAGATCTCGGTGTTGGGCTTGAAGGCGGTGGAGGCCATCCAGAAGACGGGGAACACCGCGATCAGGAAGACCAGCAGGCCCGTCCCGTTCAGCAGCAGTTTGCGCGACAGGCGCCTCATCGGGTCTCCCCCTGACGGACCATGACCCGCACGTACAGGGCGGTGACGATGAGCAGGATGAGCGTGAGCACGAGCGCGATCGCCGAGCCCATGCCGAGTTTCGGATTGAGCGAGCCGAACGCCTCGGAGTAGCCGTACAGCGACAGGTTGAACGCGTCGCGGTTGGCCATCCCGGCCATGATGAACAGCTGTGTGAAGACCTTGAAGTCCCAGATGATCGACATGACGACCAGCACGAGGAAGATCGGCTTGAGCATCGGGTAGGTGAGGCTCCAGAACGTCCGCCACGGTCCGGAGCCGTCCACCCGGGCGGCCTCGTACAGCTTGCCGGGGACGCTCTTCAGCCCGGCCAGCACGGACACCGCGACGAACGGGCAGGCCTGCCAGACGACGCACACGGTGAGGACGGTGTAGGTGGACAGCGGCGTGGCGAACCAGTTGTAGTCGCTCCAGCCGCCGCCGACGAGGAAGTCCGGCAGCAGGTCCAGGCACCAGTTGACCAGGCCGCCGGTGGTGCCGAACAGCCAGCTGAAGATGATCGCCGCGGTGACGGGCGGGGTCGCCCAGGCGACCATCACGCCACCGGCGACGAAGCTCGACATCCGCTTGCCGAGCTTGTTGAGCAGCAGCCCCACCAGCGTCCCGACGACCAGGGTCAGGGACACCGCGACGACGGCGAACAGCACGGTGTGCCGGAGGGTCTGCCAGAAGAACGGATCGTTGAAGATCTTTGTGAAGTTCTCGGTCCCCACCGACTCGGCCGGCTCGCCGCGCAGCTGGCGGTTGCCGACCTTCTGGAACGACATGATCCCGATCTGGACCATGGGCCAGAACATCAGCAGGGCGATCACGACCACGGTGGGCGCGATCAGCAGGTAGGGCCCGAAGCGGGGCCTGCGGCGGGGGCGCGCCCGGCCGGACGTTCTCCGGCCGGGCGCTCTCCGCACCGCGGGAGCGGTGTCGAGCATGGACGTTCCGATCAGCCGGGTACTAGGGGTTCAGCAGCGTGTTGGCCTGCTCGTTCGCCTTCTTCATCTCCTCTTCGGCGGACTTGCCCTGCATGATCGCCTTGACCGCGTTCGGCAGCACCTTCTTGGCCTGCTCGAACTCGCCCCAGCCCGCGCTGATCGGCGGGAACTTGGTGTTGCCGGCGATCGAGGTGAAGATCTCCAGCTTGGGGTCGGAGAACTTCACGTCCGACCGCATGGAGGAGAAGCCGCTGTAGTCCGCCCAGCCCTTGGCGTTCTTGGCGTTGTTCAGGACCGTGATGTAGTCGAAGGCCGCGCCCTTGGCCTTGCTGTCGTTCCAGACCGCGAGGTCGGAGCCGCCCGCCATGACCGGGGCGTTGCCGCCGGTCTTGGTCGGGATCGGGAAGACGCCCCACTTGTCGGCGTTCTTCTCGGAGACCTTCTTCATCTCCTTGAGCGCCCAGCTGCCGTCGACGTACATGCCGAGCTTGCCGAGCGCGAAGTCGCGCTGCGGGCCCTCCAGCTCGTTCTTGCCGACGTACTTCTCGGGGGCGACCTTCTCGGTGGTGACGAGCCCGGCGTAGTACTTGACCGCCTCGACCGCCTGCGGCTGGTCGAGCTGCCCCTTGAAGCCGCCCTTGCCGTCGTCGACGGCGACCTCGCCGGCGTTGCCCCACACGAAGCTGAGCAGCGCGTTGGTCTGGTCGCTCGGGATGCCGATGCCGGGGACCTTCTTGGAGCCCTGCACCTTCTTCGCGGCGGCGGTCAGGTCCGCCCACGTCTTCGGCGGCTGGATGCCGAGCTCCTGGAACCAGTCCGTCCGGTACCAGACGCCGCGGACGCCCCCGTACCACGGCACCGCGTAGGTCTTGCCGTCCGCGGTGTCGTTGCCGAGCGCGGTCTTGTTCAGCGTCTTGCCGTCCGCCCAGCCCGTGAACCGGTCGGTGATGTCGGCCAGGCTGCCCTGCTCGATGTGGGACTGGACGTCGGTGTTGCCGAGCTCGGTGACGTCGGGCCCCTCGCCGCCGGCCGCCGCCTTCTGGAACGTCGTGGCGACCTGCGGCCACGGCACGTACTTGACCTGGACGTCGGTGTTCGGGTGCTTCTGCTTGAACTCGGCCTCGACCCCGTCGAGGAACTTGGTCTGCTCGGGCGTGCCGTCGCCCATCATCCAGACCTTCAGCTGCGCCGGGTCCTTGCCGTCGCCCGCGTCGCCGTCCTTCTTGTCGCCGCCGCAGGCCGTGGCGGCCAGGGCGATCGCGGCCGTCACGGCCGCAACCTTCATGTACTTCACTGGGGGTTCCTTTCCGGCATCGCCTCGCGCGGCCTTGTGGCCTGCGGTGCGAGTGGAGACGGCGCGGACCCTTTAGGGTCCCAGCCATGCCCCTCCCGCGTTCGCATCGCTCGCGGGCGCCCTGCTCGCCAGTCCGCGCTCTGCGGCGCGCCCCCGACCCGGGGTACCGTGCCGGTCGGCGCTTGGGCGTAAACTAACAAGAAACTTTCCTAAACAAAACTCCTCGTTAGCGGATTGAGACATCAGGGGTCAGAATGGCAAGACGCCCGGGAACGCCGAGACTGCTGCGTGAGCTCAACGACCGCGCGGCACTGGACCTGCTCGTCGAGCAGGGTCCGCTCACCCGCGCGCAGATCGGCGAGCACACCGGGTTGTCGAAGGTGACCGCGTCCCAGTTGCTGTCCCGGCTGGAAGAGCGGGGGCTCGTCTCGGTGGTGGGGGAGCAGGCCGGGGGACGGGGCCCGAACGCCGCGCTCTACGCCGTCGTCCCGTCCAGCGCGTATGTCGCGGGCCTGGAGGTGGGGCCGGACGGGGTCACGGCCGGCGTCGCCGACATCACCGGGCAGATCGTCGCCCAGGTCACCGTGGATCCGAACGGCGCCGACGATCCCGTGAAGATGGTGCACAGCGCCGTCGTCAAGGCGTGCCGCTCGGCCAAGGTCGCGGTGTCGAAGCTGAGCGCGTTCGTCATCGGGACGCCCGGCGTCGTCGACCCGCGCTCCGGCGACGTCCAGTTCTCCTTCGACCTGCCCGCCTGGCACGAGGGCGTCCTCGCCGCGCTGCGCACCGACCTGCGCCGCCCCGTGATCATCGAGAACGACGTGAACCTCGCCGCGATCGCCGAGCGGGCCTACGGGGCGGCGCGCGACGCCGACGACTTCGCGCTCATGTGGTTCGACCGCGGCATGGGCCTGTCGGTGATGCTGGGCGGGCGGCTGCACCGCGGGCGGTGGGGCGGAGCGGGGGAGATCGGCTACCTGCCCGTCCCCGGGGCGCCGCTACCGGTCGGGGACGCCCGGCGCGCCGCCCAGGACGAGGGCGTCACCGAGTCGACGACCTGGGGGATCCCGACCCTCGCCGGCGGATACGGGGCCCTGGTGGGCGCGGACGCGGTCCGCGCCCTCGCGCACGAGCACGGCTTCACCGAGCCGACCGCCGTGGACTGCGTCCGCGCGGCGGCCGACGACGAGGACCGCGGCGGGGCGTTCCTCGACGAGCTCGCCGACCGCATCTCCTACGGCGTGACCTCGGTCAACATCGTCCTGGACCCGGGGCTCGTGGTGCTGTCGGGAAGCCTCGGCCGGGCCGGCGGATGGCCGCTGGCCACCCGCATCGAGTCGATCGTCGGCCGGATCAGCCCGACCCGCCCCGCCGTCGCCGTCACCGGCGTGAAGGGCGACCCCGTCCTGCGCGGCGCCCTGCACGCGGCGCTGGAGCAGGCGCGCGACGACGTCTTCTCGGCCGCGGGGGCATCGTAGGAAGGCGCGTCCGCGAAAGCGGAAGCGCCTCCGCCCGGCGGGCGGAGGCGCTTCCCGATCGCGCGGTGGTCCGTTCCCCTACTTGGCGGGCGCCGCCGCGACGGCGACCTCCGGATGACGCCGGGGGTCGTTCAGCGCGCGGTCGATGACGGTCTGGCTGATGATCTGACGCTTGCGCCGGAGAGCGGCGGCCTTGCGTGCCGTAGGTGTCATGCCGAAACCCCGTTCCGCGGTGACGCTTTCCCCTTGGCCACCGCAAACCCCGTGATGCAGCCATGCTCTCAAACGAAAGGGCTGGAGGGGATCCGCCCAAGGAATGAATTCGAGGTCAGACCACCAGCGGAGGCCCGCCCCGGACATCCGCGGGGCGGCCGCGCTGAGATCATGGGAACGCCGACTCCTGCCCGCCCGTTGGGGGAACCGTGAGTGACGAACCGAGGGGACGTCATGGCGCTGCGTGACCGGCTGCGGCGCCTCGTCCAGAAGCCCGGAAGCGTCGATCTGGCGCCGCTGCGCGCCCTGGTGGACGAGGCGGCGACGCGCGAGTCCCGCGTCCGGGAGCTGCCGGACGCGGAGCTGACCGCGGCCGCGTCCGCCCTCCGCGAGAAGGAGGACCTCGCGGAGCTGTGCGCCCTCGGCCGGGAGGCCGCGCGCCGGGCGCTGGGGGAGCGGCCCTTCGACGTGCAGCTCGTCGGGACGCTCGCACTGCTGTCCGGGCACGTCGCCGAGATGGCGACCGGCGAGGGCAAGACCCTGGCGGGCGCCCTGGCCGCGGCCGGGTACGCGCTGCGCGGCCACCGGGTCCACGTCATGTCGGTCAACGACTACCTGGCGCGGCGCGACGCCGAGTGGATGGGCCCGCTCTACGCGATGCTGGGCGTCACCGTCGGCTGGGTCGGCCAGTCGTCCACGCCCGCCGAGCGACGCGAGGCCTACCGGGCGGACGTGACGTACGCGCCGGTCAGCGAGGTCGGGTTCGATCTGCTCCGGGACCGGCTCGCCACCGGCGCCGCCGCCCGCGTGCTGCCCGAGCCGTCCGTCGCGCTGATCGACGAGGCCGACTCGGTGCTGGTGGACGAGGCCATGGTCCCGCTCGTGCTCGCGGGCGCCGACGACTCGGGCGGCGCCGACCCGCAGCACGCCGACCTGGTCCGCCGGCTGCGCCCCGGGCTGCACTACGCCACCGACGACGAGGCGCGCAACGTCCAGCTCACGGCCACCGGGGCGCGCGAGGTGGAACGCGTCCTCGGGCTCGACCTCTACGCGCCGGAGAACCTCGCCGTGCTCACCGCGGTGAACGTGGCCCTGCACGCGGAGGTCCTGCTGCACCGCGACGTGGACTACATCGTCCGGGACGGCGCGGTGAAGCTGGTCAGCGAGTCGCGGGGCCGGGTCGCCCTGCTGCAGCGCTGGCCGGACGGCCTGCAGGCGGCGGTCGAGGCGAAGGAGGCACTGGACGCCTCCCCGAGCGGGGAGATCCTCGACTCGATCACCGTGCAGGAGCTGATCGGGCGCTATCCCGTCCGGTGCGGCATGACGGGCACCGCGATGGCCGTCGCCGGGCAGCTGACCGAGTTCTACTCGCTGCGGATCGCGGTCGTCCCGCCGAACCGGCCGTGCGTTCGCGAGGACGAGCCGGACCGCCTCTACGCGACCGTCGCCGACAAGGAGGTCGCGATCGTCGAGGAGATCGCCGCCGCGCACGCCGGGGGCCGCCCGGTGCTGGTCGGGACGGGCGACGTCGCCGAGTCCGAGCGGCTCGCCCGCCGCCTGGCCCGCGCCGGGCTCGACCGGGTCGTCCTCAACGCCAAGAACGACGCCGAGGAGGCCGCGATCATCGCGGAGGCGGGCGCGCACGGCGCGATCACCGTCTCCACGCAGATGGCCGGCCGGGGCACCGACATCCGGCTGGGCGGCAGCCCCTCGCCGTCCGCACCGGGCACGGCCCCGGCGGAGCGGGACGGCACCGACCACGACCGGGTCGCGCGGGCCGGCGGCCTGCTGGTCATCGGGACGGGCCGCTACCACAGCAGCCGCCTGGACGACCAGCTCAGGGGGCGGGCAGGACGGCAGGGCGACCCCGGCGGCTCGGTGTTCTTCACCAGCCTCCAGGACGACCTCGTCACCCGCTACGCGCCGGACGAGGAGTCGAAGGCGTCCACCGGCGACGACGGGCTCATCACCGACAAGGGTGCGCACTGGATCGTCGGCCACGCCCAGCGCGTCGCGGAGGGCGTCGACCTGGAACTGCACCGCAACACGTGGCGGTACAACCACCTGATCGGGCTCCAGCGGCGGGAGGTGCTCGCCGAGCGCGACGCCGTCCTGAACGGCGACGCCGCCGACCGGGCCATGGCGGCCGACGCCCCGGAGCGGCACGCCGAGCTCACCGCGATCGCGGGCGCGGACGCGGTGGCCGGCGCCGCGCGGCAGATCGTCCTGTACCAGCTGGACCGCTGCTGGGCCGAGCACCTGGCGTTCCTCGCCGACCTGCGCGAGGGCATCCACCTGCGGTCACTCGGCCGCGGCCTGGACCCGCTGATCGAGTTCAACCGGGAGGCCGTCCCGGCGGGCAAGCGGCTCCTGGCCGACGCGCGGAAGCGGTCCGCGGCCGCCTTCGAGGCCCTCACCGCCTCGAAGGACGGCGTCGACCTCGACTCCGCCGGGCTGAAGCGGCCCTCGGCGACCTGGACCTACCTCGTCCACGACAACCCGTTCGGGTCCCTGGACGAGCGGGCCCTGCGCGGGCTGATCGCCATGTTCAGGGGCCGGCGGCGCTGAGCCGCCGGGGGACGAGCGCCTCGGCGGCGGCGCGGGCGGAGGGCGCCGCGTCACGGACGCCCGCGACGCTGAACGCGACGACCGCGCCCTCGTGCAGCATCAGCAACTGGTCGGCCAGCACGCCGTCGCCCACCAGGTCCGCGTAGAGGGCGCGGACCCACGCCTTCTGCTCGGCGGCCAGCCCGTGGACGGGGTGGGACGGATCGGGCAGCTCGGCGCAGGCGTTCACCATCGAGCAGCCGCGCCCGGACCGGGTGGCCAGCCACTCTCCGAGGGCGTCGAACGTGGCGAGGACCCGGTCGCGGGCGCCCGCGACCTCGGCGAGCCGGCCGGTCGTGAAGGCGCGCCACCGCTCGTCGCGGGCCCGCAGGTAGGCCAGGATCAGCGCGTCCTTGGAACCGAACCGGTCGTAGACGGTCTTCTTCGTGACGCCCGCCTCGGCGGCGATCAGCTCCATGCCGACCGAGCCGATGCCGCGTTCGTAGAAGAGCTCGCTCGCGACCTGGAGGACCCGCCGGGCGGCGGGGGTGAGGGGCCGGTCGTGCACGGGCATCGCGGCTCCTTCCGCAGGGTGACCTCAATTATACATCCCGGTGTGGTTACCTTATAGGTATACCGGTATGTATACCTGAGGGGGGATCGTGGACATCCGCCGATCGAACGCCCTGCTGGGCGCCGCGTTCGTCGTCATGTGGAGCTCCGGGTTCGTCGGCGCCGAGCTCGGAACGCGGGGCGCGCCGGCGAGCGCGCTGCTGGCCTGGCGGTTCCTCATCGGCGCGGGCGTGCTCGGGATGTGGCTGCTGTGGCGGCGGCGCCGGATCCCGCCCCGGGACCTGGCCCTGCACGCCCTGATCGGGACGCTGGGACAGGTCGGCTACCTCTCCGGTGTGTTCCTCGCCGCCGAGCTCGGCGTGGTAGAGGGGATCAACAGCCTGATCACGGCGTTGCAGCCGCTCGTCGCGGTCGCGCTCGCCGGCCCCGTGCTCGGCGAGCCCGTCGGCCGTCGCCGGCTCGCCGGATTCGCCGCCGGGCTCGGCGGCGTCGCGCTCGTCGTCGGCGGCGACCTGAGCGCGGACGCTCCGGCCTGGGCGTACGCGCTTCCGTTCGCCGCGATGCTCTCCCTCGTCGGCGCCACCCTCGTGGAACGTCGCACACGCCCCTCGCTGGAGCTTCCGGAGGCCCTGGCCGTCCAGGCGGGCGTGAGCGCGGTGGTGTTCTCGGGCTTCGCCGGTGTGGACGGCTCACTGGTCCCGCCGGCCGATCCCGTGTTCTGGACGGCCATCGCCATCCTCGTCGTGCTGGCGATGTTCGGCGGGTACGGGCTGTACTGGGTCAACGTCCGGCGGACGGGTGTCGCCAGGGTGTCCGCCCTGCTCTATCTCACCCCGCCCACGACGATGCTGTGGGGCTGGCTGATGTTCGGCAGCACGCTCACCCTGCCGTCAGTCCTGGGCATGCTGGTGTGCGCCGCCGCCGTGACCGTGGCCCTCCGGGCCCCGGACGGTCAGGAGCGCAGCCGCAGCCCGCGCGGCGTGGGGTGGAAGCCCGCCGACTCCAGCGCGGCGGCCAGCGGGGAGTCGCTGATCGCCTCGCCGTCGGCGCGCTCCACGGTCAGTTTGCCGAGCGCCCCCTCGCGGACGGACAGGGCGAGGGCGTCGACGGCGGGTTGCAGGACGTCCGGGTCGTCGTCCCAGGTCAGGAGCGTCCGCCCGCCGCGTTCGACGTAGAGGACCAGGCGTCCCTCGACCAGCACGACGAGCGCGCCGGCCTTGCGGCCCGGCTTGTGGCCGCTGGCGACCTCGTCGGCGCGTTCCGGCCAGGGCAGGGCGGCGCCGTAGGGGTTGGCGGGATCGGCCGCCGCCAGGACGAGCGCGCGGACCCCGGGTTTGCGGGGCGCCTCCCAGAGGGCGGAGATGTCGTCCGGTGCGGAGGCCGCCGGGCGGAGCGCGCGGAGGCGGTCGACGGCCCCCGGCAGCGCGAACTGGGCGGCTCCGAGGCCCTCGACGAAGTAGCCCCGCCGGCAACGCCCCGTCTCCTCGAACGCGCGCAGGACCGGGTAGACGGCGGAGAACCCGCCAGGGGTGCGTTCGGCCGCGACGGCGCCGCGGATGACGATGCCGTACCGCTCCAAGAGCGCTTCGGCGAGGGCGTGCGAGCGCAGGGTCGCGGTGGGCTCGCGCTCGGGGAGCGGCCACCAGCGCCCGGCGACCGTGGGCGGGCCCGTCCGGGACGGCAGGACGGGACGTCCGCGCCGCGTCGTCCGGGAACGGTGCGTCGGACGGCCCGACCCGAGCGCGGACCGCAGCGGGGCCAGCGTGTCGTTGGTGAGGTGGCCGGCCCAGACGAGGTCCCACACGGCGGTGACGAGGTCGGCGTCGTTCGCGTCGGCCTGCTTGTTCACGCGGTCGGACAGCGTGCGGAAGAACAACGCGCCTCCGTCACCGAGGGCGTCGAGGGCGGCTTGGTGCACGGGCGTGAGCGTGATCTCGGCCGGGGCCGGCATGAGCAGCGGAGCGGTGTCGGCCAGGTACAGCGCCACCCAGCCGTCGCCGCCCGGCAGCCCTCCCTGGCCCGCCCAAACGACCTCGCCGGCCGACGTCAGCTCGTCCAGCATGGCCGGGGAGTAGCCGGGCACCCGCGACGGCAGGACCAGCGACTCCAGCGCGGACGCGGGCACCGCCGCGCCCTGCAACTGCTCGATCGCCTGGACGAGCGCGTCGATGCCCCGCAGCCGCGACCCGCCCGCGATGCCGTGCCAGGCCGGCAGGAACCGGCCGAGCGACTCCGGCGGGGACGGCTCGACCTCGGCGCGCAGGCGCGCCAGGGAACGCCGCCGCAGCATCCGCAGCACGCCGCCGTCGCACCATTCGGTCGTCAGCGGGCCCGCCACGGACCCGACCGGCAGGAACTCGCCCTCGACGACCCGGCCCGCGCCCGACAGCCGCCGCAGCGTCTCGACGACCACGGCGACGCCCAGCCCGAACCGCGCGGCGGCCTCGGCCGCCCGGAACGGCCCGTGCGTGCGCGCGTACCGGGAGACCAGGTCGCCGAGCGGGTCGTCGACCGGTTCGAGGAACGCCTCCGGGACGCCCACCGGCAGCGGCGCACCGAGCGCGTCCCGCAGGCGGCCGGCGTCCTCGATCGCCGCCCAGCGCTCCTCCCCGGCGATCCGCACCCGGATCGCCCGCCGCGTCGCCTCCAGCTCCGCCAGCCACCGCGACACCTGGACGAGCACCGCGCCCGGGACGGGATCGCCCGCCGCGGCGGCCTCCGCGTCACCGGCCGTGGCGGCGCTCTCGTCCGGTTGGGCGCCAAGGCCCGCGGGCAGTGTGCGCTCGGCCGCTTCCGCCGTGCTCAGGGGGCCGAGGGCGCGCAGGAGATCGGCGACGCCCTCCATGTCGCGCGCACGGCGGTCGGCCGCGAGGCGCTGGAGCTCGCGTTCGGTCTCGGCGACGGCGTCGGGATCGAGCAGCTCGCGCAGATCGGCCTGGCCGAGCAGTTCGGCGAGGAGCGCCGAGTCGAGTGCGAGGGCCTGGGCGCGGCGCTCCGCCAGGGGCGAGTCGCCCTCGTACATGAACGCGCCGACATAGTGGAACAGCAGGGAGCGCGCGTAGGGGGACGGCTCGGAGGTCTCCACCTCCACCATGCGGACCTTGCGTCCGGACATGTCGCGCATGAGCTGGACCAGGCCCGGGACGTCGAACACGTCCTGCAGGCACTCGCGCATGGTCTCCAGCACGATCGGGAACGACGGGTACTTGCTCGCCACGGCCAGGAGCTGCGCGGCGCGCTGGCGCTGCTGCCACAGGGGCATGCGCTTGTCGGGGCGGCGGCGGGGGAGCAGCAGCGAACGCGCCGCGCACTCGCGGAACCGGGCGGCGAACAGCGCCGAGCCGCCCAGCTCGTCGACGACGACGCGCTCGATGTCGTCG
This sequence comes from Actinomadura sp. NPDC023710, assembly GCF_040639875.1. NCBI lineage: Bacteria > Bacillati > Actinomycetota > Actinomycetes > Streptosporangiales > Thermomonosporaceae > Actinomadura > Actinomadura sp. NPDC023710. The sequence continues at coordinate 286,972 of NZ_JBFAGB010000005.1, forward strand.
GCGTCGAAGACGGCCAGGTCGAGGCCGGGTGGCTCGTCCATGTCCGGTATGCGGATGACGATGCCGTCGTCGGCGTGCATGGCCTGCGCGTCGACGCCGTACCGCTCGCGCAGGCGACCGGCGATGGCGAGCGCCCAGGGCGCGTGCACGCGCGCGCCCAGCGGCGAGTGGACGACCATGCGCCAGTCACCGAGTTCGTCGCGGAACCGTTCGACGACCATCGTCCGGTCGTCGGGGATGTGACCGGTGGCCTCGCGCTGCTCGGTCAGGTACGAGACGAGGTTGGCGGAGGCCCAGTCGTCCAGGCCCGAAGCGGTGACGCGTGCCTGCGCCTCCTGCTGGGAGAGCTCGGCCAGCTCCCGGGTGAAGGTACCGAGCGCGCGGCCCAGCTCGGCCGGACGCCCCAGCGTGTCGCCGTGCCAGAACGGCAGCTTGCCGGGCTGGCCCGGCGCGGGGGAGACGAGCACGCGGTCGGGGGTGATGTCCTCGATCCGCCATGAGCTCGCGCCGAGGACGAACACGTCCCCCACGCGCGACTCGTACACCATCTCCTCGTCGAGTTCACCGACGCGCGACGCCTTCTCGCCGACGAGGAACACCCCGAACAGGCCGCGGTCGGGGATCGTCCCACCGCTGGTCACGGCGAGCCGCTGGGCGCCCGGACGGTCGCGCAGCACGCCGGTCACGCGGTCCCAGACGAGGCGGGGGCGGAGCTCGCCGAACTCGTCGCTGGGGTAGCGCCCGGCGAGCATGTCCAGGGACGCCTCCAGCGCCGAGCGGGGAAGCGTGGCGTAGGGGGCGGCCCGCTTGACGAGGGATTCGAGGTCGTCGACCGTCCACTCGTCCATCGAGACCATCGCGACGATCTGCTGGGCGAGGACGTCGACGGGGTTGCGCGGGTACCGCAGCTCCTCGATCTCGCCGCCGCGCATGCGTTCGGCCACCACGGCCGTCTGCACGAGGTCGCCCCGGTACTTGGGGAAGATGACGCCCTTGGACACGGCGCCGACCTGGTGGCCGGCACGCCCGACCCGCTGGAGCCCGTTGGCGACCGACGGCGGCGACTCCACCTGGACGACCAGGTCCACCGCGCCCATGTCGATGCCCAGTTCCAGGCTGGACGTCGCCACGACCGCGGGCAGGCGGCCCTCCTTCAGGGCGTTCTCGATACCGGCCCGCTCCTCCTTGGAGACGGAGCCGTGGTGCGCCCTGGCGATCTCCGAGGGCGCCCCCTTGGCGGCACCCGCCTGGGCCATCGCGGCCGCAGGGGAGTGGTCCTCGGGCAGGGATTCGCCGGCCGCGCGTTCGTAGGCGAGTTCGTTCAGCCGCCCGCACAGCCTCTCGGCCAGGCGCCGGGAGTTGGCGAACACGAGCGTCGAGCGATGCGCCTGGATGAGGTCGAGCAGACGGTCTTCCACGTGGGGCCAGATGCTGCGCTGGCGGGGGTCGGCCGTCCCCGAGTCGTCGACGAACCGGCCGACCTCGCCCATGTCCTCCACCGGGACGACGATGTCGAGCTCGAACACCTTCTCCGAACGCGGCTGGACGACGGCGGCGGGCCTCGGCCCGCCCAGGAACGCCGCCACCTCGTCCGCGGGACGGACCGTCGCCGACAGGCCGATGCGCTGGGCGGGGCGTTCCAGAAGCGCGTCCAGCCGTTCGAGGGACAGCGCGAGATGCGCGCCGCGCTTGGTGCCCGCCACGGCGTGCACCTCGTCGACGATGACGGTCTCCACCCCGCGCAGCGACTCGCGCGCCCGCGAGGTGAGGATCAGGAACAGCGACTCCGGGGTCGTGATCAGGATGTCGGGCGGCCTGACGGCCAGCCGGCGGCGCTCGTCGGCCGGGGTGTCGCCCGACCGCATCCCGACGCGGACGTCCGGCTCGGGAAGGCCGAGGCGGCGCGCCGCGTGGCGGATGCCGGTCAGCGGGGCGCGCAGGTTGCGCTCGACGTCCACGGCGAGGGCCTTGAGCGGCGACACGTACAGGACGCGGCAGCGGCGCAGCGGGTCTTCGGGGAGGGCTTCGGTGCCGAGCCGGTCGAGGGACCACAGGAAGGCCGCCAGGGTCTTGCCGGACCCGGTCGGCGCCACGACCAGCGTGTTGTCGCCGCCGGCGACGGACTCCCAGGCGCCGGCCTGCGCGGGGGTGGGTGCGGCGAACGCCCCGGTGAACCAGGCGCGGGTCGCCGGGGAGAAGCGTTCGAGCACGTCACCGCCCATGGCGCCATACTGCCTCGCGGGTCGGACAGAATGCGCGGGCGTGGCGCGCGTCACATAAATGAGCGAAGCGAACGCCGGATCCCCAAGTACTACAAGCTGAAGGAACTGCTGGTCGAGCTGATCCAGTCGCTTCCCGCGGGCAGCCCGCTGCCGCCCGAGCGGAC